>JASFVL010000367.1:0-4532 GCA_050049875.1 Anaerolineales bacterium
CGCAACGGTTGGGCAATTGGGGATGAGACAGATTATTCTGATCCCCAAGTGCAGGATCAAATGGATGCTGAAAGTTTGTATGATGTATTGGAGAATGAAATCATACCTTTGTATTATTCTGAACGCTCAGCAGATGGTTTGCCGGGTGAGTGGATCGGGAGGATGAAAGAGTCGATGCGAACCATAGGACCTTCCTTCAGTATGCGCCGAATGGTCATAGAATATGTACACAGGATGTACCTCCCAGCTGTAAAGGGGGAAAAACTTTTGGAAAAGGTGCTTGAATAGGTAATCCGGAAGTGCTGTTTTCCCTTCAATCTTTAGGCGAAGCGTTAATTATATTCGCTCTTCGGGTGTCTGATATGAGTCTGGACACCCTACGGATGTTTTTTGTTATGCGGGGGCGCAAAGCCCTTGCTTGGGGGGTGGGCTTTTGTCAAGCATTGATATTCGTGATGGCAATTACCAGGGTACTCGGGAATTTGGACAACCTACTAAGTATAGTAAGCTATGCAGCCGGTTTTGCCACTGGTAATGTTGTGGGGATGTTGATCGAGGAACGTTTGGCGATCGGTCATATTCACCTGCGTATTATCAGCTCCCGACGAGGATCAGCCATTGCCACCCGTTTACGGGAGGAGGGATATGCGGTGACCGAGATTCCGGCTAGAGGCAAAGATGGCATGGTGACTCTTCTTAATTGTAGTTTATTGCGCAGGAATGTTACCAAGGTGGATCGTATTATCCAAGATGTGGATGAGGAAGCTTTCGTTACGTCTGAAGAAGTTCATCCGGTTTGGCGGGGTTTTTGGAGGGCATAATATATGGAAGTGTTGCAATCCGCATTAATCATTTTTTCTTTACGGGTTGTGGATATGACCGCAGCGACGATGCGGATTTTGATGCTTTCCCGTGGGCGCAAAGCCATTACTTGGGGATTGGGTTTTTTCCAAGCTTTGGTTTTCATAGTAGCTATTCGGGCTGTCATTGCAGATTTGGAAAATTGGTTAAATGTGGTTGGGTACGCGGCCGGCTTCGCAAGCGGTAATGTGGTTGGAATGTGGATTGAAGAGCGTCTGGCAATCGGTTATGTCCATATGAGAATTATCAGCCCTGGTCGAGGGGCGGAGATTGCTGAACACCTGCGGGCAAATGGATATGCTGTCACAGAGATTTCTGGGCGCGGTAAGGATGGGGTGGTTACTTTGCTCAACTGTAGTGTCCGACGGCGCAGGTCTTCAAAGGTAAGGAAAATCGTCAACGAGTTGGATGAGAACGCATTCATAACCACAGAAAATGTCAAAGCTGTCAGGCGTGGATTTTGGCGGTGAGTGTGGAGTTTGATCACAGCGATGTCAGGATAAAATACTCCTATGCCTCAAAAAGTGCGCGTTGATAAATTGTTGTTTGAGCGAGGCCTAGCTGAAAGCCGATCCCAAGCTCAGCGGTTGGTAATGGCTGGACAGGTGCGTGCAGATGGACAGGTAGTCCCGAAACCTTCTTCCCGGCTGCCAATTGGTGTCAAACTGAGCATAGATTGGGGTCCTCGCTTTGTTTCGCGCGGTGGAGAAAAGTTGGAGGGGGTGTTTGAGACCTTCGACCTCAATGTTAGCGGCAAAATCTGTGCTGATGTGGGAGCCTCTACAGGCGGTTTTACCGATTGTCTGCTTCAACACGGTGCGACAAAAGTCTACGCTATCGATGTGGGGCAAGGGATCTTACATTGGAAGTTGCGGAATGATCCTCGGGTGATCGTGATGGAGAAGACAAATGCCCGTTACCTTGAAACATTGCCGGAAACAGTTGATTTCATCACGATTGATGTGTCGTTCATCTCATTGAAAATCCTGTTGCCAGTCGTAAAGTGCTGGTTGCCCTCACCACCTGTCTTCTCTTCGCCGTACAATAATGATGATCCTGAATGGAGAAGGAGTCAATTAGGTGAGATCGTCATGTTGATCAAACCTCAATTCGAAGCGGGTCGGCGGCAAGTGGCGCGGGGTAAAGGTGTCGTGCGCGATCCAGAGATTCACCGACGGGTTTTAATGGATTTGTTGAACTTTGCCATCAGTGAAGGTTTTGAGTTCAAAGGTTTAATGAGGTCACCATTATTGGGACCGAAGGGAAATAAAGAATTCTTGGTATGGTTTTCCTATCCTGGAAACCCGATCCCTCCAGACTTGAATCAGCAGGTCGAAGCGGTTTTGGATGACTAATCGATGTGCTGAATTCGCTAGAGTATCTCCATCTCTAACTAATGCACTCTGGCTTCATTCTTGCAATTCTAGAATCAGATATACTACCCCGCGCTTATGGATGAGTGTGATGAACACTCTAGATCAGTTGCTCAACAAAATGCGAACTTAAATTATGGTGATGGATAGGTCCCATTCAAATTGGCGGCGTATCTGGCCCGGCTTTTTGATAAGTGTTGTCGCTCTAGCCACGCTTCTGTATTTCGTAGATTGGCAAGAACTTCGCCACTCGCTCAGCCAAGCAAACTATCTGTTTCTCTTGCCAGCGAGCTTGCTCTATATTTTCGGGTTGACATCCAGGGCAAGGGCTTGGCACATTTTGCTAGGGAAGCAACTTCACTATCGACATGTCTTCTTGACTATGAACGCTGGTTATCTGTTGAACAACACCTTGCCATTGCGCCTAGGAGAGTTGGGACGCGCTTGGCTATTGGGGCGTAGGGGGTTTGGTTTTTGGCGAGTTGTTTCCACCATCCTGATCGAACGTTCCTTCGATATGCTGATTGCTTCTGGATTGACCATTGGAACGCTCCCAATTGTGTTTGGTTCAACCCGAACCACTTACATTTTGATTGTCGCGGTTATTCTGATGGGACTTTCGATTTTGTACTTTCTGGCGCGCTACCAAGAAATGGTGTTGAAGTTTTTTGATCGTTTCAGTGCCGGAAATTCACAGATTGGTGGCTGGATTCGTTCACACTTGGGATCCTTTCTTGCCGGTTTGGCTGCGCTTAAAGATCCCCTTCGTTTTACAGGCGCGTTTGGGTGGATGGTTGTAGGTTGGACATTTGCACTCGGCGCTCAGTTTTTACTGATTCGAGCATTTTTGCCACAAGCGAATTTGCTTTGGGCTGCTGTCACACTGGGGATATCTGCACTTGGTGTAGCTGTTCCCTCTTCACCGGGTTATCTTGGTATCTACGAAGCAGCATTAGTAGGCGCATTGTCACTATTTGGTGTATCATTCTCAACGGCTTTGGCTTATGCATTCATTAGCCACATTCAATATTTGTTGATCACTGGGATTATCGGAGCATATGCTCTTATTCAGGAAGGAGAGGCGCTTGGGAGTCTTTATCGTAATGTTCGGCGGAAGATAGATTCAAAAAGTATGTGAAGGAGTAGGATTCATATAGCGATATTAAGTAATGGAAGATTTGATGAACAAAAAATATCTTGTCACCGGGGGTGCTGGTTTTATCGGTTCAAATTATGTTGCTCGTCTGTTATCGCATGGAAGAAGAGTTACTCTCTACGATAATTTCTCACGTACAGGGGCTGATCTAAATGTGGAATGGCTTCGGAGTGAATATGGCGCTGATTCTTTTAAATTAGAAGTTGGGGATGTGCGCGATGCAGCCCACCTTACTGCAAGTGTAATAGATATTGATGTGATCGTGCATTTGGCAGGTCAGGTCGCGGTGACCTCTTCTGTAAGTCACCCTCGGGAAGATTTCGAAGATAACGCTCTGGGGACTTTTAATGTTTTAGAAGCCGCTCGCCTGTCTGAACGCAACCCAATCGTGTTATATGCCTCCACAAACAAGGTATACGGTGGAATGGAAGAGGTTAGTGTTTTGGAGGCGGATACTCGATATCAGTATGAAGATTTACCGTGGGGCGTTTCGGAAACTCAGCCTTTGGATTTTCACTCTCCCTATGGCTGTTCGAAGGGTGCTGGCGACCAATATGCTCGCGACTATCACCGTATATATGGTCTCCCAACAGTTGTTTTACGCCAATCTTGTATCTATGGGCCACGACAATTCGGTATTGAGGACCAAGGCTGGGTTGCTTGGTTTGTAATTGCCGCAATATTAAATAGACCTATCGTGATATATGGTGATGGGAAACAGGTTCGGGATATCCTCTACATCGATGATTTGCTTGATTTCTACGATTTAGTCATAGACCAAATTGATGTTAGCGCGGGTCAAGTATATAATGTGGGTGGGGGGCCTAATAACACATTATCGATTTGGCGAGAGTTTAGCCCTATACTAGAGCGTCTATTAGGAAGAGCGATTCCTTTCTCGGAGGAATCCTGGCGCCCAGGTGACCAGCGTGTTTTTATCTCTGATATCCGCAAAGCCTCTCAGGACCTGGGTTGGCAGCCAAAAGTTGGAATTGAGGGGGGTGTTCAACACTTAGTTGAATGGGTACGCGAGAATAAGGGTTTATTTCGGAAATCTGTTTAGATTACTTCTTGATTAGGAATAGATCCCTTTGGCCGAATTTCCTTTGTTATATTCTAGACGAATCAACCTGATTGATAAT
>JASFVL010000067.1:0-14375 GCA_050049875.1 Anaerolineales bacterium
GTGCCAATTTCCTGCCCAATCATATGCATAGGCATAAAAGGCAACCTGATCC
Source organism: Anaerolineales bacterium (assembly GCA_050049875.1). Taxonomy (GTDB): domain Bacteria; phylum Chloroflexota; class Anaerolineae; order Anaerolineales; family UBA11858; genus JASFVL01. The sequence goes on from JASFVL010000067.1 coordinate 53, forward strand.
TGTTCTTCTGGAGATGCGGCATCGAAGTTCACTCCCCAACCATCGTCCCCATCCTCATCTATTCCCAAATCAATCCAATCATCATCCGCCCAATCACCAGAGTGCCAAAGAAAACGAATAGATTGGATGCCACTCTCTTGATCGTTGGGAACCGTTTGGATGGTGATTGTAGAATTCGGTAGAAAGCCTTCGTTCTCAGGATAGGCGATGACCAAGCTGGGGTCTTGGTGGTCCTTTATTAAGGACAGGTTGTAATCACCGATGCCTTGGGGGTTGTCCCAAGCTCTTAATAATAGGTAGTAATCTCCGTCACGTGGTAAAACATAGCCTAAGTGGGGGTCCTGGCGTACCCCTAGTAGTTCGTCATCATGTTCGGCTAATACGGACGAACCATCCTCATCGATAAGGAACAGGAAGCTGTCAAGGGTAGAACCCTCAGATTTGGCATCGATATCAGCGACTAGCCTATCTCCCAATTCACCTGTGAATTTGAAATAATCGTGATCTCCTTGTGGGCAGATAGAGCCGGTGAGACTGTCTCCATAATTGATTGGAATCGCCTGGACAGACGAATCGTTGGGTTCGTCATCCACGTTACAAGCTAGTGACTGTGAAGCAAGGATTTGAACGTCATCAATCAACCATCCCGAGAAGGTGTTATCTATGGCATCCATAGTCGAAAAATGAAAGCGAGCTTGTAATGTATGGGTCATGATCGCACTGATATATGGTGAGAGATCGATACTAGTTTTCAACCAGCCACCCATCGGATCGTCATAAAGCTGTAGAACATTGGTATAGGGTTCCTGGTCGATTGATATTTGCACCCAACGTTGGTCCCAGTGGATGTGCTCTGATTCACTCTCGTACTGATACCAAAATTGCATCAAGTAATTCGTTGTGGTTACCGGAAGGGTAATTACAGGTGTGGTTAAATCGCCTTGGTTTAGAGTATTTCCACTATCGTAACTACCACTATCAAGTTGCCCGTACCACCAGCTATGAGTACCACTATGAGCTTTACTGCCATCGTCGGACAGGTTCCATAATCCCGATTTCGACCAACCATCCGTCGAACCTTCTAAAGAATCAGAAAATGGGGAGGTGAATTTAATGGTATGGGGTATTGGATTTTTCTGAACGGTGAAGGTATATGGCTGACTCCACATACTGTTGCTGAAAGGAGTAGAAGCTTGAAGAGTCCAGGTGTAAGTCCCGGTTATCAAGGAGCCGATATTCCAATAAGGTTGTATTTGCCATGGTGTTGTTATGGATGTGGAGGTGGATTGTAAGCGAGTTCTGAAGTGTGTCGCCCCACCTGCATCGCGCCAAATGAGACTTAGCGAATCCGTATCTGTGTACGTGGAACCACTCTCAGGAAAAATTGGGTATGGTGTTGAAGGAGGTTCTTCGATTGAATAAACCTTTAGTGAAGAAAGTGTATTCACTCCGGTAAGATTTTCGTTTAGATTAGCATCGCTGCGAGTGAGTGACTCGGCGCGACTGGAATAATTTACTTCTGTAAAAAGTGTTGCTGCAACTTGGTCTCCAATAAGGATGGAGTCTGTGTTGTTGTCTCCCACAGCCCCAAGTGTTATGCCTGAACGGTGAGATCCTTCTCCCAAAATTTGGCATGTTCCTCCATAGTTGACTTCAGAGAAGAGAGCTACTTCGTTACTCCTTGGTGTGCATCCGGGCGGCAGAACGACAGGATTACAAGCATAGTGTTTCGTGAAGTGGCGTAACCCAGGAAAATCACTGGTTTGATTGCCATTCTTGTCTCTTAGGGTCATCGATATGCTTATAGGTCCATCTGGAACGTTATCTGCGCATAAGTTCCAGGTGTGACCGAACAATGAAGTGTCAAAAGGTGGTCCTACATCGTGCCAAGTTCCGTTATAGCGCGCTCTGAACTGGGCATTGTCAAGACCGCTGCCCTCGTCCGTGGCCCATCCTTCCAATCGAAGCGTATTGCTATACACCGTGATGCCGTTAATGGGATTTAGAATGTCCCCATCTGGAGGCGTATTGTCATCGGTTGGAACATTCTGGGATACATATTCAGCTCGGAAGTCATCACAAACATCATTCGGGTAAGTGCAGTAAAATGAATCGTCGCAAAAGGAGTTAATCACCCGTGGACGACCACCATTGATATCCACATCATCGAAAGTAATATCAACAGATTTGCCCCAATAATAATTATCGCCATATAAAGGTACTTGTACCTGGAAATGGAGATGGTGACCCCAACTTTGACCGGTGTTATCGACTACTCCTAAGAATTGACCTTGAGTCACCGGTGTTCCTCTGGCTTTCAGCTCTGGTGGGATGCTATCTTGTGCCAAGTGCAGGTAAAGCTGATATGTAACGGGATCAGTGGTTGTATCTCTCAATACCATGTAGTTACCGAGGGGTTGATCATCATTACAGGTTAGTTCGAAACAGGTTGGCACGTCATCTTTCCACAACCAGACTTCCCCCGATTTTGCTGCGTAGGTGTCCCACATCGTGCCGTGGATTGAAAAATCGAAGGAGTAGTGGGCATTTCCGCTGGTGATGTAGGAATCATGACAAGTGCTTTGGGTTAAATAGACGGTCACCCCCGCTTCCCACGGTAGCAAGTATCCACTGAATGGTGTTGAAGGCAGATTAATATCTTGGGTCTCTAATCTCTTTACCCAGGTATCTTTATGTTCTTGGGATAGTATGGATTCTGGCGCTTGTCTAACTTTTTCCAACCACCCAGGTGTTGTTGGCAACCATACTTCCCACAGTTCACCGGCCCGTTTTGAAATAACGAGCCCTGGTTCCGTGGGAATCGGCTGTCCAGTTTTGGGATCAAAGGGCACAAGCCATGCTCTTGCCCAGAGACCATCGTTGGAAATCTTTATCTCCTCAATCTCGATTGCACCCACAAAGTATGCGAGTGTATAGTGCTTTTCTTCGGAGACTGCTCGCTTAATCGCTTCTTTGATTTTTGTTTCATCAATCGGATCCTGGAGTGGATTTTGAGTTGCGTGATTTAATAACTCTTCGAACTGTTTACCAGCATTCACATTGTGACCGAGAATCCCAAGTGCAAACACCACCAAGATATATATAGGAATGCTGCGAGGTATGGAATTTTTCATCTATATTATCCAGATAATCGGGTTATTATTTTTTCCACAGTTTTCCGTAAGTTTTTCGCAAAGTGTGGAACGGATTCAATGATAACCTACCCCTATCGTTGATACCTAACATAAATGATATTTTGCGGTCTTTTCCTTGTGTCAAATTTCCCCTTATTTCCAATCGATCGGTAATATAAATTTGTTGTGCGGTTTGTACCGTGAAGTTATATACTTTGTCCTCATCATTAAGATTTAATATCTCGGCAGTATAGCGTGCGGCATTTGAAAGGGGGTTTATGAGACTGATTACTCTTTCCCATTGGAAATCCATATATTGGCCACCAGGTATCATTGCTTTATCTGCAGATATTACATGCCCATTTTCGTCGATCAAACGAAGATGGACATCTTTACCCCCAAGTGCTATCTGGAGTATCTGGGATTGGGGATCTTCCTGTATGACTGGCTCGAATAACCCAGACCATCTAGCGTGCCCTCTTACTGTTCGCTCGTGAAAACCTTCCCACGGCAGCTCAGCAGCTAAGCCACTAGGATTACTCGCGATTACTCCAGTAGCATCTAATAACCATTTAGGGCGGTTGTTCTCATTGACCTCGGAAACAAGCGCCACATGGTCTATCTCTCCGTCCTCACTCCAGTCAAAGAATACAATATCCCCTGGTTGATAGGGGATTTCATGAGGGTGCATCTGCCCGCTGTATGAGAAGTACCGCCACATATCGTGAGCATCTCGGGCGTCCCTCCAACGGTAAAAATGCCATGGGTTAGCACGGAAGTCTTGCTCCAATGCAAATTGTATCGAGAAATCTGCTCCCCACAAGAATGCATCCAAGACGATATCAGTGCAATATCCAGCGTTATATCCATGAAAAGGTCCCCCACACGCTTCTCTAGGGTTTGGACATCCTCGGTCGTAACGATATGGCATCCCAATGTCAGCTCTTGCTTCCGTGAGAATATCTTGAGGTGTGGAAGTGAAATTAATCTCTTGCAGATCTTTGTTGATTTGGAGAATTAAATCCTCATCCACAAACTGATATCCAGATTTTGAGGCCGTTAATTCCAGTAGACCTGGATTTAATCCGCTGATGAAGTAATATCCATGGGGGTCTGTTTTCGTTTCGATAGATTCATTAACGTTCAAATCGCTCCCGACTTGTGAGACTTCGATTGTGACCAGAGCCAGCGGATCCCCAACTGGATTTGATACGCGACCGCTTAGTGAATACTTGGTCTCCTTTTGATCCATGGAATTGTGGACGAATACTTGGTCTGCTCCGTTCTCTTCCTTGACATAAGCCATAGTCAAGCCATCGGAGGATAGACTAATCCCACCATAATACGAAGCCCTATCAATCACTACCTTTTCTCCGGTTACGAGATCAAAACGGATTAAATCCGCTTCCCTAGGAGGTATAGGAATAAGAACAACCAGATAGCGACCATAGTCCGAGAGGGCAAGTTTCGGTGGCGAATCGGTTGCTTTAAACGGTAAGGGAAAGGAGAATAAGTATCGTGAGTTTTCTGTTTTTTGATCGTAGAGATAGATAGTACCCTGGGGGAGGTCTCCAAACTCATCCATAGCGAGGTAGGCAATCGTATCCCCACTTTCTGAGACTGCAAAGGAAGAGATTCGCAGAGTATCATTGTTGTTTAGCAAATTTAAAAATTCAGTTTTTGCAAATACTCGGTTGAAAGAATATAGACCATTTTGGGGTTTGTTCGCACCCTGTACTAAATTTGTTGCCTGGGAGTTAAAGAAAACTACCCGGTCATATGAACCGAGAGCAACCATGCCTCCTGATAACGCATTCGCATTTTCTCCTTTACTACTTTTGGAAGCTATGGAGGTGTGTTTTGTAAAGCGGTCGTGAATGAACACATCCGCAGCTCCATTGACGTCCTTTGAGTTTAAATTTGTGGCAGTTGAGGTAAAAACGACATACCGCCCATCAGCGGATATGGATGCTGCTGATGAACTCCCATTACCTCCTTGGCCATCCTGATTGACAGATACCCGTTCAGTGACACCACGGAGACGATCGTGAACAAACACGTCCAATGTATTGTTGGTATCGTTATCGACTAAATTGCTTGCTAAAGACTCAAATACTACAAAACGCCCATTTCTGGAGATAACCGGATGAGATGATCCGGCATTTGCTTGAATCCGAGTGGTCGAAACAGATATTCGTTCAATCTCTCCCGTTATTTGGTCGTAGACAAAAATATCATTGGCATTATTCGTATCTCCAGTAACCAGATCGTCAGCATAAGAAACAAAGGTAATAATACGACCGTCGGCTGAAAGGGAAGGGGATGATGACCAAGCACTTCCAGGTATGCCAATGGTCCTTGCAGTCGTTATTTTGAGGATTTCAGCAGATTGAGAGGGTCGATAAAGAAAAAGCGAAGTAAAGAAGGATAGGGTCAGAACAGAAAGGACCCCCCATGATATTGGTATGATTTTCCCTTGATGACGTAATCCGAGAATACTTTTGAATATTGCTCTCATATATTCAACCAGCGAGTGGCGTGGTTAGGTATTTCTGATATTGGTCCTACTCTCTTCGTACACGCTGGTAGTGAATCGATAAAATATTGCCCATACTTTTTGGTTAAAACGCGACGATCCATAATAACCACCACTCCCCGATCAGATCGCGAGCGGATCAAGCGGCCAAATCCTTGTCGAAAGCGTAAAATAGCCTCAGGTAAGGCATATTGATAGAAAGGATCTTCGAATGTTTCTGAGCGGGAAGCGATAATTGGATCGGAGGGAACATCAAACGGGAGTTTAACGATAACAAGTACAGATAGTGCTATACCAGGTACGTCTACGCCTTCCCAGAAAGCGCGTGTCCCTAACAGCACAGCTCTTTCTGTGCTGCGAAAATTCTCCAACAAAGTATGAGGAGATGCGCCTTCACCTTGCTCATAGATGATGATGCCCTCCTTCGCCAAGGGGGAAGAGATGGCTTGAGAAGTGCGACGCAATTGAGCGTACGATGTGAATAAGACTAAGGTTCTGCCTCCAGTAGCCGAACAAAGATGAAGGAGGGTTTGTTCGACTGCACGTTGATGTCCACGGCGGTCGTTTGGCTCGGGGATATTGTTTGGGATATATAAGAGTGTTGAGTTTTCGTAATCGAATGGGGAACCAAGGGCTAATTCTTCTGCATCTTGAGCATTTAATCGATCTCTGAGGTAATTAAACTCCCCAGCAGTGGTGAGAGTGGCAGATGTCAATGTGATAGATTCTTTTTGAAACCATAGGTGTTTTTCCATTAATTGCCCTATATGCAAAGGCGCAGCGTGAAGCGTGATACGGCGACCATCCGGTTTGACCTCAGCCCAGTAAATCTGATCGGATCGCGGTTGAAATACGATTCCATCTACATTTATGTCAATTTCATGGAGACGGCGATAGGTATTTGTAATGCTTCCAAACAAGTCTTCAAACTCTTCCAACCTATCGTGACTCATCTCTATAATTTCGGTTATTGCGTGACCAATCTTCTCGATTGATTCAAGCAGCGATTTCAGGGTTGATAGAGCGTTTTCCCATGCCATTTCAACATTAGTCCATGCGGGTTGGATACGGGTTGCATCCAATATGCGCACTTGTTGAGCGTATGGACCGATATCCCGACCTTCTCGTTGTTCAAATAGGAACTGATCAATTGTGGAGAAAAACTCCCTTGACAAACTATCTAATTGGAAGATTTGGTCGGTAGCTGTTTGCACTATTTGATTTAGTGAGGCATAATCCTTCGGATGTAATGTCTCGTAGGATAGATACAATAGCCTTCCCAATAAACCGGTTTTAGGGCCTCCAAGTTCCTTTAGAATACGTAAAAGATAGCTTTGCGTGACCTCGAAACTCAAGGCGTTCGTCGTTGCACTCTCAAGATGATGGGCTTCGTCTACAATCAGATGATCGTATTCAGGGATAACTCGATTGCCCGTTGCAACATCGGCCAAGAGCAAGGCGTGATTGACGATGATCAAATGAGCGTTCTGTGCAGTTTGTCGGGTGCGGTAAAATGGGCATACGCCGCCCGTACGTTTTACGCAAGTCTCGCTTGTGCATACTTCATCCGCGGCAGAGAGCTTATTCCATATTTCGCGTTCAGCAGGACCATTGAGATTAATATCTCCACGGTCACCACTGGTGTTGCCATGCAACCACAATAATACCTTTCCGAGGATACGCATCTCCACAGCTGAGTTCGGCCCTCTTTGGTAGAGAGATTTCAATCTTCTGGGACACAGGTAATTCGCTCTACCTTTAAGCACAATTGCACGCAGATCCAAGCCAAGGGCGTCCTTCAAATCTGGGATGTCTTTATTGATTAATTGATCCTGCAAGTTGATGGTGTTTGTGGAAATTACGACCCTTCTTCCATTCTGGATAGCCCACAGAGCCGCGGGTATTAGATAGGCGAAAGATTTGCCAACGCCTGTTCCTGCTTCTACCATTAGATGTTGACCGTGAGAGAGGGCTTGAGCAACCCATCTAAGCATCTCTATTTGTTCGTGCCGGTATTCATAGTCGGGGAAAAAATTCGAGAATTGTCCACCATAATCCAATATTGAGGTCACCTCTTCAATTTCCAAAGGGATGAGATCTTCCCCCGATTGTAGGGCAGAGGGATCATGGACCGGGATAGCTTCTAACAAATATTCATATATGTTGATGCTGTTACTACTACCTAATATCGTTTCTTGGGAGCGTTCCTTCAATGCATTAAAGAATCCTCCATAACCATGCCATTCAATATTGTCAGATAAGCGCACGATATCCTCTAGAATATCGATAGGTATATATAAAGCTTCTTCCATCAAGCGTAAATAAACTGCGTGAGTTACACGAGCATCATCAAGGGCACGATGAGTAGCGGGTAAGATAATCCCCAGAGCTTGAGCTAGGGCACTGAGATTGTAACGACCTGCATTGGGGAGGAGTACGGCTGCCATTTCATAAGTGTCCAGCGCGTCGTTGTAAGAAAGAATTCGATATCGTCGTAGAAAGGACAAATCAAACTTGATATTATGCCCAAGGATTGGGTCGTTCCCAATAAAATCGGATAGCTCATCCAACACATCTTGGATTGCTGGGGCGTCGCGAACCATGGCATCCGTAATACCAGTAAGCTGGGTGATAGCTGGAGGGATGCGCCTACCGGGGTTGATCAGTGTTTCCCATTCTGCTTCAACGCGTTGATCCCGGAACTTAACAGCTCCGATCTCAAGGATGGCGTCGTTTTCTGAGTCCAACCCAGTTGTTTCAATATCCAATGAGATGATGGGATTGGTCATATGTTTCCAATCTGTTCAGGCATTTTCTTCTATTTAATGCATTCAGAAGTTATGGAATTGGGAGGGTGAGGGGGGAATTGGGTGGGCAACATCCACCAAATCCCCACACCCTTACCCTTGATCTGCGTAAGTCCAAGCATTATTCTGGTTAAGTTCTTTTGATTATACCTGTAATATGAGATATGCTTGTTTTGAAAAAAACACGACGCACAAGTTCGTGCGTCGTGAATAATACCCTTAATCGAGTATTGTCAGCTACTTGATTGTGTTAACCAGAGCGGACATCTTTTATCTTTTCAACGTGTGGTTGAATAGCCTTAACCAGTTCTTCTTCTTCGACGCCGGTTACTTTAAAAGTAACCTCGCGGTTGGTAGGATCTTCTCCCATGAACTGACCAAAAGCGACAAAATTACCACCAATTTCGAAAATAACTCGGGTGAGATCGGCGAGTTCGCCCAGTTTCTCGGGCACAAGTGCGGTGACCCGGACCCCTATTTCGCGAGCCCCCATCAATTCCAGGAATATTTTAAATAGGTCAGTTTCGGTGACAATGCCGACGACGCGGCCGTTGCTCATGACAGGTAGCCCACCGATTTTGTTGTCCGACATGATGCGAGCGGCTTCTTCGATTGGTGTATCTTTGTTAACGGTCCGCACTTTCTTGGTCATAACATCGCGGACCATGATTTTGCTGAGCAAATAATTCATTTCCCAAATACTTAGTGATGTGGCAGGGGATGGGGAAGCATTCAGAAGGTCCTTGTCAGAGACGATTCCAACCAGCTTTCCATCTTTTATAACTGGGGCGCGGCGAATATGTTCTCGCCTCATAAGATTAAGCGCTTCATTGATTGGCATGTTTGGGGGAATAGTGATAACGGGGTGAGACATACGTTCGCCAACTAGCATTGAAATCCTCCTATTGTCTAAGCCTTCTATGTGAGTTGCTATTTTCACATATTCTATATCTGCTGGGTATATTCTACCATTTTAAGATCATTAATTGATCAACTTGGGTGTCGGTAACCCAGAATAATCGCTCCTGGATGTTACATACCCATATATGCAGCTTTGATATGCTCATTTTGAATTAATTCTCGTGCTGATCCTTCTATGGTCACTTTCCCTTGAGAAAGAACATAGCCATAATCACTTACTGCTAAAGCCATCTGGACGTTTTGTTCGACCAGGAGCATGGTAATCCCAGCTTTTTTGAGTTTATTTAAACCCTCGAATAAATCGAGAACAAGAACCGGAGCTAAGCCTAGTGAGAGTTCATCCATCATTAATACGATTGGTTCTGCCATAATACCTCTCGCCACGGCTAACATCTGTTGTTCGCCACCACTGAGAGTTCCCGCTTTTTGGTTTTTTCGCTCCTCCAGCCGAGGGAAGAGGTCGTAGACTAATGCCTGATTCTTATCAAAATGTGGACGCGCGCGGACGGGAGAGGCGCCCATTTCTAAATTTTCATCAACACTCATATCAGTAAAAAGTTGACGGCCTTCGGGGACAAGCACCAGACCGATATCCGCCTTTTCATGAGCTGAAAGCTTGGTGACATCTTGTCCATTGAAAATGATTTGGCCGCTCCAGGGTTTCAGTAAACCCATTAGAGAGTGTAGAATTGTGGTTTTTCCGGCACCATTTGCGCCTACTAATGAAGTCAACTTCCCTTCCTCTAATGATAAGCTGGTTCCCCACAGGATCTGAACTTCCCCGTATCCAGAGTTCAAATCATTAATATCAAGAATTGCCATATATCACCTCGAAGAATCCGCTTGTTTCAATAATTTGTCGGCTAGTTCGGGGTCGCCTAAGTATGCCTCAATGACTCTCTGATTGTTCTGAATCTCCTCAGGAGTGCCTTCAGCGATTTGTTCTCCGAAATCGAGAACGATCATTCGATCCGAGACGTTCATCACGGCGTGCATGACATGTTCTATCATAATGATGGTGATCCCTTGGTCGCGGATTTTCCGAACAATCTCAATCATTTGAGAAATTTCAGAAGTGTTCAAACCAGCCAGAACTTCGTCTAGAAGTAATAAATAGGGTTCAGATGCTAACGCCCGTGCTAACTCGAGTCTCTTTTTCTGGGCAACATTTAGGCTGAGGGCGAGTTGGTTGGCACGATCCTTTAATCCAATGAATTCGAGCACTTCGAAGGCGATTTCCGTGGCTTCGTTCAATCCATGTCCCCGTCTTCCAAAACAAGCCCCGACAACAACATTTTCTCGAACTGTCAATTCGTTAAGAGGTTTAACAATTTGATGAGTACGAGCCAGCCCCATGTGAGCAAGCTGGTAAGTCTTGTGGTCGCTCACATCTTGATCTCGAAAAATCACGCGTCCCTCATTGGCTGGGTATACCCCATTAATAACATTGAACAACGTTGTTTTACCGGCGCCATTTGGACCGATTAACCCCAGAATCTGCCCCTCTTGTAAATCGAAAGTTACTTTACTAAGAGCTTGCAAACCTCCGAAATATTTTGTTATACCTTCCACATGTAAAATAATCGTCATTGCAGCACTCTCCGCGTTTGAGGGAAACGGTTTCGCACCCAACCAACCACTCCAGCTGGGACAAATAATACAATCAATAATAGTAAAGCACCAGCAACTGACAATTGGATATTTTTAAAGATTGGGCTGGTTAGTAATAGTCCTCGTATTCTTTGGTATCCGGCTGCTCCGAGAATCGGACCGAATACGGTCCCTTGTCCACCCAACATGACCATAACAATCAACTCTATAGACGTATGGAGTGGGAAGGCGTCATGGGGTTGAATGTTTCCGTTTTTGAAGAAAAATACCACCCCAACGACTCCAGGAAAGATTGCTGAGAGTACATAAGCCCATGTTTTTGTTGAGGGTGCTACAACACCCATTACTTCGGCGGCATCCTCGTCTTCTCTAACCGCCAAAAGCCCAAGCCCGAACTTAGATGTACGCACTAAATAGCTTACTGCTACTGTAGCCAACGATGCAGCTATCATGATATAGAATGATAATTGTAAGGCTTGAGGAGCACCTCCGTAATCTTGGTATATATTAAAGTTCAAGTTCATTCCAATAGGACCACCGAATAAATCAAAGTTAGCTACGAAAGCTAATATTGCTTGGTTTACCCCGATTGTAGCCAAGGCGAAGTATGCGCCGCGGAGCCTCAGGATGGCTTTACCTAATAAGTATGCAACCACACCTGAAGAGAGTCCACCTATTAACATCGCTAGCCAAAGTGAAGAGCCCTGTTCGCTGAGTAGGTAAAAACCCACATAACCACCAATGCCATAGTAGACAATATGTCCAAAGCTTACGTATCCGGTATAACCAAGAATAATATTTAGACTTGATGCCAAGACAAGAGATTTTAGAATTGTAAATGCCACCTCTCGATCAGCGGGTTTACCGCTTATGATAGGCCAGATAGCTAAAAGAATAATAGCCAATATTGAGATTATTAAACCCAGGTAATCTTGCCAGTTTTTCATTGTTTCGCTCCTAGCAAGCCGCTTGGTCGGATGAGCAGTATAACGACGAAAAGGACGAATTCAACCACGGGGACCCAAGTGGTTTCCATGATGGTGGGAATGATACCTTCGATTAATCCGAGTATGAGCCCACCGAATAATGCACCGACTGGATTGCCTAGTCCCCCCAAAACGACGATCACGAAGCTCTTTAGTTCGTAAGTACCCCCGGCTAAAATTGTGAAGGGGAAAAAAGTAGCTATCAGAGCCCCGGAGATCGCTGCTAACATGGTACCTAATCCGAAACTGAGGGCTAGAATTTGGTTGGATGGCACACCCACTAGTTCAGCAGCAGACCGATTGTTCGCTACAGCCCTAATATATCTTCCCTGTCTTGTTCTATACAAGAAGATGTATAATCCTGCTGTTGCGAGCAGGGCAGCCAGAGCACCGATAACGCGGGTACCTAACAAAGTGATGGGTCCAATGGATAACCTTCCCAATGAGAATTCGACGTTATAAGGTGCGGTGCTGAAAGCTGCTGTGCCCAAACCGATGATGATCATATTAATGGAGAAGGTGGCGAGCAGACTGGATAGATGGGGCGCATCTATCACTCGCTGAACAGCGCTCAGGTAGATGATAACACCAAGGATCAATCCAAATATAGCAACCAAAAGCAGTGCGATGTAGGGGTGAATTCCAAAACCAGTGAATAGCTGGTGCACGCCAAACATCCCTAAAGCGATTATGGGGCCATGAGCCAGATTAATGACATCCATGACACCGAATATCAAAGTAAGGCCCATCGCAGCTATACCATAAATAAAACCGATGAGTAAGCCATCGGTTATCGAGGCCAGTAATAGATCCATGAGAATCTCCTAAATGGCTGGATATTATTCTGAAATGCCCCACAAGTGTACTTTTACCTGCGGGGCATTTTTATGGTTTTATTTTATCGGAGTGGGTAAATTGTTTCTGCTGTGGCACCTTCCAGAGGCCAGACGACTTCTTTAGCTAGGCCGTCAGCTGCCTCTTGCCATTGGATGTAAATCATGGAGTGACCGATTTGTAAACCGTGAGCTTCTTCACTGGTGTCAAACTTGATAAGACCGAAGAATGTCAGCACGTCCATCGCATCCAAGGCAGCCTTGATGTCAGCCGGGTCGGTTGAGTCAGCATCCTCAATTGCCTTTTGGAGGATTAAGCCGGCCGCGTAGCCACCAGCAGAATGGTAGGAAGGTTCTTCACCTTCATACGCAGCCTCGTAGGCAGATACAAAATCACCACCTGAAGGACCAAACCAATCCAATCCCGCTTCCTGGGCAGATTGTTCAGTAAACTCCGCCAGCGGTTCCCATTGGCTGGGTCCAATGACGCCGTAGGCAGCATCCCCAAGTTCAGCAAAATCCGGTTCAGGTGGTGCGACCAATAACGCAACGAAATTGAGATCCACACCCCTCTCGTGAAGCTGTCTAGCGAAAGTGCTGCCATCCTGGAAGTGACCACCTCCTAAAACCGCTTCCGCCTCAGATTCTTGGATCTTATTAATGAATGGTCCGAAATCTGTAGTATCCGAGGCATATCCTTCAAAGAGAACGATGTTGTAACCGAGTGATTCTGCATAGGCATTGGCGGCTTCAACCACACTTGTTGAGAAGTTGTCATTCTCATAGACGAAGGCTATTTTCTCGACATCTGGATCCTCTGAGGCGAGTAGATCTACAGCACCACTAAGATATCGGCTAGCTGGGGTGTAGATTTGGTAAACCTGAGTATATCCTTGTTTATAGTTGTTGTCATCTGCGGCGCCCGTAGTAATCATGACCTTGCCATACTGCTCAGCGATAATCGATGCTGCGGCTGTCAAGCCGCTTGAGTAAGGACTGATTAGCAGGTCGGCATTATCTTCAGTAGCCAGGCGAGTGTACAACTCCTGAACTCGTTCTTTTGTGCTCTCATCATCATAGGAAGTTGAAGCAAATTTGACGATGGTCCCATCGCTGAGTTCAATACCTCCAGCTTGATTAACTTGATCCATCCACAACTCAAATCCACGCACCTGTCGTCCGGATGAGGTTTCATACTTGCCGGTGATTGATGTTGTGAAACCAACCGTCAGAGTCACCTCTTCCCCCATTGGTTCTTCCGATTGAGGTTCTTCTTCGGCTTCTGTCGGTTGGGGGGCTTCTTCGGTTGGCTCTGCAGCCGGTTGGCAGGCTGCTAGTAATAAACTTGCGCTAATAAGTAAAACAAACAATAGGTTCAGCTTGCGTTTCATCTGAATACCTCCTCCTTATAGATCATCTTTAGATAGTTGTTTGATAATATTTAGTTTGTATTTGGCGAATTCCTAACCACCTCCTCCCGATGTATTTAATCATA
>JASFVL010000068.1:0-14340 GCA_050049875.1 Anaerolineales bacterium
CGCTTGCATATCAACCTGGTTGCGGATAGAATACAATCAGATAACCTGAATATCCGAACCATAATTGTATATATTAAGTGAAAAGATTTTTAAAGGTTTCCAACTCTGGGAGGTAGTTAGAGATGAGAAAATCAGATTTTATTCCTGACTCGGGAATGATGGGAGCGGATATTGTCTGGCGTCCAACCCCTGATTACATCGAAAACGCTCATCTAACTCGATTCATGAGTAGGCATAATATCTCCGATTTCGATGAACTGATGCAACGATCAACCGATGATGTTGCTTGGTTCACGGATGCAGTGCTGAAGTATTTAGATATCCACTTTTATCAGGATTATGATCAAGTTCTGGATATGACCCGTGGTATTCAGTGGCCTAGTTGGTGTGTAGGTGGGAAAATGAATATAGTACATAATTGTCTAGATAAGTATATGGGTACTCCTACGGAAGAGCTCCCAGCATTTATTTGGGAAGGTGAAGAAGGATCATATCGCAGTGTAACTTATGCCGATCTCTACAGGATGGTCAACCAGGCAGCTAATGGGTTAAGAGCTATCGGTTTGTCTAAGGGAGACGCCATTGGTATTTATATGCCCATGACCCCTGAGATTGTGATTGCTTTGTTGGCGATCGCTAAAATTGGGGGGATAATTTTGCCCCTATTCTCGGGATATGGTGTTAGCGCAGTTGCCACGCGATTAGCTGATGCCGACGCCAAGGCTTTGTTTACCGCTGATGGTTTTTTTCGGCGTGGCAAGCATGTTAATATGAAGTCTATAGCTGACCGAGCCGTGAAACAGGTCCCTAGTATAAATCATATTATCGTACTGAATAGAATTGATCTTAATGTGGATATGCTAAATGGGCGCGATTATTGGTGGGAGGATATTATCTCCAACCAATCAGATGTGAGCGAAACTGAGATCACATTTGCTGAAGATAATTTAATGGTGATTTACACATCAGGAACCACAGGTCGACCAAAAGGTGCTGTCCATACTCATTGTGGTTTTCCAGTAAAATCCGCACAAGATATGGCTTTTGGCACTGATCTTCACCAAGGTCAAATTCTATATTGGATGACTGATATGGGTTGGATGATGGGACCGTGGCTTGTATTTGGGTCATTGATTCTGGGTGGGACCTTCTTCATTTATGATGGTGCACCCGATTATCCCGCCCCTGATCGAGTATGGGACATAGTTGAGCGTCATAGAATCACCACGTTAGGATTATCTCCCACACTTGTACGAGCAATGGTGGCGGAAGGGGGACATCATTTTCGTGAACACGATCTATCCAGCTTGCGCTTCTTCTGCTCCACAGGAGAACCTTGGAATCCTGACCCTTGGATGTGGCTGTTTAAGGAAGTCGGTGAATCCAAAAGACCGATTATTAACTACTCTGGGGGTACGGAAATATCCGGTGGTATTCTTATGGGCAATCCTATTTTACCGCTCAAACCTTGTGCGTTCTCCGGCCCCACTCCGGGAATCGCTGCTGATGTATTTAATGAGCAAGGTGTATCTATTCGCAATCAGGTCGGTGAATTGGTGATCAAATCTCCGTGGATTGGTATGACACGCGGCTTTTGGAAAGACCCAGATCGTTATCTGCAGACCTACTGGTCGCGCTGGGATGATGTCTGGGTGCACGGTGATTTCGCGGCGGTAGACTCCGATGGCTTGTGGTTTATATTTGGACGTTCCGATGATACCATCAAGGTGGCTGGAAAAAGGTTGGGGCCGGCTGAGCTGGAGTCGATAGCAGTAAGCCATTCAAAAGTAGTTGAGGCTGCCGCAATTGGAATACCACATGAAATAAAGGGTAGTGAAGTAGTATTGTTTTGTGTATTGGTATCGGAACAAATCCCAACAGATGAACTGCGTGAAGAGATCAGTAGCATGATTGTCGAAGCAATGGGAAAACCGATGTCTCCACGAGAAATTCGGTTCGTGAGCGATCTTCCCAAAACTCGTAATGCAAAAGTTATGCGGCGTATGATTCGATCTGCCTATTTGGGCGCAGATCCTGGTGATACCTCTTCGTTGGTTAACCCGGAAGTGGTTCAGGAGATTAGGAGTGCTAGATAATCAAGATGGTGATAGAGGAAAATCGATATGGAATTTGAATTAAACGAAGAACAACGCATGTGGCGAGATGCAGTGCACAATTTTGTGATACAGGAGGTTAAACCGAAAGTAGCCGAGTTAGACGAGGCGGAGGAGCTCAACTGGTCTGCTATCCGTAAAATGGGACCATTGGGACTTTTAGGTTTGAATGTTCCTGAGGAGTATGGGGGTACTGGATTGGATGCTGTCAGTGCAGCAATTGGTATAGAAGAACTTGCTTGGGGTGATGGTGGTACAGCGTTGACCGTGGCTGCGCATAATGGGTTGGGTTGTGCACCAATCGCCATGTTCGGAACGGAAGAGCAGAAAAAAAGTTTCCTACCTCGGGTTACAAGTGGTAACGGAAGGCTTGCAGCCCTGGCGCTAACTGAGCCGGGAGCGGGCTCTGATTTGCGCGGGATAACGACTCATGCTAAATTGGATCGAGAAGAGTGGGTTATCAATGGGTCTAAAGCCTGGATAACAAACGCGGCTGATGCTGAATTTATTGTCACCCTCGCGAAAACAGATAGCGCAGATACTTCTAAATCTATGAGCTTGTTTATCGTGCCAAAAGATGTTGGTGGTTTATTTGTTGCTCCTCCCGAGAAGAAGATGGGGTTGGGGAGTTCACACAGCCACGCAGTAACGTACGAAGATGTACGCGTTCCCAAATCGTACCTTTTGGGACAGGAAGGCAGGGGCTTACATCAAACCTTAACCACTTTAGATGGGGGACGCATAAGCATAGGAGCAATTTCGGTAGGAATCGCTCAAGCTGCATTTGAAGAAGCCGTACGATATGCAAGAGAAAGAGAAACTTTTGGCAAGTCGATTAGCGAACACCAAGCCATTCAATGGATGTTGGCGGACGCGGCTACTGAAATTCACGCTGCACGCCTATTAGTTTATAACGCTGCCTGGCTAAAACAGAAAGGAAAACCCTTCACTGAGATGGCTGCAATGGCTAAGCTTTTTGCTACCGAGATGGCAGAACGTGTCACTCGCAATGCAATCCAAATTCATGGAGGGTATGGATACAGCCGAGAATATCCAGTAGAGCGCTTTTACCGGGATGCTCGTTTGATGACCATTGGTGAGGGTACTAGTGAGATCCAGCGATTAGTTATCGCTCGAGAGATCATGGGGTGAAGTCTTTGGTCTTCCAGATTGAGGCTTTTGGGAAGACCAAAGACATAAATAGCTGATTGGGAGAATTTTCCCTATCCAAGTAAGTATATTACGGATATGGAAGGTATCTCCTACAGATTATTTCCACCCTTAATATTGGCTTAGGGTTGAGGGAGTCTGGTTTAGTAATCTGCCTTAATGGCAAGAAAAAAAACAGACTGATAGATATCTTATTTTGGTTTGATTAGCTAACTCCTTTCAAGGTACCATTTGTATAGATAATACGCAGCGAAGGATAATACTGCTGCGATGAGCATAGTCAGCCAATAATTTAATTCGCCAAAAATTTTTAAGCCCGTTCCCAATACACCACCGATGTAGACGGTGGCAGCTGCGAATATGATGAGGAATGTGCCAAATAACCAGAAACGCATAAGTCTGAGCATTTTTTCTTTGTCATTCATATCAAATCCTCCTAACTACATCTTCTGATTTGGTTTAGTAATTCTACCTATGTGATTATTACGATTATAATTCCATAGTAGCGCTGGTTTAATTGCAATATTGTAAGCAGTTTCAAATGTTTACAGGTAAGAAAAATCAATAAGTTGTCGCCCCGAAAGGGGGTAACGAGGGATAGATCAGGTATAAGGCAAATTCATTTTAGAGCTTCAGCTGCAATCGCCGAGCGAGTCAAAGCTCCCCATTGATCTGGCGGCCAATATACGAAAATTGCCTCCCCAATTACGTTTTCAATGGGGACTGTTCCCCAAGCACGGGAATCCGAAGAGTTATCGCGATTATCTCCCATTACAAATAGAGTTCCTTGCGGTACAGACCAATTTCCGGATGTACCAAGGGGACTATGGACATAGGGTTCTTGAAAAATTTCTCCATTTACGGAGACTTTGCCACCATGGATAACAATTTCATCACCAGGCAAGCCAATAATGCGTTTTATATAAGGCTCAGAGGCTTCAAAAGGCGGAGTAAACACGACAACATCTCCCCTCTTTGGCTCGTCGAATAAATATGCTAGCTTGTTAACTATTACGAAATCTCCAGCTAGCAACGTGTCCTGCATGCTAACTGATTCAACACGTATACGGGCAGTTATCGCGTTGACTCCTAAGAAGACTAGCGCTGATAGCAGCAAAGTTTGAAAAATGTCCTTAATGAACCACTTCCAATGAGCACCTGGCGATGACGTCTTTTCTTCGGGGATCGTCTCACTGCGGAAATGTTCCAACCTTGCACTCCTTCCTAATTTGTTTTGTGTTCAGCTTCTGCTCGTGGATCTTCTCGCAATAGATGCACCGCATGAGGTAACGCTGGTAAGATTACTTGCAGGTTTTCCGTTGCCGCCTTGGGGCTTCCAGGTAAATTAACGATCAAAGATTTTGCTCTGATGCCCGCAACAGCTCGCGATAACATTGCATGAGGGGTAATCTTGATACTTTTGGCACGCATCGCTTCGGCTAATCCGGGAGCAGGACGTTCTATGATGGCTTGAGTAGCTTCAGGGGTCAGATCCCTGGGACTAAAACCGGTCCCTCCTGTCGTTAGAATTAAGTCGACATCTCCGGAGTCAGCCCAAATTGACAGGGTATCACGAATAACTATTAGGTCATCCGGAACAATCTCTTTGTTAATTATTTGCCATCCTTGTGCTTGAGCCATTTTTACTAATGCAGGTCCAGCTGTGTCAGGACGTTCTCCTTGCGAGGAGCGGTCGGAAATAGTTAGAACGCCAATTCTTATCGTCATATTCTCCAGCCAACCAGAGAGCTCATATTAATTATCATCGGCACCAACTACCTTTTTCCAGGCACCATGAATACCATCATCAGTTACCCCAAAGTAGTATCGATAACCGTTGGGAATGCGTTGAACCAAATCGAATCGCACGTTCTTGCCTCTTTTTTGACGTCTTAACAGTCCTAGGTCATTATGCCACTGAACATCTGCTTTAGAGAGATCATCTGGTAGCTTGTGATACTGGGTGATGGCGTAATGCCAAAGACGTCTGGCTGATTTCTCGGTTACATTTTTAACCATATTGCCGTTCCGTAGATCACGAACGGTGTGGTAGGGGACTCCCTTGCGCTCCTCCACAGAGACTATTTCAACACCAGTTCGAGGGGCGGATTCCGACTGTCCAGGTTCTTTCTCTTGAACAACTTCTCCACCTGTTTGGAGTTGGGCAAGAGATGGGGCATCGAGGCTTTCGCGTTGTCCACGCAAAACCATTTCTACGATCTCATCGCGTACGGCAAGACCAGTTTCCGCTTCGGTGCGAAGATAAATTTTACTGTCATCAACAGCGTAAGGAGGATCTTCCCCGCGTGGAACGAGGATACGGACCACTCCCTTTCTATTTACGTTATGTATGTCCAGTGTACAATGCAAGGGTGGACTTATACGATTACTGATTTCTTTTTCTAATTTTGTGATCGCTTGGTTGGTATCGGTGATCCCTGCCACGGGTTTGTTTGGATTGCGGTTCAAACCAATATACAGAGTTCCGCCGTTCGTATTGGCAAAAGCGCAGATATCGGCGATGATAGCATACAGCTTTCCACCACGAACAGTCATTCCCTCGTGGAAATCCTGGATAATATTTGCTCCTTCCTCACGAGCAGTTTGGATGAAGTCATACGCCTTCTCTGCTTTGGCACGATGAGGTCTAGTACGCGCAAAATCGTTACTCAGAAAAAGCTCTTTAAGCGCATCGAAGGACAAATCTGATAAGCGCACATCGGTGGCACGTTCGCCTACTCCCAGGTTTTTCTTGCGCTGAGAGTCAGAATCTAAACGGTGTGCGTCAGAGCCTTGAATACAGTGCATACGTCTTGGATATTCAGGTTTCGTGCCGCTGAAGAACGCCTTTGTGGTTCGTCTTCCCTTATGTTCCAAGTCGGTCACTTCCAATGCATGTAGATTGGAGTCTTGGGTGTATGCTATCTTGGTTTGTCCACCGAAGGGAAAGCCACGCATAGCCACACCGTTACTCGAGTTAGCATGAGCCGCGATTACTATGCCACCTGCTTCGTTGATGACGCGGTATGCCGTCAATACATCCACACTAGCACCGACTGTAACCGAGCCTTCATCCAACTTCTCGGGAGGGATATTTAGATCTAAAAGAATGTGCTCGATCTCTCGGGCTGTTTTGTCCTGGGAGAAAATTCCTAAAATGTGAAACCCAAATGTAGCTGTGAACTCAAAGCCTGGCAAAATCAGAATTTTTTTCAGTAAGCGGCGATATTCTTGAAGGCGAATTTGTTCATCTGGCAGCAGGCGTTCCAATTTTTCTAATAATTCCAACTGCTCAATCTCTTCCATCATGTGGCGGTAACCTGCTACGGTATTGTGATCGGCAAAAGCAATTAAATCTAAGCCGCGTTTTTCCGCTTGTTTCAATAGATCTAAGTATCCAATTTCAGTCTGTTGATAATCGTTAGAGGCTGGTGTATGTATGTGCAAATCCATCGTGTACCACTGTCTTTGTTTCGATGGATGGGTTTTTTTTCTGGCCACTTTTATTTTTTTCCTTACAGTCAGTATATATTTACATTATTCATTTGGGTCATCTGCATTAGCCACATCAGGATCCCTTTGAGATGATTTAATAGTTTTTGCCTTTTTGAGTTTACTCTCTGATTTTGGGGTCTCCAGGGCAGCTTGCAGGACTTCATCGACAGTGTCCACAAATATAAAATTAATATCGTCGATAACCTCTTCTGGAAGGTCCTCCAAATCAGCCTGATTGCGTTTTGGGAGGATTACAGTTTTGAGACCGGATCTGTGAGCTGCTAACACTTTTTCTTTGATTCCTCCTACAGGCATCACCTGGCCTCGTAGCGTAATTTCACCTGTCATCCCGATATCAGAACGGACCGCTTTCTTGGATACTAGGGAGACTAGTGCGGTAGCAATCGTCACCCCAGCTGAAGGACCATCTTTGGGTTGTGCGCCTGCTGGGATATGAAGGTGAATATCGGAATCCTTGAAGAAATCTTGTTTTAGATCAAGTTGTTTTGCGCGGGAACGCACATAAGAAAGAGCAGCTTTGGCTGATTCCTGCATGACATTTCCTAACGAGCCTGTCAGTTGGAATCCTTTGCCGCCCGGCATACTGGTGGCTTCAATAAAAAGGATATCCCCTCCTGTTGGTGTCCATGCTAGACCAGCAGCGACACCTGGTATTGAGGTGCGAATTGCAATCTCATCGGTACCGAAGAAACGAGGACGTCCCAAAAAATCTCGCACCTTTTCTGATGTGATTTCAACGGTGCTGTTTTTTCCCTCCGCAACCCGCGTGACGACCTTCCGGCAGATCGAGCCTATCTCGCGTTCTAAGTTACGCACCCCAGCCTCTCGGGTGTAAGAACGGATAATAGATCGCAAACCCTCATCCGTGAAACATATTTCATCTGGTCTTAAACTGTTTTCCTTCAATTGACGAGGGATCAGATATCCGGAAGCGATAGCAATCTTTTCCCCATCGGTGTATCCTGATAGGCGAATGATTTCCATACGGTCACGCAGCGGTCCTGGAATAGTTTCCAACCAATTTGCGGTGGTGATGAACATTACCTGGGATAAATCAAAGGCTACTTCGAGGTAGTGGTCTCGAAACTCAGCATTCTGTTCCGGGTCTAGCACCTCCAACAATGCGGAAGCAGGGTCGCCTTGAAAGCTTTGGCTGAGTTTATCAACCTCATCAAGCATGAATACCGGGTTACGGGTTTCCACCCTCCGCAAAGCTTGGAGAATTCGTCCTGGTAGTGCACCAATGTATGTGCGTCGGTGCCCGCGAATTTCTGCCTCATCTCGTACACCACCTAATGATATACGAATGAATTTACGACCCATCGCGTGAGCGATGGAGCGACCCAGCGAGGTCTTACCGACTCCGGGAGGACCGATAAAACAAAGTATCACACCCTCACGGATGCGTCGAATTTGGTCTTCCGTCTCTTCTTCAAACTCATCAGCTCTCTCTATGCGAAGTTTGCGTACGGCTAGAAATTCAAGGATGCGTTCTTTTACGTCTTCTAAGCCATAATGATCTTGATCGAGCACTTCTCGCGCGTGGTTTATATCCAGATTGTCATCTGTGGATACAGACCAAGGGAGGGAAACTAACCAGTCTAGATAGGTCCGAATGACGCCATATTCAGCGGCTGCTGTGGGTAAACGCGACATACGGTCAAGCTCACGACGAGCTTGTTTTTCTGCTTCTTCTGGCATTCGAGCGTCTTCAATTTTTTTGCGGAATTCTTCGACTTCAAGGGTTTGTTCGTCCCCTTCTCCAAGTTCGCGTTGAATAGCTTTTTGTTGTTCCCTCAAGAAATACTCACGTTGAACCTTCTCGATTTCGGAACGCGCTTCATTTTGAATCTTTTGACCGATTTCGAGCATCTCAACTTCTCGAGCCAAGATACTCACCAGTTTATGAAGTTTTTCCGACACCGAATCGAGTTCTAATAAGTCTTGTGCGTCTTCTAAACTAATACGCTGGAAATTTGCAATTGTATATACAGTTTGAAGGGGGTCATCTGATGCTAGGATAGTCTCAACGAGTTCGCGAGGGATGGAAGGAATCATCTCTGCGATTTTTTGGAACTGTTCCCTGGCATTACGAGCCAAGGCTTCCACTTCTAAATCTTTTTCTACCTTTTCGGGTATTAGGTCAATTTTTGCTTTAAGGTAGGGGTCAAGCTGGGTGAATTCGCGCAATCTGAAGCGTGATAATCCTTGAACGACGAGACGAATGGTGCCATCTGGAGCCCGAAATAGACGATGAACCATCCCCACGGTGCCGACCTGATACAATTCATCCGGACCGGGGGTCTCCAAGTCAGGATCGATGGAAGCCACAAGACCGATTAGTCGTACATCATTACCAACCACATCATCTACCAAGCGAACTGAACGGGGCTGACCTATCGTTAGTGGGATCGCTGTTTCAGGGTATACGACGAGTCCCCGAAGTGGCAGAATTGGGAGTTCTTCTGGCAGATTGCCTTCTTGTTGTTCGGGTTGGGAATCCTCATCCAAGTTCTCATCACTTATGACGTTTGTTTGGATTGGGTTGAGGAGCAGATCGTAGAGATCTGTATCATCGTCTTCAAACCAATCTAATAAATCTAGCACAGATGTATTCCAACGAGATGCTGGCATAAAGTTTTCCCGTCTATACCTCGGAGATTACTTGTTTGATTAGATCAATCATCACTGGCTTGTACCCATATTCGCCTGGATTTGGCTTTCGGTAGTATTACTCGAAGAAAGCCATCGTCATAACTGGCTTCAATTTCATCAGCTCGAATTGGAATGGGCAACTCAACATCTGTCCTAAACTCACCAAAACGGATCTCCATTTGTTGAAAAGCTCTTCTTTCAGGTTGATCTGGACGAAACCCCTGGATGATCAAATGTCGGTTATTCAAGGATATGGAAAAATCCCCATTGCGCATCCCGGCGATTTCCACCCGCACAATGATCGCATTTTTAGTTTCATAAACGTCTGTTGGTGGAGACCAAAGGAGATGAGCAGAACCAAGATGCCAGTTTTGTTTGAAGCCTGCGGGTTTGCTACCATCGGGATTTTTCCAACTTGGCTTGATAGGGTTGAATTCGACTTCAACTTTAACCATATTGAGTATTCCTATACGGTGATGAGGGGTGCATTCTGATTTAAACCAATATCCGATCCAATTCGGGCTTCGTTATAGATTTTGCCTTGTAGCGCCCCCGGCAGGATTCGAACCTACAACCATCTGCTTAGAAGGCAGGTGCTCTATCCATTGAGCTACGGGGGCAATATCTCAGCATATTGTGTGAATCTTGGTACGATCCGCTGCTTAAATGTTCATGATCCAAGAAAATATCGGGGAGATAACTTTAACACTCGGGGCAGGGACGTAAGCCTTTATAGACTCGCTTTCCAGCGATTGTTCGAAGGATCATTGTGGGGGAACGGTTTAGGCGCTCGGCTAATTCTGCTGGTGTCATGTGAGTATTACCATTCGCCAAAAATAAACGGAAAATTGATTCCACCAACGAGGTTCGCTGCGTAATAAAATCGTCCATCTGAGCACAATGACTGATTAGTATGTGCTGCAATCCATCAACGCGCTGAATTTCGGCAGTTTCTGGATCTATCCAGTCCACTTGTTCATCCGCTTTGATCTGTTCAAAAGTTTGCTGGTGTTCTGAGCACAGTGAACTACGTAGATGGACACGCCATTCTCGGTCGTTCTGCTTCCACCAGTCGAAGTCTATGTGAAAGGGGGTTTGGAGCGTCGGTTTTGCTAAGCTGTAACGTTTTACATCCGTCACGATAAGACTCCTGATCATCCCCTATTTTCTGAATCATCGAAGCGAAAATGGAGATCTCCTACATGAACGAACCAAGGTCGGGATGCCAATAGCGCCAGGATTGGACCGGGCGGGCAACGTCTCACAAGATTGACTGCAGCATACAGTTCCGAAGCGTGTACATGGCTTTGAGGGTTAAGCTTTGTAAGTTCTCGCACGATATTTACCACGATACGCTCAAATGATGGAGAGCGTTGTTTTTGTTCCCATATTTGATCTAATTGTTCGACATCCGGTACTGCTATTGCCATTCGTTCATCATAGGCAGCAGATACGACTTGTTTGAGCATAGCAAAAACCAAACCGCCATCCGTACCGATAAGAACTGTACGAACCCAGTCTCTTCGAGATCGCTGGGTGTCTGCTTTAACGATAACTTCACCAGCTTTCTTGCCGCGTTGCACGCGTACTAAGCTTCCCGGCATAAGGCCACGCTCTTTGTACCACTCATCTAACCCGTAAACATATCCTTCCTTCCGAACAACCCATCCCGGAAAGGCTTTATCGCTAAGTCCATCGATTAGTTGGAAACGAATTCGCGGTGCTTCATAAGCGGTGGGAAAGAGAGGTCGTATGCGCGGTGATAATGGAAGTGTGCCAGATCTCCAATGAGGGAACAGTAGTGGCACAACCACTTCTTTTTGTTCGGGAAAGCTTTCATCAAAGTTGGAGAGTTCATCATCCAGATCACGTTCTAAAGCCAACATTTCTGGCGTTATTAACGATCGGTCGTGTTCAATCGGTGTATAGCGTAAGTAGAGGGGTATCTCGCGCACACCTTCTGGTTCAAGGCGCCTCAAGCACCACAATACTTCCCCAGCAGGACCTACCTCATCAAAACGTTCATCTTCTTGAAGTGCCAAATCTAATGAAAATTCGACCAGTTTTGGATTTTCATTAGAGGGTAGTTCAACTTGTTCCAGCAAGGCAGAAGTGGGTAACGGGCCGCCACCTTCCATATCGAGTACAGCCTCCGCCAAGTTCAGATGTCCGGTGTGGACATCAACGAGGAGCGCTTGAGGGAACCAGCGACCAGCAATATAGACGAAGTCCGTATTGGCGCGCAAATCTTTCTCAAGTTGTTGAACCAATGCATCTTTGTAAACCCGTATCACAGAATCTGGGTCCGGGACTTCATCTTCGATAATATCTGGAGGCTGGTTTAGGGGGTGATCAACTACTTGGGAAGCAAACTCTTTCTTCTCGCCATCCTCAAATTGGACGTGAATAACACTGAATTCTTCTGCATCTGGATTCCAACCATCTCGAATCCCAACAACATTCCCACGTTTCCAGCCAAGCGCTGGAAAGACCAGGCTTTGGTCAATATCGTAAGTCTTCTCGGGAAGATATATTTCTCCACCTGCGAGACGTTGTTGCTCAATTTTTTGTACTTCTCGCTGGATGCGCTCTTTTACTAATACTTCGATTAATTCTTGAGGTGTTAGAGGAGTTTCTTTTTCAAGAAGATGGGTGTAGAGGAATTCAATGTCTTCATCTTGGAGTTCAAACTCCTCCCAATAATTTTCGCGGAGCGTGAATGAAGCTGTTAACATACACTTGCCTAAATAAATATTCTCGGAATAAGATCAAAACATAGCCCACTGGGTTTGCGTTTTTGACCAGCTAATATTATACTCTATTTGTTTTCAATATTCTCTCACTTAAACCCTCGTGGTTATCGGTACAAGGAGTAAAGGTTATGATCGATGGGAGTTGGGTGGTTCTAGTTAAGGTGGCGGGTGAATTTCAAGCTGAATTATTGCGAGGTTTGCTTGAGGCTCAGGAAATTCCTGTAAGACTCCTCCAAGAGGGGTACGCTAGGGCTGTTGGGCTAACAGTGGGTCCGTTGGGTGAGGTGGAAATCATGGTTCCCAAGCGTAAATTGTCACAAGCCCATTCAATTCTTGCCCAATATTATAGAGGGGATTTTGAGGAAGAAGACCGGACCGATAATAATTAAGACCCTTCAGTAACCCCTTCGACAGTTTATTATACACTTATACCTTCGAGTTTCAAAGATTATGCAGCGATTTTTCTGTAAATTGCGGGATCACCACCGCAATTTACAGAAAAACTAAAACACAATCATTTCAAATCACCCTAAGGACATCCCAATAGAGTTTTATGGGAAAGTCTTTAACAACCATTCTAATGGATCAACCGGGATGCCACCTACGATCACTTCCCAGTGCAGGTGTGGTCCTTCTACCCTACCAGTATTTCCAATTAAACCGATGAGTTGTTTTGTTTCCACTTGCTCGCCGGCTTTGACGAAAATTTCCGATTGATGTAAGTAGGCGGTGTAGACTCCCCAGCCGTGGTTAATCATTGTGGCTTTACCTCTGACCGTCATCTCCCCACTGTAGACCACAATCCCGGGTGCTGGAGCGAAGATTTCTCTCCCGATCATACCAACGATATCTAATCCAGTGTGGAAATGATCGTATGGTCCACCGTTGTATGAACGGCGATTTCCAAAGCGGGAGGACCAACAGTCTCCAGTCTCCAAGCAGTAATCAGCTGGCAGCGGAGAGGGAATCTGAAAAACATCGTTCCATAGTTTGTCAGGTGAGGCTGAACTAGAGAGCGATTCCCAAAGTTTATCTTCGGGTTCGGTAACCGCAGGATCTATCGTGTCAGGATCCACAATCAAAGGTCGATCATAAGGGTATTGTCCATCCTGGACGAAAACCATTTGTGATATCCCGAATGGTGTGCCATCTGGGAATTCACCTTTTAGGGTAAGGGAGTGAAGCCCTGGCTCAATCAAGGCGTGAACTCCTTGCAAGGCGATTAGGCTATTGTCTGTATCTCGAAAAAAATTCAGCTCTTCTCCTGCCAGCGAACCCGTCAATGATATCATCAAGTCGGAGGTCAAGCGTACAGAAGCTGTCTTACCTTGGGTGAGAGGTAGGCTTTTAAGTTCGATTTGTTTTATCTCTTTAGGTAAGGCACCCGGTCCATCATCATTGACCCCAGGTAGATAAAGGATCTCTCCTGGGAGGGCACCCCAACTCCCAGCCAGATTATTGATGAGTACCGGTGTCCAGGGATTGATATCCTTGGTCACCGCTATTTCTAACAATGACATACCGGTTTGAAGTGTTGCCCGCTCTCCTTGGGTACTGTTGGTATCATCGGACTCCGGCAGGATGAGCGATGATCCAATGTATAGCTCATTGGGGCTGGTGAGGTGGTTGAGGCGCTCTAATTGGTCTAAACGCACTTGGTGCTTGCGACTCATGCTGCGGACAGTTTCACCTATGGAAACTGTGCGGGTAGTTAGTATCCCATTTAACCCTTGCATTCCTGGAATAATTAATTGAGATCCTACCTGAAGTTGGTTTGGTTCATTGATTTGGTTTATGTTAGCTAAGTCGTCCATGGAGACGCCAAATCTCTGAGCGATATCCCATAGGGTGTCACCTTGCTGGACTATATAGACTGGGCCTTCAGGTTCCTCAACTTCTTGAGCATGAGTGTTATCGATTGGTAGGAATAAAAACAGGATTAGCAGTAAGTTCACCCATTTCGAATCTATGTTCATTTTCTAGATGCCATACACTTCTTGACTATGACCTTGATTTTGCGCAACCATATCAGGTTTCTATTTGTTAGTGCAACCAGAAGGCATTTCTATTCATGAAAACCTTCTAAAAATGTAGAAATTCGTTATCCTCAGAAAACTTCATTAGACTTAGCG
>JASFVL010000368.1:0-4523 GCA_050049875.1 Anaerolineales bacterium
CGAAACTCAAAAGTATCTCGCCAACTCGCGAGCACCTTAGAGAAATCTCTATCTATACACCCGGATGATCGCTACGCAAGTGCTGTTGAGATGGGAGATGCGTTGAACAAGGCGGCTGGATCATCTGAACGCGATTTGATTGAAAAGAGCACACTATCTCCTCCCCCGCTTGAAGAAGTGGAAGCAGGAGCACCTGTTGATTCGCAAGAATCTCAACGTCTGAATGAGGCGTTAAGTTCAAAAGCTAAGTCCCACAGAGAGTTGCAACCATTCGGACTTCAGTCAGATTCAGCGGCGCAGGCACGCGGCGGTAGAAGATGGCTGCAAAGTTGTTTTTCTATATTACTTTTGATCATATTGGTTCCCATTATTGCATTCAGCGTCTCGTATGTATTTTCACCTTCGTATACATATAAGGCTATTGCCATGCTGTCCCCAGTATTCGAACGTTTTTCCACGGATCTATTATTTCCCACGGAGGCATTTGAGAAATCAAGACAAACTCAGGAAAGTATTCTAACTGCCCAATCTTTAGAAGTCTTACCGTCAAAAACTTCTACAACATATCCTACATCAAGCCCAACTACCTTATTGACATTCACACCTATTCCCAGCGCTAGCGAAACTGCCGTTCCATCACCCGCCCTTTCTCCAACCATTACTGCATCACAAACACCGACGGAAAAACCGACAAGCACATCGACCGTTACACCTACCTCGACGCCTATACCAACACCATTGGGAGGGGGATACGGTCAAATTGCCTTTGCATCCACCCGTACAGGGAAGCCTCAAATATGGCGAGTAAATTCGGATGGCACAGCTCTGAAACAAATAACTGAACTAGAGGGAGGAGCCTGTCAACCAGACTGGTCTCCGGATGGAAGTTTCTTAGTTTTTATTTCTCCCTGTCGTGAAAACGATGATCTTTATCGTGATTCCAGTCTTTTCATTATCAAGGCGGACGGAACGGACTTGATTTCATTGCCCACTTCTGAAGGTGGTGATTATGACCCAACATGGTCGCCTGATGGCTCTCGGATAGCTTTTACATCTTTGCGCAATGGTGGACGTCCTCATATCTTTATTATTTATCTTGATGACAATCACGTGGAAGAGTTATCGGAAGGACTAAACCAAGACTTTCAACCCGAGTGGTCTCCGGATGGCTCAAGAATCCTGTTTGTAACTACCAGAAGTGGACCATATCAGATTTGGATAATGCAATCGGATGGGAGTGCTCAGCAGCGGATCTCAACCAGTGGAGATAGAAAAAATACAGATCCAATCTGGTCGCCAGATGGACAACTGATTGTATTTACCCAGAGTGATGGTAATGGGGGTGTATCTCAATTGAAAAGCGCCGCATTCTCGGAAGAGGAGTTCGTTGAGACCCTGATTTACCCAACAGTGGGATACCTCCCTGGTCGTGAAGCGGATTATTCTTCAGATGGTTTGTGGTTAGCTTTTGAGGCATGGCCCGAAACTCCCAATCATGATATTTACCTTATGACGGTTGCTGGGGAAAGACTTACTTCTTTAATCAATAATCCTGCTTTGGATTTCGATCCTGCTTGGAGACCATCCATTCCATAGGTGAATAATATTCAATTCTGATACAACAAGCTCAGATACAGTGACTAATATGCATTTCTCATATTGGAATGACTGGATTACTCTTGGGATGCTATACTCGTATTACGATCAGATATCCGCCAATTGACAGCTATTTCCTTCTTTGCTAAACTAATCGATGTCACAGAAAAAAATAGTGATATTAGTACACTTGAGTAGGAAGTTTTCTGAGAACAATTAATCATGACCACACTTCTTGTTCGTCATGCCTCACTGTTGGTTACGATGGATGACCATCGCCGGGAAATCCCCGACGGTGGTCTTTTTGTTCGTAATGGCTTTATTGAAGAGGTGGGACCAACATCAGAATTGCCCACAGTAGCAGATGAAGTGCTCAATCTTGATGGTCATATTCTGATTCCTGGCCTGGTGAATACACATCACCACTTTTACCAGACACTGACGCGGAATGTGCCCGCAGCTCAAGATGCAAATTTATTCAATTGGTTGAAAACACTTTACCCAATTTGGGCGAGGATGACACCAGAGCATGTCCGCATCTCCACCAAAACTGCTTTAGCTGAGTTAGCGCTTTCTGGATGTACCACCGCTTCGGATCACTTGTACTTGTTCCCGAATGGTTCTCGCTTGGATGATGAAATTTATGCTGCCCAGAAGGTCGGGCTGCGATTACATGCATCTCGTGGTTCTATGAGCCTAGGAGAGAGCAAGGGCGGATTACCCCCTGACAGTGTGGTTGAAGATGAACCTTCTATACTTGTGGATTGTCAGCGTTTACTAGAGGAATATCACGATCCAGAACCGGGTTCATTTAACCAAATCGTCATTGCACCCTGTTCCCCTTTCAGTGTAACACCGAATTTGATGCGTGAAAGTGCTGCTCTTGCCCGGGAATATGGAGTTCACCTTCATACACACCTGGCTGAAACTCAGGACGAAGAAAAATTTTGTCTTGAGTCATTCGGTTATCGCCCTGTTGACTTTATGGATAATTTGGAGTGGATCAATGATGATGTTTGGTTCGCTCACTCTGTTTATGTGAATAATGCAGAGATCAACCTTTTTGCGCAAAAAGGCTGTGGTGTGGCTCATTGTCCCACTTCCAATATGCGATTGGCTTCCGGCATAGCTCCAATTATGGAGATGATAGAAACTGGAGTCAATGTCGGTGTTGGGGTGGATGGGTCGGCTAGCAATGACAGTTCTCATCTGCTGGGGGAAGTACGTCAAGCAATGATGGTTGCGCGAGTTCGAGCTGGAATAAAGGGAGCATCCCTATCTAACGATAACCCCCCCAAACTCATGAGTGCGAGACAGGCTTTGGAGATTGCAACGAGAGGAGGTGCGGCTATCCTTGGTCGATCTGATATCGGATCCTTGGAAGCGGGCAAATGCGCCGATTTTTTTGCTATAAACCTCTCTCGTCTGGAATACGCTGGTGCTTTAAATGATCCCCTTGCCGCATTGATTTTCTGCTCGTCGGTGAAATCTAATTATACGGTTGTTGGCGGAAAATATGTAGTCAAAGAAGGTCAGTTGGTGAATTTAGACCTTCCCAAGTTAATTAAAGAGCACAATAAAGCTGCACAAGACTTGCTTTCCCCTTAGTGTCTGACAAACAGGTTTCCTCCCTAAAATATCGGTATTGTATGCAAATTTTAAATCAAAGTAGGAGCACATTATGACAACCCATCAGCTTACACAGCTAACCCGAACATTGGTACAAGTCGCTATGGGGAAAATACCTGCCGACACTGTGATCCGCAATGGTCGTTGGGTATGTGTTCAATCAGGGGAAATAATACCCAATACGGATATTGCTATTAAAGACGGGCGTATCGCATTTGTCGGTGCCGATGTTTCTCATACACTTGGTAAGCAAACCAATGTGATAAATGCTGGTGATCGTTACCTTGTTCCGGGATTGTTAGATGGACACATGCATGTAGAGTCTGGTATGGTCACTGTGACTGAATTCGTTCGTGCGGTGATACTCCACGGTACTACAGGGATGTTCATTGATCCGCATGAAATAGCCAATGTGTTCGGGCTTAAAGGTGTACGGTTGATGGTGGATGAAGCAGCTGTCCAACCCATTCATGTTTGGGTTCAGATGCCTTCTTGTGTGCCTTCCGCTCCTGGTTTGGAAACCCCTGGAGCCAGTATTGGACCGCAGGAAGTCGCTGAAGCCATGAAATGGGAAGGGATTATTGGTTTAGGGGAGATGATGAACTTTCCAGGAGTCATGAATGCTGATGAAAAGATGCATGCGGAAATGGCTGAGACTCGTTCGGCAGGTAAAGTGGTTGGTGGGCATTATGCGTCTCTCGAATTAGGCAAAGAGTTTCATGGCTATGTAGCTGGAGGTCCTGAAGATGATCATGAAGGTACCCGTGTTGAAGATGCTGTTGCACGGGTACGCCAAGGTATGAAAGTGATGATGCGGTTGGGTTCAGCTTGGCATGACGTAGCTTCTCAGATCAGAGCTATCACGGAGATGGGTTTTGATCCCAGACATTTCATACTTTGTACAGATGATTCTCATTCTGAGACGTTGATAAATCAAGGCCATATGGACCGAGTAGTCAGTCATGCAATAACTCAAGGTATAAATCCGATTACAGCAATTCAATTAGCGACCATTAACCCTGCTGAGCATTTTGGGGTGGCTCGTGAAGTGGGAATGATCGCGCCAGGACGATATGCTGATATCTTGTTAATTTCCAGTTTGCCCAAATTTGAAGTTGAGATGGTGATCGCTAAAGGGCAGATCGCAGCTCAAAATGGAAAATTGTTGATGGACATTCCAGCTTTTCCTTATCCTACCTGGGCGGTGAGTTCGGTGAACTTGGGTAGGGAATTAACTGCTAGGGATTTTCGTCTTACAGCTCCTGTGAGTTCGGGTAAGGTCAAAGCCCATATCATTG
>JASFVL010000369.1:0-4519 GCA_050049875.1 Anaerolineales bacterium
GGTTGCGACGAGCTTTACCTGGTGTAGCATATTTAATGGATAAAGCTGGGGTTCCAGTTGTACCTGTTGGGGTAGTGGGAAGCACGGAAGATTTTCTCAAACGTGCTCTGCGTGTTGAACGACCTGTGTTAGAGATGCGTATAGGACTTCCAATCCAACTATCTTCAATAAAGGCGAAAGGTAGAGTTCGAAGAGAACTCCGCCAGAAAAATGCTGATAAGGTTATGACGCACATCGCAGCGTTGTTACCTATGGAATATCGCGGCTATTATGCTAATCATGTCGGAAAAACCGAGAAGCGAGCACTTTCGACCTGAGCTAACCCGCTTACCAGAGTTGAACTGGATCAGGCGGGGAGTGCGTAGCGTTTTGAGGGGATTAGTCCGCTTAGTGCTGTTGGTAACTACCCGAATCCAAGCTAAAGGTTTGGAAAATATTCCCCGGGAGAGAGCAGCGTTGGTAGTGTTTAACCATTTGGGCGACGTGGATGGGTTGATTATGTTATCAGTCGCGCCTGTGTCAATCGATTTCATCGCAAAGATTGAACTCTATGACATACCCGTTCTTGGAGCGCTTCTGGAAGCATACGGGGTGATCTGGGTTCATCGAGGTAGACCCGATCGTCGTGCATTACATGCAGCATTAAATGGATTAGCGGAAGGAAGATTGGTGGCTGTAGCTCCTGAGGGCCGTGAGAGCCTCAGTGGTTCCTTAGAGGAGGGCACAGGAGGAGCGGCTTACATCGCTCTGAAAGCTGACGTCCCGATTTTGCCAGTCACTTTCACAGGTACGGAGAATTTGCGAGTTTATGGCAATTTGAAACGATTTCGAAGGACGGAAATCACTGCAACAGTTGGGAGGACATTTCGACTGGAGCGCGGAAAATATCTGAGGGAGGCAGTACAGGAGGGAACTCAGAGAATAATGAGGAAATTGGCTTTGCAGTTGCCTAAAGGCTATAGGGGAGTTTACCAGGGAGCGCCGGAAGATCGTTAGGATGGTTGATAAAACGAATACAACCCCTAGATATAAGCACGAAGATTGGCATTTTCGACGCCAATTTTGTCGGTTTTTATTGAGAACAATCGCTTTTCCATGGCTGATACGCTTAGAAAAGGTGGTAGGTCTTGAAAATATTCCAGAGCAAGACGCGGTTGTTTTGTTGATCAACCACATCGCTTTTGTTGATCCGATCGTGATGGTACACACAGTACCCCGAAATATTGTCCCATTAGCGAAAATAGAAGTCTATCAGTATCCTATTGTTGGTATTTTTCCGCGCATTTGGGGTGTGATTCCGGTTCAGCGCCAAGGCGTTGACCGGAAGGCGATCCAAAAAGCTCTGGATGTGTTAAGAGCAGGTGAAATCGTACTGGTTGCACCCGAAGGGACGCGCAACTCAGCATTGCAGCGTGGTCGCGAGGGTGTGGCTTATCTTGCAAGCCGTGCAAATGCAGCTGTAGTGCCTGTTGCAATTGAAGGTACGCAGGGTTATCCGACGGTTCCTTTCTCTGAGTATTGGCGGAAACAAGGTGTCAGTGTGCGCTTCGGTAAACCATTCCGGTTCATATCGGAACTGAAACGAGCTAGAGGTGATCAGTTGAGGAAAATGACTGATGAAGCTATGTATAGAGTAGCTATTTTATTGCCTGAAAAATTGCGTGGTGTATACTCAGATCTATCAAAAGCTACTCAGGAGACAATCGAGTGGGTGAATTGAGGCGATGACTGGGATACTATTTTCACTATACCTGCGATGCAATTCTTAGGAATGGATTTGTTAAAGAAATCAGATATAATCATAGTGCATTGGGTAATCAAAAAATCATAATCTTTGTCTAGATACATGTCATTGATGCAAGGAGACTAATGTCTTTTATACCTTCGCTATTTTCCGAAGATCCCTTCTTAATTTTTCCGGGAAATTTGATTGGTTGGTTGGGACTAGTGGTCTTTTTTGCGGTAGTTGTCATCCTAGTTCGGCGCTGGCGACAACAGAAGCGATCTCTGCGAGACAACCAGTGGATTATTTTAGCTGCTCTAAGCATCCTTGTCCCTGCATGCAGTTTGTTCTTGGGTATGCGTTTACCAAATTGGGGTGCTTTACCCTTGCCAGGTGTTACGCTTGAACCAAGCGAGCAGCCGTTAATGTTCTTTGCTGCATTACCTTGGGTTTTGGCTGCGGGTATGTTCGGAGCGCTTCCTGGTGCAATATTGGGGGGCATCTCCGGTTTATTAATTGGCATCTGGGGGACTCATACCCTTTTCACATCCCTTGAGTTCGCCCTGCTAGGGGCGTTCATCGCTGGAGCTGCATATCAGCGTTATCGGACACCTTTTTTTAAGGCGCTGCGTCATCCTTTGTTCACTTCTTTCCTATTAAGCTTGTTCTACCCAATGCTCTTTCTTATCAGCGCTTTATTGTTGAGTCGTGGGACCCTTGCCAGCCGTTTGGATTATGCCTGGACCCATATGCGAGCAGCGGCAGTAGCTATAGCAGGACAGCTGCTTATAGCTGGAATTATCGCAGAAGTTTTTAGGAACCTCTATCCATCATTGTGGAGTCGTCGAACACCCTTGAAACCCTCTCCAGCCGAGAGCAAAATGGGAGCGCGTTTGCTATATTATGTAGTGGTCCTGGCAACTGTGCTTATCACGGTCTTGATCGTAGGCGACTGGCTTATTGCAGGAAAAGCAGCGCGGCAGATGTTAAAGGATCGGATGGCTAGCGCGGCGATGACTGCAGCAGAGGGGGTTCCATTTTTTTTGGATACGGGACAAAGTTTGATTATGGATTTGGCAAATAATCCAGATTGGAACTTCAGTTCTGCGAGTCAATTGGAACAGATTCTAGTAAAGAGCTTGCGCAATGTGCCTTTTTTTTATTTTTTATATGTCGTAGACGATTCGGGAAGTCCGATAGCTGGTTTCCCAGTAAACCGGTTTTCAACCCTACAGTTATCTCGCCAAGAGCAAGAAGGTGTTGATTTAGCAAAAAACGGCGTTATGATTCAAGTCTATACAGTTCCGCCGGAAGAGGGGGGAATTACCGCACAGGTTTCTTTTATGGCAGCTATCCAAGATGAAAATGGAGTGGTAAATGGGGTATTAGTAGGGCGGACAGATTTGGCTTCGAACCCATTCACTCAGCCCTTGCTTACAGGTTTGGATAGTGTCGAGGATATAGGAGGAGAAGGTTATCTGCTGGACGAGAATGGTCAAGTTCTATACCATCCAAATCCCAACAGTGTGATGGAACCTTACACTGGTCAAATTGGGGAGAACCCGAACTTTTACGATACAACTGCACCCAATGGAACTAGACAATTTGTTTATTATCAACCAGCCGTTGGCCGTCCGTGGGCGGTAGCTTTAGTCGTACCGGCTCAGCATATTCAGCAAACGACGTTAAATATTGCCACACCACTGTTAGGAATAATTGCTGTCTTGACTCTCTTTGCGGCGGGAGGTTTGTATTTGGGTTTGAATAAGGTGACAGGATCATTGCAGTCACTCGCCAAAGGTGCGGAGAGAATTGCCCAAGGCGATTTGGAGCATGAACTCATGGTTGAGGGGGTAGATGAGATCGGTCAATTAGGACAAACTTTTGAACAAATGAGGATCAGTCTTAGTGGGAGAATATTTGAGCTTAATCGCCTTTTATTGGTCAGCCAGGGAGTAGCTTCCAGCTTGGAAATGGAGAAAGCTGTACAACCTATTTTGGAGTCAGCTTTGGCTACAGGGGCTTGTTCTGCTCGCATCGTATTGGCAGCGGGCGTAATTCCCGATTCTGTGATGGATGAAGATCAACCCACTCACTTTGGATTCGGATCCACCACTGATTTATACAGCTATTTGGATGAGCAGATATTGAACTTAACTCAGAGGCGCAAGCATCTAGTTCTTACAAATCCACTACGCACACCCTTATTGTCTTTTGAGACCGGTTTTCCTAAACCCGAGGCTTTGATGGCTGTTGCTTTACGCCATGAAAATAAGTATTATGGCAATCTTTGGGTAGCATATGATGAGCCTCATACTTTTACCGAAGAGGAAGTGCGATTTTTGAGTACTTTAGCCAGCCAAGCAGCATTAGCAGCCGCAAATGCTCGCTTGTTCTTGAGCGCTGAGATTGAACGCCGACGTCTAGCAGCAATCCTGGATTCCACCCCCGACCCGGTATTAGTTACTGATCAAAAGGGAAATGTCTTGCTGACCAATCCAGCAGCTTGGCAAGCATTGGGTTTGGTTACAAGCACGGGCACTGGTAAGCCAATAGCAGAGATTATCGATCAGCCCAATTTAAGGAAAATACTAGAATCTTCTACCTCCGAGATTGAATCTGTTGAGGTTAATCTTCCAGATGGGAGGGTATATTTAGCCACCGCTTCACCAATCCTGGCCGATGAAGGAAAACGTCTAGGTCGAGTCTGTCTGTTAAGAAACATCACCCAATTCAAAGAATTAGATTTACTGAAATCAGAATTCGTAGCCACAGTAAGCCATGACTTGCGTTCTC
>JASFVL010000370.1:0-4512 GCA_050049875.1 Anaerolineales bacterium
CAGAATAGAGAGAAATTAACTGCCGATGCATGCATTTGGGAATTTGGTGGCGTCGACCATACCGACACTCCAGTACAATATTTAGGCATGCGTGGTATATGCTACGTGGAATTAGAAGTCCAGACAGCGAACCAGGATACACATTCCGGTTTAGGAGGCTCCATTTTCCCTAACGCTGCTTGGAGACTCATATGGGCTCTTAATAGCCTAAAAGGAACTGATGAACGCATTCGAATTCCAGGATTCTACGATCCGGTCGTAAAACCCACAAACCGCGACATAGATTTAATAGCTTATCTACCTGAAGTCGCTGAAGAATATAAAAAACGCTTCGGATTGAAAGGTTTTTTGAAGGATCTTCGTGGAGGCACCGAGTTGCGATTAGCTGAAGTTTTCGAACCCACTTGTACGATCTGTGGATTAACCGCTGGATACCAAGGGTCTGGTTCAAAAACAGTGTTGCCCGCTCGAGCATCTGCCAAAGTGGATTTCCGATTGGTCCCAAATCAGACACCAAAGCAAGTTCTCACTCAACTAAGAAAACATCTAGATGCTCAAGGATTTGGCGATGTGAAAATGACATTTTTGGGAGGAGAACCCCCGGGTCGTACAGACCCAGATCATCCTTTCGTTAAGTTGGTTGTGGACGCTGCAGCAGAGGTTTACAATCAACCAATGCGAATTACACCGATGATCGGTGGTTCCGGCCCCAACCATGTCTTCCTTGAGGAATTAAAATTGCCGATTGCTACTTCTGGAATCAGCTATCCCGGCACCAAAGGCCATGCTCCAAACGAGAATATTCGCGTGGATTTATACTTGAAAGGAGCTAAGCACATCGCCCGGATTCTAAAAGATTTTGATCTTAAAGACTAAAGCTCATGAAGGCAACAAACAGTGAAACTGTGTAGGTAAGGCCAAAAATACCGCGCGTCAGATTTAAATTGGGAAATCTCTGAGCTTTATGAATTGCCACAACTTGATACAAAATGCGTAGGATAACAAATTTTATTAAGAAGCACATTTCTTTCAACCAGGATCTTGGTTTACAAATCCTAGCGCTTTACGTGCTTTTAGTTGGAATTGTTGTATTGGCTGCAGGGCTTTTCGCACGCTTTGCAAACCAGCGATTGGAAGCTGATATCAAAGCTTCTGACCAAGCCATTGCACGTTCGATTGCTCAAGAAACTGAAATTAGGTTAAGCAACGCTATGGAAGCTGTCGAGAGCTTGAGCAAATATCCAGCAGTCATTGAAGCCGATACCCGCAGTATGGAAAAACTATTCGAGAATATCATCACAGCTAGACCTGACATCAATCTGGTATATCGTTTAGATCCGCGTGGATTCATGCTGTTTCATTACCCCACGGGACCCGGTTCAACTGTAGGAAATGATTTCTCCTTTCGAGATTACTTCCAACTCGCCCGTCTAACTACTCGCCCTTTAATTTCAAAAGGTCGTAGATCACCTACGACTGAACAACCCGTAGCTACGGCTGTTATGCCCATCTGGGACAATCGTGGCAATTTCCTTGGTGTCGTCGCCACCAATATTAGACTAGAATTCCTGAGCCAAACACTGAAAAAGATCACATCTGAATATCAAGAGGAGGAGAACTTTCAGGTGATGATCGTCGACTCCTTAGGGCAAATCATTGCTCATCCAGATTCTGATATGCTACTTGTGGGAGCGCGCGGCAGCCAACCCGAAGTCACCGATTCTGTCCTCCTTGGACGTTCAGGAAATTTAATAGGAGAGGACGAAGCTGGTCAAGAAACACTCTATAGCCATGTTCCAGTACCGATCGCTGGATGGGGTGTGATCGTTAGCCGACCAACTGCCAGAGCTTTTTCAACGCCGAGGACTTTCACACGCGGTGTGATGGTCGCGTTAGGGATCTTTATCATTGCTGGGATACTGTTTTGGACGATACTCTCCAGGCAAGTCATCCGCCCATTAGAAAGTCTAGCATCCTATAGTCAAACAATAAGCCAGAAGTTGGATATCACCCGCCAACAGCAATCTGTTTTAGATCGCTTGCTCAAACGCCGGGATCAAGTAGGACATCTGACCCGTAGTTTAATCAGTATGGAAGAATCAATTCAAGCGCGTGTGAAAGAATTGTCCACACTTCTTCAAACAAGCGGTTCTGTTGTATCCACACTGGATTCACAAACCGTATTGGATCGAATACTTAATCAAGTTGAACGTCTTTTGGATGTGAACAAAAGTGCCATTATCGCACTTAATGAGAAGCATGGTGTCTTTCGAGCACAAGCAAGTAGAGGATTATCTAAACGGTATACCGATCACATAACAATTGATCCAAGCGAGCCTTTGTCTCTAACAATGCGTGCGATACGTACGGGCGAACCC
Organism: Anaerolineales bacterium; assembly: GCA_050049875.1. Classification (GTDB taxonomy): domain Bacteria; phylum Chloroflexota; class Anaerolineae; order Anaerolineales; family UBA11858; genus JASFVL01. The sequence goes on from JASFVL010000370.1 coordinate 2,379, forward strand.
ATACAGATTAGTGACACTGAAACAGATTCCACTTTCTCAGCTCTACGGCCACGTGCTCGCTCAGAAGGATACCGCTCCGTACTGGCAGTTCCCCTGAAAACCACACACGCTCCACCCTCAGCCTTGCTCGTTTACAAACCTGAACCCCACACATTTACCAAAAGTGAAATTAATTTATTGTCTAACTTTGCTAACCATGCTGCGATGGCGATTGAAAACGCCACCCTCTTCGCCAACAGTGATATGCTTTTGAACGAACAAACACGCCGCTTGGAGGCACTTATCCAATCAATGAATGACGGCCTCATTCTAGAAGATCCAGAAGGACAAATCGTATACGCGAACCGCCGTGTAAGTGAACTCGCTGGTTTACCGCCGGAAATAATCGCTAGCATGTCAGTTTCCGAGATCATAGATCATCTTGTTAATAAATCCTCGGACCCCGAAACAAATAAAGAAGAAGTCAAAGTTGCTTTGGAAGATCCCGAATCCAAGAGTGCTGAAATTTCCATACCTCACAACGGACGGACATGCTGGCTGCGCTTGCACGTCTTTGACGTTACTGACTCAGAGGGCATATCTATTGGGCGGGGGCAACTAATCCACGATATCACCTCTGACCGCGAGCTGGACCGGATGAAGTCCAGCCTTATCTCCACCGTCTCTCACGAATTACGTACCCCTCTAGCTTCTATCAAAGGATATGCTACTACACTGCTTGCCGAGGATGTCCAATGGGATGACCTATCCCAATCTGAGTTTCTAAAAATAATTTCTGACGAGACGGATCGATTGAGCGATCTGGTCTCCGACTTATTAGATTTATCCAGAATCGAATCTGGCAGTTTAGTTGTTGCTCAGGATACATGCGACTTAAAAGAACTTATTTTTCGATCTGCAAATCGGGCTCAACCAAAACCCGGGAATCGCTTAGAGGTATACCTTGACCCGGATCTTCCTCCAATCTATGCAGACTCCCAGAGAATTGAATCGGTGTTGAGAAACTTGATTGAGAACGCAACAAAATATGCTGGACCAACATCTCCGATCACAGTTAGCGGATCAATAGATGGAGATGTTGTAATCATCCGAGTCGAGGATGAAGGTCCAGGAATTCCACCTGGCCATAGTGACCGCATTTTCGAAAGCTTTTACCGTGTAGAAGATGGGCTAAACCGGACAGCTTCCGGAGCAGGATTAGGATTAGCTATCTGTCGAGGATTTATCCAAGCGCATGGTGGTAACATTTGGGTCGAGCCGCGTGCAACAGGAACCTGTATAGCTTTCTCTCTACCACTCAATGACCAAAACTGATTATGGTTCATGCCACTGTATTGGTCATTGACGATGAGAAACCCCTTCGAGATTTCGTTCGCCGCAACCTCGAAGTGAGAGGGTTTAAGGTCATCACTGCCGCCAATGGGCTACAAGCTCTAGCACTTTTTAACACCCAAAAAGTAGACCTGGTCATCCTAGATGTTATGATGCCACGCATGGATGGGCTGGAAACCACACGCCGAATTAGGCAGCATTCTATGGTGCCAATCATCATCTTGACAGCTCTCGGTGAAGAGGCTGACAAAGTCCGCGCATTCGATTTGGGTGCAGATGATTATTTGACCAAACCCTTTGGGGTCGGTGAGTTGTTGGCTAGAGTAAAAGCTGTTCTGCGTCGTTCTCGCTGGACGAAACCGCCAACGCGTCAAGGACGTATCATCCAGGGAGATGTCATCGTCGATTTAGAACGGCATGAAATTTCTGTGCGGGGAGAGATAATTAAGCTAACACCGACCGAATTCGATCTGCTGGTCTATATGATGGAACACGCTGGCAAAGTCTTACCTCATCGAGCTATTTTGAAAAATGTCTGGGGGCCTGAATATGGAGATGAAACTGAATACCTGCGGGTTTATATTGGACATCTCCGCCAGAAAATAGAAAAAGATCCAGCCAACCCAAAAATTCTGCTCACTGAAAGAGGCGTGGGTTACCGATTTGAAGCGCAGTGAGTGAACATTGGGGGATATCACCATAAGGTAGCTAAAATCCACATAGGTAACTCAGTATCTTTATGAGTATTTTACACTCTACACCATCTTTTTAGTCTATATTTGTATTACTGATATAAAATAAT
>JASFVL010000371.1:0-4508 GCA_050049875.1 Anaerolineales bacterium
AGTTTGCGATCCTCTACGCGTTGTAAATAGGCCGTGTGAGCGAATCCGTTTTGCAGACGGTACCACCGTGGATTGTTGGTGGGGCCAAATGGAGAGATTATCTCTTCGTAAAGGGGAATGAGCTGATCGCGCTTGCGATAACCAACGACTTCGCTCTCGTAAGATGGCTCAGTATATATATTTATCTCTCGTATGGTTACCCGTCCGACACCGATAAAATCCAGCCCCTCACCCTCTCCCGGGGGCAGCCAATCCGATAGAGATCGGAACGCCAAGCTTCCGAGCGATAGTAAGCTTAGTTGAAGGAACGCGCGGCGTGACAATTGAGAGCTCATGTACTTGAGATTTTACCAAAATTGCCGGGGATAAAGCTGTATCTTTTGTTGGGTTATCGATTCTAACCTTGGGCTAAACCACATCCACCCGGGTGCCATAGCCGCGAACATCCCAATCGGTGGTATCTTCGATGGGGGTTTCATATACAGGTGTAACCCAACGGAATAACCACTTTGCATCCTCATTACGCATGTTGACGCAGCCGTGGCTCATCGCCGAACCAAAGTTATCGTGCCAGAAGGTACCATGGAATGCGACCCCGGTTTCAAAAATGAAGAAACTTGTCCACGGCACACCTGGCAAGGTGAACCCGCCTGGATCACCGGTCGCGCGCACGCTGCCCATGTGCTTTGAGGGGGTTTTGGAGACGATTCGGTGGCGCCCTTTCGGGGTCTGCCAACCCTCAGGGACCGGTACCCTCCCCAAACCTGTTGAAACGGGGGCTTTGTAGACTTGCTGATCCCCTTCATATGCCAGCAGTTCTTGTCTGGATAAGATGACCTCAATCCTTTTATCTTCCGGAGGTACATCTGGTGATAGGGGAGTGATTTCTTCATCCGGAATGGGTCGCAAATGGGGTATCGGGACGAAATAGGTCAAATAATCGGTAATCTCAGAGGTCAGTTTGTACCAGGGTCGACCGTCGGGTCCTTCGTCGATGTCCGTGATCCAATGAGTGGTCTGGTAATACAGGCGGTAATCCTCCCGCCAACCCTCCCTGTTTGAATATTGATAGGCTTGCGTATAGGGGACGGTGACTTCAGCTAATTGCCCGGCGTCGGGGATGTCATCGATCGAAGCGTTATAGCGATATTGGGTTCGCTGTACGTAAGCGCTGTGTAGATAGCCCTCCCAGACTCGGTACCAGCGCGGGTTGTAACCCGGTCCTTCGGGCGCGATGAGTTCAAAATAGAGGTTGAGCAGTTCATCTTGGCGCGTCCAGCGTACGACACCGCTGTGTTCGCGTGGTTGCTGATAAATCGCCGCTTGGCGGTCGACTGTAATTCTGCCCACGACTCCGGAGGGCTGCTCGTAATCATCCCTGGAACTAGGGAAGGGGTTGAAGGCAAGACTACCCAGCGCTAAACCGCTGAGATAGAGGAAATCACGGCGTGAAAATGGTTTTGACATCGTCCCGCGATTGTACTCAACAAAAAAGGATAAATCAAGTCCAATAAGTTCAGAAGTTGCCTAGTTGGGGAGGTATACGGGGATTGGGTGGGCAACGCCCACCTAATCCCCCCACCATTACCCTAAACCCGGACACTCTGTCATCCCCCATCCGTTTAACCCCTTTTATCCCCCAAAAATCAACCAAATCTCACCTTGACTAGAACGTATGTTCTGGTTTTAATGATTTACAAACCATCTTCCCGGAAGGAAAAACGCCGGGCTCAACTACACACAGGAGGTTATGATGACCAATCGATATCCGAACGAATCCAAATGGATCACCCGCAGGGTCAACCTCGACCCTAAGACTTATGACACTGTCAAGCTTGCTGCCCGTGATCGCGGTCTGGGTGAGCGCGGTTTCAGCAAGGCCCTGCGCCAGATCATCCGCGAGTGGGACGTGCTCAAGCGCCGCTTTAATCGATACCCGCTGAACCTGGATTGATGTACTTTGCTGGTTTCACCCTGCCGGATGGAGCATGGCTGCCACCTGAGCTGATCTATCTCTTGCCTTACTTCACTTCTCTTACTGAGCTCAAGGTGACGATCGTAGCCATATACCATCACATGCAGGTGGGTGGGAATGAGCCGCTTACACTCTCGGATTTCGAGCGGCTGACGGGGATGTCTAGGAAGTCGGTGGTCTCGGCGATCAAGTCGCTGACCGGCGAAAATGAGGAGGGGATCCATGTCCTAGAACGGGAGCAGGTGGACCGCACCTTTGTCTATCTCCCTCGTTTGCGTGATTTTGATGGTGTAAAAATTTCACCATTAGACCAAGATGATGGTGTAAAAGTTACATCCTCGAGCCCGGAATCAGCCTCTAAGAAGGTAACAACAACACCATCAGAGGGTGAATCGGGGGCTGAGAGTGTAAAAGTTACACCATCCAACGCTAGCTTAAGCTTAAGAGAAGTTAAGTTAAAGCTAGTTAGAGAGTTAAGAAGCTATGGGGTTTATCTTCATACTGCTCAGGGATTGGTGGAACAATATCCAGAGAAGCGGATCCGGGAGAAGGCAAGCTACTTTGAATACGCACTGCGGATGGGGTTCGCCAATGGATCAGGTTGGCTTGTGGCGGCGATCAAAGAGGATTACCCGGCGCCGCTGGGGTGGAATCCAAATTGGAAGATTCATCTATTCCAGGAGATACCAGCCATCACCGAAGGCATGCAGATCGATACGACCCAATCGGTGCAGGAAATTGAGCACAAATCCCATTTTTCGGTTGATGAACCGATGAACGATGGCGAGTTGACGCCGGCGAAAGCGTGGGAGATGGTCCTCGAGCAGTTACGGCAAGAGTTGCCGAAGGCGGCGTATGATAAGCATGTCATCGGATCAACGGTAACGAAGTACGAAGGGGGTGTTTTCACGATCACGGCACCAACAGGGGTGATGCTTGTCTGGATGGATGGACGGCTGAAATCAACGATCACGAGGATCCTGACGGGGGTTTAAGGGAAACGGGTGGAGGTGAGGTTTGAATAATCGCGTTTTTTCATCCTATGTTACAAACGAATGGACAAAAATCACTTGCTACTAGTTTTGTATTTATATATACTTCAATAAGCTTAGCATCGTGTTTCGATTGTGTTTCAGTTTACTGTAAATTGCTTGAGTTTACCTGCAATTTACAGAAAATTCGCTGCATAAAAATAACGGGGAGGTCTCTGGGGAGCCAATAGCGAAACTGGCCGCGTAGGCGGCTTTATTTTTGTTGGCGTACAGATATCTAGGAGGTATACATAAGAGATAGCAGTGTGGTTTGTCGTGTTCAATTAATATAAAAATATTACAGTTCTTATAGGAGATCTACTATGAAGAGGCGAATTATTATCTGTTTATTGAGCATAACCCTAGCTTTGATACTAACCGCTGGAGTGGTGATCGCGGGGCGCGCAATCTACCCGGAATCACCTTCTCAAACGAAAGTTGGCTTTGTGCCTGATGAATCCGGGGTCACAGGATTTAACGAGTTGAGCTATCAGGGTCTGCTGCGAGCTCAAAGTGAACTGGGGGTCACCGGCAGCGTCTACACCCCAACCAGCTCGACTGATTACGCGGCCAAACTCCAGCTGTGCGTCGATGAAGGCAATGACTTGTGCATTTCCAGCGGCTTCCAACTAGCCGATGCCACCATTAATGCTGCCAATGCCAACCCGGGGACGAGTTTCGCCATCATCGATACAATATATGAAAGTTATCCTGGGAACCTGCGCGGCATGACCTTCGCGTCGGAAGAAGCCGGATATCTCGCCGGAACGCTGGCTGGGTTAATGACGCAAAGCTATGTCATCGGCACTGTCGGTGGCCTGGAAATCACACCAGTGATCGTTTGGATCGATGGCTACCGGAACGGAGCCCAGTGCGCCAACCCCGCGGTCAATGTGCTGATAGAATACACCGGCACTTTCGTAGACTACCCATTAGGCGCGCAAACGGCGCAGAGCATGATCTCACAGGGCGCCGATGCCATCTTCGGCGTTGGCGGCATGACCGGTATAGGAGCCGTGATCACCGCCACGCAGAGCGGTGTTTGGGGAATTGGTGTGGATACGGACTTTTACCTCAATGTCTTCAATAATGGCGCCGTGAATGGCTCCGACAAATTGCTGACCAGCGCCATGAAGCGCATGGACAATGCTGTGTTCGCCACCATCTCTGACGTCATCTCAGGCACATTCTCGTCTGGCGAGGTGCTCTACGATCTGGCGCAGGACGGCGTGGGGTTGGCGCCTTTTCACGAGGCGGATCCATTCGTATCCCAAACCGTGCGTGACGCGCTGGAGGACGTCACCCAGGGCATCATTGATGGCGAAATTGCCGTCAGCGATCCCTGCAGCAGTACGCGCATTTACCTGCCGGTCGTCACGCACTAATTCTTATAAATTTTCCGGATGGGGACACGGCGTTTAGGCGCTGTGCCCCCATCCAAACTCGCTTCGCTGTTCAATCACATCTTCCGATCAAACATTCACTTACGAGTGGAGGGAAGA
>JASFVL010000372.1:0-4502 GCA_050049875.1 Anaerolineales bacterium
TTCCACTGGACAGTGGACCATCCCCTTGGTGACCTGGTTGGGGTCCATCTTTGTGCTTCGGTTTATGCGTTCCCAACCGGTTCTGAGGGGATACCTCCTTGCCTGGTTGACAAACTTTATCACGGTCAGCATCGCCTGGTGGACGATCTTGGGATACGGATCCTCACTGCCGGCTTTCGTGATCACGATGGCCATTTCCACCTTGCTCATCGGCGCTTTGCCCTATCTGATGGATCGCTTATTGGTCCCCCGACTCCCCGGATTTGCCTCCACACTGGTGTTTCCCCTGGCTGTGACGGCGCTCGAATACCTCACCATCTCGATGAACCCGATGGGCAGCATTGGGGGGCAGGCTTACACTCAGTACAACAGCCAGGTCCTGATGCAACTGGTATCGGTAACTGGGATGTGGGGCATCACCTTCCTGATTACCTGGTTTGCTTCCACGGTCAATTTTGTTTGGGAGCGTTCTTTCTCCTGGACTGAGATCCGGAGGGGCGTAGCAATTTACGCAGGGGTCATGCTGGCGGTGCTGGCTTATGGCAATATCCGACTGGCCTTCCCCCAACCTGAGAGGGGTACGATGCGGATTCACGGCGTTGTTGCCGTGGACGGTCAGGAACTGTTACCGCGATTAAAACAAACCCAAGGGGAGGATTGGCAGGAGTATCGCAAATTATCAAACAGCGTTAAAGAAGCCTATTTTGAGGGCACCATTCGTGAAGCCAAGGCGGGTGCTCAACTTGTCGTTTGGCCCGAGAACGCTGTCTGGCTGGCAGCCGAAGATGAGGCCGCACTTCTCACCAGAGGCCAGCAAATCGCCAAAGAAGAAAATGTCTATCTCGCCCTGGGCTATGCTGTTGATTATCGAGATGATACTCCTTACGAGAACAAACTTGTAATCATCGATCCGAGCGGTGAAATTGCACTGGAGCATCTAAAATTCGGCGGGGCGGCAATTGAGGGCTTCAACCCTGGGGATGGCACGCTAAAGACCGTCGAAACCCCCCATGGCACTCTATCCGGCATCATTTGCTGGGACACATTCTTTCATAAACCCATACTTCAAGCTGGTCGGAATGGTACGGATATCCTGCTGAGTACCAGTTTTGAATTCCGCGCCATCGTACCTATGCATGCACAGATAACCACCTTCCGAGCCATCGAAAATGGGGTTTCATTAGTCCGGGTGGCAGACAATGGCATTTCTTTCGTAACTGATCCCTATGGTCGCTGGCTGGCATCAGTGGATTTCTTCAATACCAGCGAACGAGTACTGGTTGCCCAAGTTCCTGCATACCATGTGACCACTATTTATTCCATCATTGGCGATCTTTTCGGTTGGTTAGCCGTGGCGGGATTCGTGGCGATCACCGCTGCCGCCATTATAAAGAGCAGATTGGAGAAGCGGATGTCAGCCACTCAATTAAACAAACAGCCAGTCTCGTGAATCTGTATACGAATGGATCATCACGGACGCTATGCAATGACATCACAGTACCTTTGAGAATCAAACTAATTCCAGGTAATCCCATGCACAAAGTAGAGATCAAAGTCACGGGCCAGATAGATGAACAATGGTCGCAATGGTTGGGTGGGTTGAACATCCACCATTCCGAACCTAACCAGACCATACTAAGCGGTTACCTCACTGATCAAGCCGCATTATATGGAATCATCACCCGGTTGCGAGATCTAGGTTTGCAATTAAATTCAATCCATAACGAAGATGTAGATATAACGAATAGTTCCAAAATATCGAAAGGAGCAGAAAATGAATGAAAAATCGATACTAACAGGGAAGATTTCGGTGGGCAACCCTATTCAAAGACTTGCATTAGCTAAACCAATCCTGGTCTGTGTCGTTCTGTTTATCATCGCCACCTCATTTAGATGGATCGATTCTTTTGTACTCAGATTAGATGAACGGATTGGAGAGCTCATTCTCACAAAGTCACTTGGATTCGCTCTGGTGTTGGCTTTTGTCTGGGTTACAGGGCAAAAAATTAAGGATATTGGACTGCATTCAAAATTTCTCCGACAGAGTTTGCTAATCGGAACGCTTACGAGTGTGGTTGCTTACTTCTTTGGATACGGTGTGGAAGTGTTGCTTGCTCTCCAAAGCGGAACCCAGCCAAAATTCCAATTTGGCGCCATTGATCCTAAAATAGGCGTATCAGGGGGAATTCTATTTGCTCTGTTTTTGCTTGTGGGCAACATGATTAACTCGTTCATGGAAGATGGGTTGTTCCGGGGTGTAATGGGCCGCCTAGCCCGAGTCCGATTCGGTTTCTGGAAAACCAATTGGTTTCAAGCCTTCATGTTCGGGATTTGGCACCTCCCCTGGGTAATGAAATATTATCTACTGGGCGAGATAAATACCAGCGGGGAATTGTTCACGCAAATCGCGTTCAATTCCCTCCCCCAACTTCTCATTGGAGTAGTATACGGATATATGTATCTAAAAACCAATAGCTTATGGGCGCCTTGGCTTGCCCACACCATTTCGAATTCCGCCTCGAACTTTGTGCACGTTACCACGACGGAGGGGATGGACCCGGGGCTGCCAGTCCGCATGAGTGTTTATCTGGTCGTGATGTTGGTGAGTCTTATTTGGGTCAGACGTGTAACCCAAAAACATCAAATTCCAGAAGTAAAACCTTGGGGGGTGGAGGATTGAATCAAGAAGACTGCCCTGGTGGGCGATCAGTTTGATGACGAGTATCCTAAGGAGATTCGAATCGCAGGACAGAAAATTCTGCTCGATATTCACTTATCGTGTAGAATTAGGGGAGTGATCACTTCGTGAGGAAAACCCTGGCGATGATTTCCCTTCTCACTACCAAAATCGAACGCCCGCCTGCTCGCCAAGCACTTGTCCCCCGTCCCCGCTTGATTGAACAGTTGAATGAGGGCCTCCGTTCGGGTAACAAACTGATCCTCATCTCTGCTCCCGCCGGCTTTGGTAAGACCACGCTGGTCAGCGAATGGGTGAACAGCATGAGCTTGGGTGCTGAAAAAGAAAAACAAATCGAAAATAGAATTGCATGGCTCTCGTTGGATGTAGGCGACAACGACCCGATGCGTTTTATCACCTATCTCATCGCTGCCCTGCAAAGTGTTGACCAGGAAATTGGACAAGCTGCCCAGGCGATGATGCAAGCCCCCCAACCGCCCCCGCCAGAAGCCTACCTGACAACCCTGATCAACGACATAGCTGAGACAGAACAGTCGATCATCTTGGTCCTCGACGATTATCACCTCATCCAATCCCTGCCTATCCACCAACAATTCGGCTTTTTGCTGGAGCACCAACCCTCCCAAATGCACCTGGTGATTGCCTCCAGAGAAGACCCCCCACTGCCCCTTCCCCAGATGCGGGTGCGAGGGCAGATGGTGGAGATTCGCCAGGATGATTTGCGTTTTTCGCCGGACGAATGTGCTGATTTCCTCCAGGGGGTGATGGGGCTTGAGATCTCCTCTGAGGACGTCGCCACCTTGGAACGCCGCACCGAAGGATGGATCGCCGGCTTACAGCTAGCCGCCTTGTCTATGCAGGGGAGTTCGGATCAACGGGCATTTGTGCGCTCTTTTGCTGGCGACAGCCGTCACGTCCTCGATTACCTCATCGAAGAAGTCTTTGAGCGTCAACCCGCCGAGGTGCAGGAATTCATGTTAAAAACCTCTATCCTCGAGCGGCTTTGCGCCCCGTTGTGTGATGCGGTCGCCGAGCGCAAGGATAGCCAGGATGCGTTATTCATGCTTGAACGGGCAAATCTCTTCGTGGTGCCCCTCGATCAATCGCGGGAGTGGTATCGTTACCACCGCTTGTTCGCTGAGCTGTTACGTCAACGGCTACGCACTTCAGGACTTTATAACGAAGTTCAATTGCATGTGAGAGCTCGTCAGTGGTATGAGACGAATGGGTTCATGATCCAGGCTGTGCATCACGCCCTTGCAGCAAATGACTGGGGTGAGGCAGGGCGCGTGATCGGGCTGGCGGCCCCAAAAATCATCCAAAACGGTCAATTGGCAACACTGCATGGGTGGATTGACGCATTGCCGGATGAACATGTGCATAAGAGTCTCGAGCTTGTTACCATCAAAGGGTGGACGTCCTTGATGATGGGAGATATAGAAACGGCCGGTGTTTATGCCGAGCTGGCTGAAGGTTTGCTCCCAGCCGATGCACCACCGGACAGCCGGGCTCCGCTTACTGCGCTGCGCTCTTCCCTCGCCCTCACTCAGCAAGACATCGCCAATGCCATTGAGCTATCCCAGGAAACCCTTGAGCTTATTGATGAGCAGGACGACTATTTCCTCCGTGGCATGGCTTTGAATAACATGGCACAGGCACACATGTTGGTGGGCGACCTCCCTGCGGCGACAGCAACCTATCGCGAGATGGTCCGCCTGAGCCAAAAAGCCGGTCACTCCCCCACCACGATCAGCGCATTGGCTAATCTTGCTGCACTGCTTCACCAGGGCGCCAAACGGCGAGA
>JASFVL010000069.1:0-14162 GCA_050049875.1 Anaerolineales bacterium
ATATGAGATTTCCTAGCTGGAAGGGAACCTCTATGTATCCTGCCATTGAGTGATGCCGTAATTACTCGATGGCATTTTTATTTAAACGGTCTTCCGTCTTAGGCTAAGAAAAAGGAGGTGATAATTCACTAAGAAAGTGTGGAATTAATGGCCTAAAATTCCGTTTTTGGCAAAGTAATAAACTTGAAAGAAATGAGGAGGTTGCAATCATGGCACTTTGGGTAATATTAATTACGATTTTGGTCGTTATCCTGGGTTACCGTTACTACGCGTCTCGCGTGGACCGGGATATTATGGAGACTGATCCCAATCGCGCCACCCCCGCCACAATGTACAACGATGGTGTCGACTTTATGCCAGCCAGCAGCAGCGTGCTGTTCGGCTACCAGTTCAAATCCATCGCTGCTCTTGGCCCCATCGTTGGTCCAATTACTGCTGTGCAGTGGGGTTGGTTGCCAGCGGTTTTGTGGTTGGTTCTTGGTGTGTTTTTCATCGGCTGGGTGCAGGACTACGCAGCCACCTTGCTGGCTATGCGCAATGAGGGCATGACCATGGGCGGGCTAGCCTATAAGTTCATTTCCCCGCGCGCCCGCAACATCCTGCTGTCCTTCCTATACTTCTACCTCCTGCTGATCATGGGCGCTTTCGGCGCAGTGGTCGCTGGTTTGCTTGCCAACCCAGCGGTTCCCATTGGTTTCTTGATTTTGACATTGGCGGGCGTACTCGCCGGTCAAATGACCTACCGCTGGAAGATGGACATGCTGGTTACCACTGTGGTAACCGTTCTCATCGCCCTGGTGGGCATCTGGTTAGGAACTCAAGGCTGGGCACAGGACATCGTCTCGGGAATTAACGGTCTGGTTGGAGATGAAGCTGGTGTACTTTACACGACCCCCTACGGACCCATGACCTGGGCTACCTTCTTCTGGGGGATCATGGCACTGCTGTTCTGCTACCTGGGTTCTGTGTTGGCCATCTGGCGCTTTGCCCAACCGGTCAACTACGTCTCTTTCTGGTTCGTGATCTTAGGAATCGTGGGATCCATTCTGGGCATCGCCATCGCCACCTTCAATGGTGCTGCAAATGTGGGTTTTGATATCCCCGCCTACGTGACTTGGAATCAACCACATTTAGGCTGGTTATGGCCTCTTCTGTTCGTAACCATATCCTGCGGGGCGATATCAGGCTGGCACTCGTTGGTCTCCACATCTGGAACCGCCCGCCAGCTTGAGAAAGAAACCGACGTCAAGCCTGTCGGCGCTGGCGCCATGTACACAGAAGCCGTGCTGGCTGTTTTGTCGGTTGTCTTCGCTGTTACGGCGATAACCAGAGCGGATGGAAGCGTGATTTACGACGCGGGTAACAACTTCAGGCTTATGATCGGTGCCGGTGGAGTCTTTGCTGGTGGTATGGCTCGCTTCTTGAATGTGATCGGCATACCAGCCGACCTGGGTGGCGCTATTGGCTCCATTTTCCTAGCCGTGATGGCGCTCACCGTGATGCAGTTGGTCCTGCGCTTCATGCGCGTGGCTTCCTCCGAGCTGTTGGGTGACAGAATCCCCGCCTTCAAGAACCCTCATATAGGCAGCATCGTCGCTATCGGCTGGACCCTGTTGATCCTGTGGACGGCTTTCTGGCAGCGCATCTGGGTGCTCTTCGGTGGTGCCAACCAGTTATTCGCTGGATTGGCGCTGCTTCTGATCACCATTTGGCTGGCTCGTGAAGGCAAGAAGCACAATTGGGCTTTTTGGCCAGGCGTGTTCATGTACGTCACCACTGTGGCTGCTTTGTTGGTAACCGCTTACAATTCCTTCTTTGGATCCAGCGGTGCATTCGCTAGTGGCGATGTCGGCTTTGCCTTCCGCCTGGGCAACGGGATCGCTGGTTTGATCGGTCTCTTCCTCTCCTTAGCAGCGATAATGCTGGCTATTGATGGGCTAAAATCCTTCAACGAAGCGCGATCCAAGATGGCGCAAGCGCCAGCCGGGGATTAAAGCTTTCCTATTAATTAGGTGCAATCCTGCCTTGAGAAATTTCAATCCACTGTCTCTACTGGTATTGCACCAATAAACAGCCATCAAGGGGAGGGTTAGATTTTGCCCTCCCCTAATTTAGCATTCAGAGTAAGGCTTATTTACTAGAATCTACTACGGAACGTTAAATGAGGTGAATTAAAATTGAACAACTCCCCCTTACAGGTAGAAATCGTAACTCATGTTCTGGGAAGCATGGACCACTGTTCGCATTGCCAGGTATTCATTGACGGTGTCGGTGTAGGAGACCAAGTACACCGCGCCGACTTGGAGTCCTACCCCCCTGAATGGATGGATGAGTGGGTGAAACTATCCGATCTTGTTCTCGATCTGACAAATAAATTTGCAGGTCAATTGGTTGTTAAAATCACCGACGCTCAATCCCCACAAGCGCTCTGGAAAGCTCTGAGACACGGTGTGCGAAAATATCCCACCTTTCTAATTGGTGGGGAGAAATATCACGGTTTGGACGAAGATAAAATCGAAGGTCTAATTAAGCAACATCTCCAAATATCAGCATAATCTATTTATTCCGATCCATGGAGTTCTTTTGGAAAAAAACTGGAGAACCATAATACCTGGGTGTCCGTACGACAATCTCACTGCAAATAGACTCTTGTGATAAATATAATCATATACACTCCACCTGAGGATCACACCCAACACGCGCCCCTTGGATTTATCTTCACCAATGAACTCTTCGCGGTTCAAAAATTAAAAGACCCCATTTCAGACGCCCAGCAACTCTCATTTGATTTAATCAAATCCCTCTCCTATTTAAAGAATCGCTATCCTAAGCGGTTGCGCATCCGTTTTGTGAACCCGTGGTCCCTTTTGGGATTATGGGTCGCTTTCCGTTTTCGTCTGCGAAGTTTTCCCGCTGTAATTCTCAACCGAGATCTGGTTCTCACCGGGGAGGAAATCAAATCTTTGGACCAACACGTGGCAAACATGCTTTCCCATCCAACCAACTCAGTTGAAGGAAATTAAAGCTACCCCATAGCGATCTATCCGCTGAAATAACACCTTTTCAAGCAAACATTTCCGATCCACTAGTGGTATCATTAAGTTGGCACTTTTCGCTGTTAAATACCTTTTGTTAACCATAAAAGTTCGGAATTTGTAGTAAAACCAAATCATCGTATCCCTTTATTTGGAGAGAAAATCATGACTGAAGAAGAAAAGAAATCTTTCTGGCAAAAAACCAAAGACAGCGTCTCGGACTTCGTTTATGGCATGGCTTCCCACGAGGCGACCAGACAAGCCTTGAAAACTCGTGGTAGTATGGAGCATCTCTTTATCTTGATCACCATGGGAGACCTCTTGGGGGTTCCAATCTTGCCTCCATACTACTCCCTGCGCTTGCTCCCCTATGTGGTCCCACAAATAACCACATGGAAGCGCCGCATGTTGCGCGAAAAAGACCTTGTGGATGCCTTAGCGTGAGGTGACCTGATGTCATTAGCAAAAGTCTTCCGAGAAAATCCCGACCGCCGTTATATCATGTTCGGCGGGAAAGGGGGCTTAGGTAAAACAACCTTTTCCGCAGCCACCGCATTCTGGTTGGCAAAACAAGGCAAGCGTGTCCTGGTGTTCTCTGTCGATCCACAAGCCTCCCTGTCCGACATTTTTCAACAGGACATATTCGGTAAAGGGGCAGTGGAGATCATCCCAAATCTCTTCGCTCAAGAGATTGACGCAGACCAGCACATCCAAACCTATCAAAACGAAATCCGTCAAAAAATCAAAGATATGTACGGCTTTGAAGAGATTCCTGACGAAATTGAGTCGTACATCCAAGCAGCCTCCGCGGAACCAGCCATGGAGGAATCGGCGATTTTCGACCAGGTCGTTGATATTGTTGTGGCTGGAGGTTACGACTATTACATTTACGATCTGGTGCCACTTGGTCATGCCTTGTACTACCTGAGTATGGCCAGCGTTTACGATCAATGGATCAGTAAAATCACCGGTTTGCGTGAGGAGATGCAAGAATACGAGCAAATGGCGGCGCGCATTTCCCGCAAAAAAGAATTAGAGGAAGACCAAATCCTGCGCGAATTACAGGACATTAAATACCGCATCTCAACATCCTCCAGCATTCTGACCGATAAGGAAAAAACCGCCTTTTTCTTCGTTTTAATCCCGGAGGAGATGATCCTGATCGATACCCAAAACGCAGCCGGACTGTTCGCCAAATACGATGTGCCGATCAGCGGGTATATCGTCAACCGAGTTATCCCTGAATACCTAATGGAATCGGAACACCTGCCGGAGTACTTGCGCAACCGTTTCGACATGCAGACGGAATACCTTCAGAAAATTGACGAATTATTTGGTAATGATGTACTTTCCCAAGTTCAAGAGATGGAACGCGACATTGCCGGTTTAACCATGATCGAACGGATGGCTAATGTCATGTTTGGGGAGGAGAATCTGTGATGAACGAGATCAACATTCAAAAAACCATGGCCCAATTTGTGGACGAGAACCCAGGTCTGAAGTACGTCTTCTTCGGTGGCAAAGGCGGTGTCGGCAAGACGGTGATGGCTGGAGCTGCCGCTTTCGCCTTCGCCAAGCAGGGAAAACGGACGTTATTAGCCTCCACGAACCCGGTTCACAGCCTTTCCGGCTGTCTGGATCAAAACGTGTTCGGTAAACCCACGACAGTCCAGGGTATATCAAACTTGTGGGCCTACGAGATTGACACAAAGGAGACGATTGAGCGCTCCAAAGAGGAAATCCGGGAGAAGATCGATTGGTTCCTCAAGTTCGCCGAAATAAAAGGCAAAGCGGATGAGTTCATCGAATCGGCGACCATGAACCCTGCTTTTGAGGAATCAGCCATGTTCGAGAACATGATTGATATCATGTTTAAGGACGAATACGAAACTTACGTGTTCGATACCGCTCCAACGGCGAATGCCCGCCGCTTGCTGGGGATGTCTTCGGTTTACTCTTTGTGGGTTAATAAGATGATGGAGAGCCGCAAGGAAGCTCAGGCGATGCGCATCCAACTCTCTTACTCGAAGAAGGCGAAGGAAGAAAGCGATCCTCTCATGGATTATCTGATTGAGTTCCAGGGACGCATGGCGAAAGCAAAGGACTTGCTCACCGACCCCGAAAAAACCGCCTTCTTCTTCATCACCCTGCCCGAATCCCTGCCGATCGCCGTGATCCGCCGCTTTATCAGTTGGTTCCACGACTTCGGTATCCCGGTTGGAGGGGTGGTCGTCAACATGGTAATTGACAAGTCTAACGTGGATGACCAAGCCGATGATTTCGTGCTCAACCGCATCGCTATGCAGGATGAATACATGCAGGATATTGAAAAGCAATTTAATGGCTTGGTGCGATCGGTTGTGCCGTTGTTTGAGACAGAGATACGCGGCGTCTCGATGCTGGAACGCACAGCTAACATTCTTTTCGAATGAGTTCTTTCATTCCAAATCAAGTTCGATCTTCATAGATTTTTCGGAAATCCGGAGATAACTATCGACGATTTATCCCATCACGATATATACATCGGGAACACAATCATCGGAGACGCCCTACTTTTCCGTCTCTACCTCCCAGAGCTTTGGCGCTTAGACCGTGGTGTTAGCCCTCCTGAAGTAGCTGCCATGCACGAGCGCCAACACAAGACCTGGGTGGCAACAGGAGCAGCGTGGTATGTAGTCTACCACAGCGAAAAAGGTTGGGCGATGGAATTAGCAACCCGTATCCGCCCATTGGGGAAAACCCCACAAGAAGTCAACGGGGAACCTTTAAGTGTCGCTGGTCATCCCGCTCAGGTATCTTGGAAAACGAAACGTCGTGGCTTGCCTTGGAATCGCCACGACGTTGAGTTCATGATCGTTGATTTCGACTGCCCACTCTCAGAGCGACATCTCCAACTGGAATTCAGCGGTTGGTGCCCCCCAGAAGGATTTCACGAAATCCTGCGCGCCTTATCCCGTTTACGTTGTCATTGAAAAAAATAATTTTATCCTATGTTTCAAAACATTTTTTCAGCGCAGAAAAGAATTGCTCCGCTGGTTCTTCTTGAATTTCAGGTAAATTGGTTTGCAGGATTAAGTGAGGTTTACTGCGTTGAAGCGAAATCTGTTGGACGCTCTCGGGATACTGGTTGATAAAATCACCAACGCGCTGGATTATTGAATCATCAGCATCACCACGCCGCGCCATCAAAAAACCCTTGGGTGCTTCGACTTGTTCGTACGGGTGTTTCTGTTCCTCGACCAACAAATTCTTGAAGTCGCGCTCACCAACACGCGCCACTTCCAATTCTTGGGCTGGTTTAGTCCTCAATGCGGCTTTCAATATCATCGCATCTTGCTTGCCCCGCAGTATATTAAAAATCCAAAGCGGCAATACCTCTCGAGTCTGTAATAAAAATACAACCTCGATGCGCTTAAAGGGTGCTTGAGCTTTACCAACAATCAGTCTTGCTCCGGAACCAGAGGATCCAATCCATCCGGCTTCACTGATCTTCCCCAACTTTTCCAGCCCCTCCCGAAGCCAGTGGTACATACCAATACCACGCCGGCGGTTGAGAATAGAAAAAACAAGGTACCAAATAACCAAGAAGACACTGATTAGTATGATAATTTGTTGGCCCAAATCCATAAAAGGTATTCCTTTCAATTAAAAATGGATATCTGTTTCAGAGAGAGGGTCATTTTCCGATCATAGCCTAGGTATAAGAAAATGTCAAAGGTAGTAGCCAAACTCAAAGAGGCGTTCGACTGGATCAAAGGTTTCCTCTATGGCATGATGTTCTACGAGATGATACGTCATTTCCGCCGCCAGCGCGCAGATCTAGAACACCTCTTCGTGTTGATCTCGTTCGGTGACCTGATCGGTGTTCCCATCCTTCCGCCGTACTACTCATTAAGACTGCTGCCATATATTGTCCCCTTGATAAATGTATGGCGGCGGCGTATGTTGCGCGAGCGGGATTTGACCGATTTGGTTGATTTGGGAGGTTAATGATCAGAAAGATTCAGCACAAACTGTTAGGAAGTTAACAAACGACCCATAAACATAAATCAAAACCATGAAAGGAGAAAATAATGGATCTCGGATTAGAGAATAAAGTTGTCCTCATCACCGCTGCTTCCAAGGGACTCGGTAAAGCTGCAGCCAGAACTTTCGCTCAGGAAGGGGCACACGTCGTCATGTGCGCTCGCAGTGACGCCATCAACGAAGCCGCCCAAGCCATTCAAGACGAAACGGGTGCTCAAGTCCTCGCTGTCAAAACCGACGTCACCCAACAAGATCAAATTGATCATTTCGTCAACACGGCCCTTGATCAATTCGGCAGGGTCGATATCCTATTCGTTAATGCTGGAGGTCCACCACCTGGATCTTTCCTATCCCTCAAGCCAGAAGATTGGGAGGCATCATTTGATTTAACTCTGATGAGCGCTGTGCGCCTTTGTTACGCGGTGGTGCCGCATATGTTGGAACAAGGCGAGGGCAGCATCGTAACCACTCAGTCCTACTCCGTAAAACAGCCCATTGACAATTTGATTCTCTCCAACTCTTTGCGTATGGCCGTGATAGGCTTATTTAAAAGCATGGCCAACGAACTCGGTCCCAAAGGCATTCGCGTCAACTCCATAAACCCCGCCTGGACCTACACAGAACGTGTAGAACAACTCATGGCCGATCGTGCCGAACGCAACGGAACCACGATAGAGCAGGAGAGCGCCAACGTCACCGGTGGGATATCGCTGGGACGGATGGGAACGGTTGAGGAGTTCGGGCAAGCCGTCGCTTGGTTAGCCTCCCCCTCTGCCTCCTTTATCCATGGTCACGCACTTATGTTCGATGGGGGCGCAACAAAAGCGTCCCTATAGTTATGCACCCATGGTTGGTATTCTAGTATTCTTTGACAGGTAAATAACATCAGCCCTTAACAAAAACAAACAGAAGTTACACAATTGGGGAGGTATGGGGGGATTGGGTGGGCGCTGCCGACCCAATCCCCCCACCCGTGCCATTGAACTGCGTAAGTCTTAATAACACTTGAGGTGAAAATGAGAATAGCGATCTTTGGTTCCGGTGGTGTCGGTGGGTACTTTGGTGGTCTTCTAGCTAACGCCGGTCACGATGTGACCTTCATCGCTCGTGGCGAACACTTAAAAGCGATCCAAGAGAATGGTCTCTATATTAAAAGTATTAATGGAGACTTCCATATAAAACCCGCCCAAGCTAGTGATGATCCCACCGAGGTCGGTCATGTTGATTATGTTGTTGTAGGAGTCAAGCACTATCATCTAGATGAAGCTGTCAATCAAATCGTTCCCCTGGTCTCTGGTGATACCACAGTAGTGCCTCTGCTCAATGGTGTGGACGCACACGACATTCTCAAACAAAAAATCGGCCCTCAAACTATCGTAGGTGGATTGTGCAGTCTGGTATCGATGGTCCAGTCACCAGGAGTCATTTTCCAACCGAGTAAACTACGACGCGTAGTAGTCGGTGAGCTGAACCGGACAAAATCAGAGCGTGTAGAAAAAATCGTTCAAGCATGGGCTGAATGCGGCGCTGAGGCGATCCACGCCGACGACATCTTCGTTTCCATGTGGACCAAGTTTCTTTTTATCGCTTCCTTTGGCGGAATAACATCGCTCGCTCAGGTGAACGCAGGTGAACTTTTGGCGTTCGATGAAACCCGCCAGCTATATGTAGAAGCCATGCAGGAGGTCAAAGCGCTTGCTGATGTCCAAGGTATAAGCCTGAAACAAGATGCGGTGGAATCAGCCCTGAATTTAACCCGGAGCTTCGAGCCAACCGCCACATCTTCCATGCAGCGGGATGTCGCTGCGGGAAATCTCTTTGAATTAGAAGCGTTCAGTGGGAAAATAGGACAGTTAGGTGAAGCGCTGGGTGTAAACACACCTGTACACAGTACGATATACGCCCTTCTGCTACCATTTTTGGCCCGGGCACAAGCCGCTTCCAGTTAAACGAACACGCGTGCGTGCATATCATCTCCTCCAGACAGGATTTGCACGTACACAAAGAACACATACGGGTGGACCCTCGACCCGTATGTGTTTTAAAAACCTCTTGATATTATTGCAGGTGGAGAACCAACTTACCGTGACTCCACAAATCCTCCAGCCGGTAGTAATCGCGCTGTTCTGGGGAAAATAGATGCAGGATCACATCCCCATAATCAACCAACACCCACCCGTCGTGAGATATCCCCTCGACGCGTGGTCGCAAATCGTATGTATCATGCACGTCCTCTTCAACTCCCTCAAGCATTGCATTCAACATTCGATCGCTCGTACCTGAGCAAATAATAAAAAAATCTGTGAAGAGTGCGACTTCACGGAGATCTAATAAAACGATTTCTTCCCCCATTTTTTCCTCTAAAGCATCTACAATTGTTTGGGCTAGTTCTAAAGCTTCCAGATATCACCTCATATCAAAAATGTATTTATGTTATGGACAGCTCAGCTTTCCATAATAAAACCAACGATTATTCAACCACTTCGATCCCTTGTTTGCCAAGCGAAGTGGAGAAGAGCCGCGTATAAACTGCACCTCCTGGTTTCAAATCACTACGATACAGATGCACTTCCTTAACCGG
The DNA here is from genome assembly GCA_050049875.1 of Anaerolineales bacterium. Taxonomy (GTDB): domain Bacteria; phylum Chloroflexota; class Anaerolineae; order Anaerolineales; family UBA11858; genus JASFVL01. Next base: position 9,643 of record JASFVL010000069.1, read on the forward strand.
AGCGACACCCAAAAAACCGATTTTGGTCTCATTGAGTAAATTCCCTATCTTGCGCACTTCACGAGGTGTCGCATTGCGTGAAACACGTCCCAAAGTTAGATGTGGGGAGAATGAGCGCCGGTCCTTGGCATAGCCAAGTTTAGCTGTCTGAGATTCAATGCTGCGTTGAAGGCTGATCAATTCAGAAGGTGCTTCAACGCCAATCCAAATTACGCGAGGTCTGCGTATCTTTGGAAACGCTCCAATACCACCAACGCTGATCTGAAATTCATGGTGAGCGACCACCTCAACCTCAAGCATCTTGGTGAGTACCTCTAGATTATTCACCGAAACATCACCGAGGAATTTAAGCGTCAGGTGAATATTTTTTGCGGGTACCCATCGTATGGGCACATCTGCTAATGGTTTCTCCAGACGCTCTGATACTTGATCTAAGCACTCTTGAACTTCAATTGGTAGATCCAGAGCAATAAACGCTCGAATGACGGACATCTAATTTCTCAATACCTCCAGAATAACCTCAAAATCGACTCTTATGTGTTCCTGCTCTCTTCGCTTGTCCCAGTCACGGATCGGATCGCCTTTCTAAAATCCTGATAAGCGACAGGTTTCGTTAGGTAGATCGATGCACCAGCATCTAAACCGTCTTTGATATCAGATGGCAAACTTTTAGCAGATACAACAACAACTGGTATGTGAGCCAAATGGGAATCGCGTTGCATAATACGCAGCACTTCTAGTCCTGAGAGATCTGGCATCATCACGTCCAGAACGACTGCATCCGGTTTCTCTTGTGCGATCAACTCAATTGCCGGATTGCCTCCGTAGGACTTGAGCACCTTAAATCCGCTCAGCCTCAGCATCTCCGCAAACATCTCTGCGGTATCCGGTTCGTCCTCAACAATAATGATTGTTTTTTCAACCGATGACACCATAGTGCCACTTTCCTCCGATGATAGCTGGGTTTTAATCTAAATTGATTTTACTACATAGCGCAATTTTCGACAAAACCAGCGCCCCTTTTCTGCCTGACAAATCTTGCACACACACATCTTCTCTCCAACTGAAACGAATTGACTCCACAGATCCAAAGACTAATGTATACGATAGAGAAGGTTAAGACTAGCTCTTAGGGCGATAATGCTGGTAATCTTCCGGTGTATCTAAATCTTGTAAAACAGACTTGCTATTCACAATTAGGTAGTGAATTTCTGCAGCATGACGATTAAGGAAATCCCTCAGCGTTTCCGAAGAGGGTAGCGAAAGGATTTCAGGCCAATATGTACGACCTAACAACCAAGGATGCCCACGCTGCATCTCAAAACTCGGAACAATCAAGGCAGCCTGGCTTTCTTGATAAGTATCCAGTATTCCTCGGACGACCTTTGGCCGCAACTGAGGTTGATCGCCAAGAACCACCAACGCCGCCTCGTACTCGTCGTTTAATGCTGAGATTCCTACCTGTAAAGTTTTGATCATTTCTGCTTCGGCGTAAAACGGGTTGAATACAGTCCTGACCCCAAACCCCGAGACAGCTTTTTCAACTTCCACTCGCGCCGCACCCGTAACGATTAGGACGTTATCTACCCCTCCAGACTCCAAAGCTTGAAGCACCCGACCGATCACAGTTGTGTTGCCCCAAGATAGGGTCATTTTAGGACGTCCCATGCGTCTGGACTGACCGGCTGCAAGCACGACCGCTGAGTACATAATTGATTCCAATATTCAACCTTCTTACTTCTGCTTTCGATTCAGAAGCCGGAAACTCGAAAACCCGCTAATAATTAGACAACAAACGCTCGTAATCCTCTGGTGTATCCACATCCAACAGCGGTCTTGAATCGTGCCAAGGCACCCAAGAAGGCTGGTACTTCGAAAATAGTCCCCTACCGCCGACATCCCCGGTTTGTGCCAACAAATCAGAGAATGTGATCCGGTCGAAAAGAACCGGATTGGCACGCTTCCCGTCAACAATCGGAGCCACTAACGGGTGAAGTCCGCTTGCATGTAGATCCACCAAAGCGCGGATCAATGGAACGGGGATTAGTGGTTGATCAGCTAATAAAAATACCACCGCACCCACCTCTCTTGGCAACTCCAAAAGACCTGTTCGAAGCGACGTACTTTGCCCTTCACGCCACGCTGGATTGTTGACTACTTTTACAGGTAAGTTGTCCAAATTTGCCCTTATCTTTGAGTCCTCTTCACCGGTCACAACCATGAGGGGTTCCAAACCAGCTTTCAATCCGGTCTTTACGACGTGACGAATTAAAGTTTCACCGCGCCAGGTCAATAACTGTTTGGGCTCTCCAAACCGTGAAGAGGCTCCTGCAGCCAAGACCACACCAGCTACAGGTTCGTGCACCGCTAAGATTTGGCGTTTTGGCGTCTGGTCTGGATAACCTTCTGCTTCAAATGTCTTTAGATCGGCAATTACGATTGCATGATAGTCCATTAATAGATTAGTAGCTACACTTTTCGTTTGAGCTACTAGTTTTTGGTTCCCCACCTGGTTGAAGAGAATAACCCGCTTTGCTTCTGCAGGAATGTTCTTTAACCCACCTTCTGGGTGTCTTAATACTCGAGCCAATTTTTCGATAGTTACATCTTCATTGAGAGAAAGCTCAGCCAATTCTGCGAAGCGCTCCGGGCGATGAACCCATTCACCTGTCAAGGGTTTACCCAAAGCTGCTAAACCCGCTACGACCACAACTATACCTGCGAATTCAGGGATGGGCGGTTCGTGAACACCGGGAGCTTTAAGTGGTCGTTGTCGGGAACCGTCTGCCTCAACCAGGAGAGGCACTCTTTCATTTTTCGCAATTTTATAAAGCATCGATAAGCTTTGCTCATCCAATCCTGCCATCCGTTTTCCTTCCCTCTCTGGTCCTGTGATCAAGGTCACTCCGGAAGTTAAGATCCTATCAATAGAGGGTAGTTCAGCAGACGACTCGACAGCAAAATACTGATCCGCCCAGGAAAGTTGGTGTATCGCCAGATGGGTACTGGCAGTAACTAGCACAGGAGGGTTCAACTGGCGCGCCAGTTGAAAAAGAGCAGTGGTTTTCCCTCCCGCACCAACCAAAGCGAGGCGAGGTAAATCCGCTAGTCGTAATGCTCGCTTTAGGTCCATAAATGCGGGCGCAGTTCGCTGCGGGACAGAATAGCTTCCAAAACGCCACCGCCTACAGCCAAAGATTTATCCGAAACCAGTGTACAGTAGCGAGGGTCATTTCGGGGGTCGAGATCGCCGATTTTTAAACCTCGCACAACCCTCAATCCGGGATGAAGTAAACCACGCAACACCCCTTTAAAAGGAGCCCTCACGGATTGATTTGATACCTCTGCAATAATTTGGCGGGATTGAATTTGATCACAGATTTCTGCGTAAGCAACCAAGATACCATCAGCAGGTGATCGCAGCACTCGATCTGCTTGACGACGAGCTACAGCCTCCGGGATACCGGTGTCCGACTGTGGCGACCCTGTCCAAAGGACACGTCCCAGATGATGACCTCGGTTGGTCTCTATCGCAGCATGGCAATTCTCACCAGGGATGAACCCCGGGCCGAGACCCACGATGAAATCTGCCGCCGATATGCTCAGACCGGGGGGTCTTTTGTTCATGCGGGCATCGATGACGATTTTAGGCTCTAACCCACCCCAGAGGATGGGCGATTTGAGCAGTGCAGCGTCAGGGTCTACGATCACAGGTATCTTCCCCGAATCAAGCGCGGATTGAATACCTTCAACATTCTGAACCAGTTGCGCGGTAACTCCCTCCACTGTAAACTGGTCACGGTATACTGCCTCAGCGAAAGATACCAGGCGTCTCACGACAAGCGGTTGAGGCAATTCTGCGATTAAAACTTCAAGACCGACTCGGTGTAATCGCAAAGCCACCCCGCTGGCTAGATCACCACCACCGCGAATCAAGACAAGCATATATCTATATCATCCTTTGAATGGGAAAATCTACCCATACGATCATAAGATATCAACAATATCAGAATTTGCGCAGTTGGGCAGGTGTGGGGAGATTGCGCCCAATCTCCACCATAATTACCTTTAAACTGCGTAAGTCCTAAATGATTTATTGTAGCACGCGATAGTAACAACAAGACCTAAATCATCACCATTTCCACTCACGTTGGAGCAATATCTTCAGTCCTGGCTAAATCCCGATACTATTGATTTAGATCTCAAGATCATGTATCATTCTTTTCATACAAATGCTACTGCTATCAATTATCTATTCTTGAATAGATAATGGCGCGATTTTTCTGTAAATTACGGGGTTTTACCGGTAATTTACAGAAAAACTAAAACACGATACTTGAATAATGTAAAATATCCTTAGAGAAACATCTCATTCTTGATGGAAATAAATCCCTGAAATGAGCTTTCTCCGCCTTCCCTAAACAAAGGATAGAAAAATGAAAGAAATATTTGTGAATCTCAAGCGTTTCGAAATACCTCGTGGATTGGGAGGGCTGTGCCCGTTGGACGATCCGATTGCT
>JASFVL010000374.1:0-4472 GCA_050049875.1 Anaerolineales bacterium
CAAAATTGATTCTGGAGAACGAAATTACGCGTCATATAAATGTAGCATATAAGAAATTAAAGGACTGTGTTTATCGCATTTTCCAAATGCGATTGCCCTGCCTAGCTTATAAAATTCCCTTGACCAAACCTTGTTTACAATGCTAAAATGCGAGCTTGCATTTTGACCTTAGTTGACAGCATCATCTGGGCCTTTAAGCATCGAGGTAAATAATAGAAATAGGACTTACGCAGTTCAAGGGTAAGGGTGGAGGGATTTTATGGGCAACGCCCGCCCAATCCCCTTCAAACACCTCCCAACTGCGCAACTTCTGAGAAAATAATGTTTGAAAACCTGACCGAACGACTCAACGAAGTTTTTCACCAATTGCGTCGTCGCGGTAAACTCTCGGAGAGAGATGTCGACGCGGCAATGCGTGAAGTGCGTTTGGCTTTACTTGAAGCCGATGTACACTATAAGGTGGTTAAAGACTTTGTTGTTAGGGTTCGAGAAAGAGCTGTTGGTCATGAGGTATCGCGCGCTTTGAATCCTGGCCAGCAGGTGGTCAAAATTGTCAATGATGAGTTAATTGCCACCTTGGGTGAACCGGAGAGATTGAATTTAAGCGGACCACGACCTCATATTATCATGTTAGTAGGTCTACAGGGTTCAGGGAAGACGACTGCAGCAGGAAAACTAGCGCGTCTTCTGCGCAGCCAAGGTGAGCGTGTTCTTCTTGTTGCGGCTGACCCGTACCGTCCTGCAGCGATCCGGCAATTACAAGTTTTGGGAGAGAGTTTGGATATCCCAGTCTTTGGAGAGGCTGATATCAAGCCTCCAGATCTCGCCAACCGAGCTCGACAGAAAGCTGAGCGCGGTGGATTCAGCACTGTAATCATGGATACAGCTGGTCGATCTCAACTGGATGAGGGATTGATGGAGGAATTGCGAGCTATAGTTCAGCGTGTTGATCCTGGAGAGGTATTGCTGGTTGTTGATGGCATGATCGGGCAGGAAGCGGTGAATATCGCTCAAGGATTTAATACCTCAATACCCCTGACAGGTTTGATTATGAGTAAGATGGATGGGGATGCTCGTGGTGGAGCAGCAATTTCAATACGCTCAGTAACGGGAGTACCGATAAAATTCCTGGGAACAGGTGAAGGATTAGATGCGTTGGAATCATATGATCCTTCGCGATTATCATCTCGAATACTGGGCATGGGTGATGTGCTAGGCTTAATAGAACGTGCTGAGGCTAGCCTGGACCAAGAGCAAGCCCAACGTCAAGCTGAGCGGATGTTGTCGGGAGAGTTCACACTGGAGGATTTTTCCCAACAATTAAAACAAGTGCGAAAATTGGGGCCTATCGGTCAGATCATGGAAATGCTCCCGGGAGGCATGGCTCAAATGGCGCAGGCTGTAAACCCAAGGGAAGCAGAAGACCAACTCAAAATGACAGAGGCAATAATTAGCTCAATGACAGTGCAGGAAAGACGAAACCCCAAAATTCTAAACGCCAGCCGTCGAAGACGCATTGCTCGAGGATCAGGCACTCAAGTTCAAGATGTAAATCGATTGCTCAAGCAGTATCGGGAAGCTCGTCGTTTGTTTAAAACGATAAGTAAGTCTGGAATGAAAGGGCTTCCGCGCTTGTTTGGTTAAAGTAAAAATCCTGTGATTACGCAGTTGGGGAGATATGGGAACGATTAAATCTTTACCCTTCTGCTCCAACTGTGGAGGATCACAAATAAATAGAGTACAATTAATTATCTTCGAAGGAGAAGGATCGATATGGTTCGCATTCGCTTAAGGCGTGTAGGTGCAAAGAAACAACCTAGTTACAGAATTGTGGCAGCAGATCGAGAAAGCCCACGGGATGGACGCTTTCTAGAAATTTTGGGTCATTACAACCCGCGAACTCAACCAGAGACCATCCACGTGCAAGAGGACCGGGTGTATCATTGGTTAAAAAACGGTGCTCAACCATCCGAATCAGTTGTAAGATTGTTCAATGTAATCGGCTTACCTGAGCGGTATGAGAGGTTTAAAGAGGGTGAAGATGTTGATGTGCTTCTCGAAGAGGCGAAAGCCGCTGAAGAAGAGCGCGGGGCAGGAAGAAAGACACGTCACGACTGAGACTTAATTCATCTTATAGGTTATCTCCATGTTGGGGATTATCAAAGCAAACCCGTAAAGGAGGTAGGCGATGAAAGAATTAATCGAGTTTATCGCCCGATCTTTAGTGGAAGATCCAACCCAAGTTCAAACGGAACAAAATCAGCGCGGTGGAAACGTCAAGCTGCGCCTTTGGGTGGCGAAGGAGGATATGGGTCGGGTTATTGGTAAAGGGGGAAGGGTGGCGAATTCAATGCGAACATTATTGCGGGTTGCTGCTGCGAAAGAAGGAAAAAGTGCATCATTAGACATTGTAGAACCGAGATGAGTCGCCGCCCAACATCAGTAAGCTCGAAGCACCGTTCAGGCTCGTCGTTTGAGGGCGAGCCTGTCTTTTTAGTAGTAGGTAAGTTGCATAAACCGCATGGTGTCCAGGGTGAGATTCGTATGTCAATATGGACAGATTTCCCTGAACGCCTACAAAAAGATGTTATTGTATACGTAGGCTCTCAACTTCGACCGTTGACTTTGCTAAACGTACGATCCCACCAACAGGATCTGTTGGTAACTTTCCAAGGAATTAATAATCGCGAACAGGTAGGCGAACTTCGAAATCATTTAGTACATGTTCGTGCTGATGATCGCCCACCCTTGCCAGAAGGGGAGTTCTATCTCCATGAATTACTTGGTCTGCGGGTGGTTAAGGATGACAATGATCTGGAATTAGGTGTGATTACTGAAATTTTGGAAACAGGGGCAAATAATGTCTTTGTAGTCCGCAGAGAGAAGCACTCAGACCTTCTGCTTCCTGATATTGACGAAGTGGTTGTTAATATTGATCCTCAAAAGGGTGAGATGCGCGTCAATCTCATACCCGGCTTAAGTTCAGACTAGAGAGATCGATCCTTGTACAATACTTAGGATCATGGTCATAAAGTAATAGACATTCAAAACAGGTTAGTTAGGAACCAGATTTTGGATTGGGACATGGGCGTCACTGGCAGCCTTAGTCCAAATCTGTCACAACCCCCTTGACAATATTGGAGTGAACATAGAAGGCAGCTCTTCTTGACATCATGGAAAATCGTGTGGTATTCTCTTTCTCGATCCAGCACGATATGCACAAGGTAAATAGTCTATCATCACGTGATTATTGTTATTTAGAATCTTGGCTAAGAAGTTGAGATCGTAATTTCCCACGCCTTAATTGGTGGAGTGGGGGACACCGATCCACAAGAGTTGCGCTGATATTAGTGATCTCTTTATCAAATCTTCCGTGAAATCGTGTCCAAATAATTGGACCACAGCATAATTTCATGGGTGCCCAGAGGGCTTGTTTTGGAGGATAATAGACGATATTGGGTAGGTTTCAATCTGGTCAAGGGTATTGGTGCAGTGCGTTTACGTGCCCTCATTAATGCCTTTGGTGATGTGAAATCAGCCTGGCACGCATCTCCTGAAGCCCTCAGAGCGACAGCCTTAAACCCCTCAGCCCTGGAAAATCTATTACAGATACGTAAATCGGTGTCCTTGGATCGGGTTTGGGAGAAAATTGAATCCCAGGAAATCACTGTTCTGACGTGGGATGATGAGAATTATCCTGATCGTTTGCGAGAAATTCCCTCATCACCGCCAGTACTATATTTGAGAGGGGAATATCGACCTGATGATGAGTGGGCAGTTGCAGTTGTAGGAACACGAAAATTCACCAGTTATGGTCGACAGATAACGGAAGAAATCGTGGGTACTCTGGCTCTCAGAGGTGTAACGATTGTAAGTGGTTTAGCGCGTGGTATTGATGGGATAGCTCATCGGGCAGCCATTGATGCAGAAGGACGCACATTAGCAGTGATGGGTAGTGGGGTTGATCGTATCTATCCACCAGAGCACCGTCGCTTAGCTGACAGTATCACCTTTAATGGTGCTTTGATCAGCGATTATCCGCTTGGGACCGCTCCTGAAGGAAGCAATTTCCCCCCACGAAACCGGATAATCTCGGGTCTGTCCATTGCTGTTATCGTTATCGAAGCAGGAAAACGGAGTGGTGCCCTCATAACAGCATCATTCGCAGCAGAGCAAGGACGTGATGTTTTTGCTGTTCCTGGTAATATTAATGCCCCACAAAGCAAGGGCACCAATATGCTGATATCTAAAGGAGCGCAACCGCTTTTGGACCCACAAGATATTCTCGAATCCCTCGACCTGACAATGGTTGTTGAACAGAGAACTGCGCGCACAGTATTACCTAAAGATGCTATAGAGGCACAACTATATAATATACTAAAGCATGAACCTTTACACGTTGATGATATATGTTCGCAGACGGATCTACCGATTGAGAAAGTTACTTCCACATTAGCTCTCATGGAATTGAA
>JASFVL010000373.1:0-4472 GCA_050049875.1 Anaerolineales bacterium
CGACTTCGATGACAGAGAACAACCCGATATATCGCACGTCACCCACAGATGGGTGTTTGGTTTTTAATTCTTCCAAACGCGCTCCTAGATGTTCTCCTACATTAGCCGCATTTTCAATCAGGCCATCATCCCCGTAGACTTTTACCGTGGCAACTCCAGCAGCACAGGATAGAGGATGAGCACTGTAAGTCAGTCCACACCATAACTTGTTGTCTTCGAAGTGTTGAGTAATTTGTTCAGAAACCACGACAGCACCAAGTGGCACATATCCAGAAGTAATTCCCTTTGCCATGGTGATGATATCTGGCACGACGTCCCAATTGTTCACTGCGAACCATTTTCCAGTTCGTCCAAAACCACTCATGACTTCGTCAGAAATCAACAAAATGCCGTATGAGTCACAGATCTGCCGCATGCGCGGCCAGTAGTCATCGGGGGGCACAATGATGCCATTGGAGCCCACAACCCCCTCCAGGAAGATAGCAGCGATATTCTCGGGGCCTTCATACTGGATAACATCTTCGATGTGGTCAATACACTCCCGATGGCAGGTTTCCCGTGTCCACCCAAAGGGACAGCGATAACAATATGGGTTAAGCACATGAACAACCCCTGGCATGGTGGGCTCTACCGGCCAACGCCGGTTGTCGCCAGTTAGTGATATTGCACCATGAGTCGCACCATGATATGAAATATAATGGGCAAGGATCTTATGGCGTCCAGTGTACAAACGCGCCATCTTGATGGCATTCTCGTTAGCCTCCGCGCCGCCCAAACAAAAGAAGGTTTTTTTCAAATTCCCTGGCGTAACCTCGGCTAGGATTTTCCCAAGCCGGCCACGCGGCTCAGTTGCCATACCCGGGTGAGAATAACAAAGGGTTTCAGCTTGTTCTTTGATCGCTGCAATCACCTTGGGGTGCTGGTGGCCGATGTTTACGTTCATTAATTGTGCTGAAAAGTCAATGTAACGTTTGCCGTTGGCATCCCAGAAGTAAACCCCTTCAGCGTGATCTATCGGGATGGGATTGACTTCAGATTGCACCGACCAGGAGAAGAAGGTGTATTCTTTGCTGAGCTGTGCAAGTTCATCAGCGGTCATCGGATTTTTGTCATATTTCATAAATACCTCATGTTTAGGATAATAAGAAGTGTCTTTTGAAAGATTGAGTTTCTAGGTGAATTGATTAGGAAGTGCTCATACTTTAGCAGCTTTGACCGAATCGTTAAAAACATTCAGGGTTTCGCTCACATCTTCTTCACTCAAGGCATAGCACAAGAACCAGGGTTCGCGAGCATCACCATCTGGCTGCACGCCCCTGTGGATTAGCTCCAGAGCGATATTTTCATACAGTTCGTGATCAGCCTTGAAGTAATCTCTGAAATCGTGAGGTTCCTTGTCAACTTCAAGTAGCATCCCAAACATGGATGGAACCCCGATTACAACATGCGGGATACCAGCTTCGGTCAAGATGTCGTCAAAACCAGTCATCAAGGACTCACCACGTTTGTTGATGGTTTCAATGATCGGCATCGATTCGAGGATTTCAACAGTAGCCAGTGCTGCCACAGTGCCCACAACGTTTCCTGAATAGGTCCCACCGTGGGCCATCGCCCCAGGTTCGATGGTCATCATGACATCTTCTTTACCAGCGATAGCTGCGATTGGGAAGCCATTTCCCATTGCTTTGGCGTAGGTCACCAGGTCTGCCTGGATGTTGAAGTATTCCTGTGCCCCACCATTTGCGATTCGGAAGCCGGTTTTGACTTCATCAAAGACCAACACAATGCCATACTTGTTGCATAGTTCTCGTATTTTCTCGAGGTAGCCTGGCTGGGGCATGATACCCGCAGCATTCCCCAGAATCGGCTCAACAAAAATGGCGGCGATTTCTCCCCATTGGGCGTCAACGGTCTCTTCCAAACGTTCAACATCATTGAAAGGTAAGTTGATGACATACTGGCTAACGCCCTTTGGAATCCCGGAAGTCGCCTGAACATTGATTGGGCTGCGTTTTGAGCCTAAAGACCTGGGATTCGCGGATGCAGTGCTGAACATGAAATAGTCGGCCATTCCATGGTACTGCCCTTCGAACTTGATGAACTTCTCCCTTGCCGTGTGTGCTCGAGCGATGCGCAAGGCGTGCATGGTGGCTTCGGTTCCGGTATTGGTCAGACGAACTTTATCCACGTTGCACATGCGAGTGATACGCTCACAGAGATCGATTTCATACGGTGTCGTCCAAGCGAATATTGTGCCATCTTTCATCGCTTCTTGAACTCGTTTTACTACTGAGGGATAGCCGTGGCCCAAAATGATCGGGCCAAACCCTAGGCGATAATCGATATACCGTTTCCCATCTGCATCCCAAACGTAAGTGCCCTCGCCGCGAGTGATGACCAACGTGTCATCATCGCCCCAATAGCGGAAATTCGAATTTACCCCATAGGGTATAACGGCCCTCGCTTTATCAAAGAGCGCATCAGTTTTAGGTCCTTGCATCCTCATAGCAATCTCCTTCCTCTTTATGTTATTGATATTTACATTTTCGGTTTTGGTTTGCTGTCATCTTAATCGTTCGAACAAGGCAGACCCTTTCCTAAACCCTTGGCTCTAGCTGCGCGATATACCTCTGGCAAAATGACCGCATACTCTCCCCAGATGCCCAGGGCTATATAAACAATGATTTCTTCTGGAGACTCCCGGCCAGGTACTTTCTCGGCGGCAATTGAGGGCCATTCGGCGTAGACACGATCCATTGAAAACTCTCCCTTATTCACCAAGTCTACAATCTCTGGAATTCGGGGGCTGACATATTTCCATCGATCAACGATCACTTTGTCAGCTTTGGTGATGACATCGTAATCCACCTCTTGATAGGAACCTAAGCGAGCAATAGAAGTCCCCGGCTTTAGCCAGGCATGCTCAAATAGTGCCTGGTTACCTGTAGTGACGGTAAAAATGATGTCGGATTTTCTGACCACGCTCTCTCTTTCTTCTAGGTTTATGGCTTTCACCGGGAAGCCCACAATCGCTTCAAGTTCTGCTGCGCATTTCTCGGCAACTTCTGGCAAGATATCGACATAATATGCTTGTTTGAGTTTGAAACGCTCGGCTACAGCCATCAGGTGTAAGCGGCCCAGAGTCCCAGCGCCAAAAATGGTCACGGTCTCTGATTCGGGGCGAGCAAGATATGCTGTGGTAACAGCAGTAGAGGCGGCTGTCTTCAAACCCGTGACCCAACTGGCTTCCATCAAACAAGCTGGCAGACCGGTCTCGGCGTCCAGCAGGATCACCATCGAAGATGTGGGAGGCCGGTTGTATTTTTTAGGGTTTTTGGGGAAATAACTAAAAGTTTTTATAAAGGTATATTCTTCCCCTTCGATATAGCCAGAGAATGGTTTGACGAAACCGTTTTCTCCCACATCCATATAGAACTTATCGCCATTAACCTTTCCATGACCATCGGCTTTGATACCTTTCTCGGCTAGGTCGACTGCTTCCGAAACAGTCAAGGTTTGTTTGACATCAGCTTCAGTGAGATATAGGATTTCTTTGGGGACGGGCATCGTAGCACTCCTAAAAAAATCACCTTAAAAAACATGTTCAGTCTAAGGATTAAAGAACCTTCCCGTTGTCTTAGGGGATGAATCCATTCATGGCAAGGTTGGATCTCATGAACCACTTTCCACCAGGAAACAGGCGACCCAATGATCCTGCCGGTTTTCTAGAAATTTTGGTTCTTCCACTGAACAATGCTCCATAGCGACAGGACAGCGCGGGTGGAAGCGGCATCCGGAAGGGGGATTTTGAGGACTTGGGACTTCACCTTCTAGGATAATCCGTTCTCGATTTAAGTTTGGCTTTGGTATTGGAATAGCCGACATGAGTGCCTGAGTATATGGGTGGAGTGGATTCTTGAACAACTCCGCCCTCGGAGCAAGTTCAACAATTTTTCCAAGATACATCACAGCCACCCGGTCTGATATGTGTTCGACCACCGAAAGATTATGGGCGATAAACAGGTACGTCAGCCCAAATTCCTCTTGCAGGTCCATGAGCAGGTTGAGGACCTGGGATTGTATCGAGACGTCTAACGCAGATACGGGCTCATCACATACGATGAACTTGGGACGTAAAGCGATGGCTCTTGCGATTCCGATGCGCTGACGCTGACCCCCAGAAAACTCGTGGGGATAACGATGGGCGTGATAGCTCTCCAGCCCTACCTTATTCAAAATATCCATGACGGTTTCCGAGCGCTCTTTAGAACTACCAATTTTATGGATGTTCAAACCCGCCATAATCGAATCGCTCACAGGTTTGCGAGGGTTTAAAGAAGCATACGGATCTTGGAAGATGATCTGCATATCCCTTCGAAGAGACTTCATATCACCTTTCTGAAGATTAAAGACATCGACCCCATTGAAATTGACAGATCCACTTGTGGGTTCAATCAGATGCAGGACTGTCC
>JASFVL010000375.1:0-4469 GCA_050049875.1 Anaerolineales bacterium
ATGGTGATCTCGTGGGTTTGATGCTATATGATTTGAGAGGCGAGAAAGTAACCAATTTCACCATGCGAGCCTTACGATTCTATTACCGGTCTGGACAGGGGAAGTATTTATTGTTGCAATGGATCTCACGCCATATCGATCAGGCTGAAGAGGTGGAAATATGGCTTCCCCCTTACGAACATCCAGGAACTTGGTTGGCGGATATCCGCCCAAGCTTCGAACCAGCCTTCTTCGCACCAATGGGGCGCATCCTAGATGTGATAGATATTAAGGGTATGATGGTTGGGGCAGGTCGATTTTCTGCTCGCATCAATGATCCTATATGTCCATGGAATGAAGGTGTTTGGTCTTTTGAGTCACAGGATGGTGTCCTTCAAATCAGGAAATCTGATCGACCTGACTGTGATTTGAATGTTAACGGATTAGCAGCGCTGGTTTATGGCACGCATAATCCCGATGAATTTAACTTGCGCGCTTGGGGTAATCCACCTAAAGCGGTCCAGGAGGTCATGAGGGAAATGTTCCCCTCCAAAATCCCACATTTACACGAGATGTTCTAATGCGTGATCAACCTTCGATTTAGCATCTGCTATTCTATAAATTAATGGTTTCAATGGTAATTTACAAAAAAGATACTGCACAATCGAACGTTCTGTGATGGTCGATGGTATATAAAACGTAATATCAAATAATAACGATCGCAATGTTAATGGTTTAATATAGGATAATCTATGAGTACAAACAATAGCAGGGTGTGGGATTCGTCTTCTGCATCAAATTCAATCACCTTCGGTAAGACAATAAGAAAAGTGTTATGGCTTATTGCCCCTACAATTCTTGGACTAGCAGTTTTAGGATTGATTTACTTCCTAAGTATGGAAAAATCCATCGACCATCCCCCTGGGGTGATCGTTCGCGAGTACTATCCCAGCCAAGGTTGGTGGGTAGTAGAGCCTGAGACGAAAGGGATCAATCCCAAGTTGATGGAGGGTGCCAACCGCTGGCTCCATCAGAATTACCCCCAAGTTGTATCCTTTACCGTTGTGAGGGATGGGTACATTGTCTGGGAGCGATTTTTCGGCGGACGCACGAATCAGGTCATCAACCATCAGCTTTATTCAGCAACAAAAAGCGTGTTGAGCACCTTGGTTGGAATCGCAATCAAACAAGGATACATTGAGAGCGTGAATCAGACCGTTGCTGAATTTTTACCAGAATACTTCGATGAGCATCCCCAATCCGAAAAAAGCACAATTACCTTGGGAGATCTGCTGACCATGCGTTCTGGACTGGCATGGTCAGAGCAGAATCCCGTTGGATTGAATGATTCTCAAGAAGATTTTACAACCCAAATCCTTGACTTGCCCAAAGTTGAACCTCGAGGAACGGTATTTAATTACAGCTCAGTTGATTCACATTTGATCTCGGCTATTCTCACAAAGGCGACGGGTCAGTCAGCGCTGAGCTATGCTAGTGAAAAATTGTACGAACCGTTGGGGATTCTCAACCGCCAGTGGAGTTCTGATAGCAATGGCATTAATTTTGGGGGCACAGGAATCTTTCTGACCTCCCGTAATTTAGCAGCCATTGCTCTCTTGTATTTAAATAATGGTTATTGGGAAGGTGAACAGATCTTTGCTGAAGATTGGGTTGAGCAGGCAACTTTCCCGCACGTAGTCCTGCGTCCGGGAGACAATCAAGAAGGTCTCCCTGAGGTCAATTATGGGTATCATTGGTGGATCCGCAATCAAGGAGGGTACCAGAGTTATATGGCGATTGGTTATGCTGGTCAGTATATTGTTGTGATTCCAGAACTAGACATTGCCGTCGTGGTAACTTCCGTACCACTACCAAATCAGCCACCAAGCGAATTGTTTGCAGCCTCGACTGTGGACTTTCCGCTGTTTGAGGAGTATATAATTCCAGCGGTGATTGACAAGTAGCAGCATGGCACACGACCACCAACACTCGACAGATTCTACGGCAAACATAAAAACAGCCTTTTTTCTTAACCTGGGGTTCACGCTCTTGGAGGTAGTAGGGGGATTGTGGACCAATAGTCTAGCTATTTTATCTGATTCCGTTCACGACCTGGGGGATAGCATATCTTTGGGGTTGGCGTGGTATCTAGATCGTTATTCCAAAAGGGATCGTGATGACCGTTATTCTTACGGTTACCGCAGGTTCTCTCTTCTTGGAGCTCTAGCGAATACGATCATACTCATTATAGGTTCGATTTTAATACTCTCACAAGCTGTGCCTCGATTGATGGAACCTGAACACTCCAATGCTCAGGGCATGGTCCTATTTGCTATTGTCGGGATACTGGTCAATGGAGCAGCAGTATTGCGTTTACGTGGTAGCAGGTCACTCAATGCCCGCGTAGTAGCATGGCATCTTCTTGAGGACGTTCTCGGTTGGATCGCTGTGTTGATCGTAGCGGTCATTTTACTGTTTGCCGATATCCACGTTCTTGATCCAATTCTTTCGATTCTGATTACATCCTATGTTCTATACAATGTGGTTAAAAATTTACGCGCAACGCTGTCATTGTTCCTTCAGGCAGTTCCCGAAGACTTCGACATTGATCAGTTAGAGAAGGATATCAGTGCTGTCGAAAATGTGGTTTCCACGCATCACACCCACATCTGGTCTCTAGACGGTGAACATCATGTCCTTACGACTCACGTTGTCGTGGATGAATCAACCTCAAAAGATCAGGTTCTTTGTGTGCGTGAGGACATTAAGAAGATGTTGACTGCCTACGATTTCTCCCATATGACCGTCGAGATCGAATTTGGCGATGATGATTGTGGAATGGCTTGAGATCAGTAGGATAACCAATGTGATTTATCAACTTGAAAAGGAGAAGTACGGTGTTGTTCGGGATATATTTGAACCCTTAGAACGTTACCAGCCGATGTGTTCCGCTGTACTCGCATGTATATACCCGGGGAGAATCTATGTTGATAATGTAGAAAACCCCGAGACAGCATTTTTAACTTCGTTCATCAGTTCCAAGGAAGAGGGGGTATGGGGTTATCTGACAGGTGATCCAAACAATCACGACTTTAACCAATCCTTGAACGCTGCGATATGCGCAAGAGAAATAATCCATGTTGGTAGTCCTGTGATGTTTTTAACCTGTTCCCCTCAAGAGTGGGGTGGGCATTTAGAATCCGTAATCACCCCTTATCAGCCGGTCCCTGCACCAAGACGGCATTATGTTGGCAGAGAAATGAGTTTTGATTGGCGGTCCAATATCCCCGAGGGGTTTGAGATATGTCCCATGGACGAAAGACTTATGGAACGTTCTAATTTATCCATTCCAATTGAGGTCCATGAAACCATCGAAAAATGGGGCGCAATTAACGACCCTCGCTTCGAAGACTACGGTTTTGTTGCCATACATCAAAGTCGTTGGAGCGCGCAAATTGTTTCTTGGGCGACGGTTGACTTCATTGTGGGCTCGCTGGGAGATGCTGGTTTATTTACAGTGGAAGGTTTCCGCAGACGAGGTCTAGCTTCTGTCACCACGGGCGCGGCAGTAGAGTATGGTTTTGTCCATGGGCTCACCAAGATTAATTGGACTTGTTCTGATGATAATATCGCCTCAATTCGCACAGCGGAGAAATTGGGTTTTGAAAGGCAGCCAAATTACTTGATGTATTATATATTCTTCGATACAGATAACCACTAGCCATATCGATGAAATCGATTATCTTGGCTTCTCAAAATCCTGTCAAAATTCGAGCGACAAAGGCTGGATTCCAGCGCATGTTTCCAGATCTTGATTTTGATATATCTTGGGTGTCCGTCCCCTCTGGAGTAAGAGAGCAGCCCGTCTCGGATGAAGAAACGCTGCGCGGCGCCTTTAACCGGGCGCAGGCAGCTAAAGATCTCGTCCATGAGGCAGATTTCTGGGTGGGCATTGAGGGCGGCGTTGAGCAATCAGAATATGGAATGTTGGCTTTTGCTTGGGTTGTCATACTCTCTAATAATCATAAAGGGAAAGGTCGCACAGGGGCGTTTTTTCTACCCAAGAAGGTGGCTGAGATCGTGCGTTCTGGAAAGGAGTTGGGGGATGCAGATGACATCGTATTTGGACGGGTGAATTCAAAACAAAAACAAGGGGCGGTGGGTCTTCTTACCGAGGGGGTCATCGAACGAGCAGATTTTTACGAGCAAGCTGTGATACTTGCACTTGTTCCATTTAAGAAACCAGGTTTATACTTAGGGTAGTTGTGTTAAACATACCCGTTTGAAAATTTAAGCTCGAACTCTAAGGGCAGATATTCAATAACGATCCTGTTTTGAGAATAGGAGGTCTCCATGGAATTTGCTGATGTTGTCCAAAAAAGACGCATGGTGCGAAATTTTCGTGATCAGCCCGTGGCCTCAGAGGCGCTTGAGCGTATTCTTAAATATGCACAGCGGGGCCCTAGCGCGGGCTTCACCCAGGGTCAGGA
>JASFVL010000070.1:0-14101 GCA_050049875.1 Anaerolineales bacterium
GTGGGTTTTACCAATTCCACCTCGCTGTCGCCGGTGGGTAGAAAAGCCACCACCGATTCCTGGTCCGGCACATCTTCGACGTGACTCAACTCCAAACCCAAGGCGTCACGCCAAAAACGTAATGCATTGTCAATGTCATCTACAACAACGGCGACGTGGTCAATGCGTTTGATGGCGGTCATGGCAGCCTCCGACAAGATAATTTCGATTCATACAATCTAGCTCCAGCACCTCAACTCAAATCCATGTCGGCGATTGGTACTCGCCCCATGCCTCTCGCAGCAAGCCGCAGATTTCGCCCAGCGTGACATCGTTCTCAACGCAGGTAATGAAAAGCGGCATCAAGTTATCGGAACCCCGCGCAGCTTTCTCTAGGTGGGCGAGCAGTTCGCTGACCCGCTGGGAATCTCGCCTCTCCCGCAGTTCAGCCAAGCGCTCCCGTTGGGCTTGTTCGATGGCGGGATCGACCTGCAAGCGCTCTAATTCAATCTGCTCATCGACCCGGAAGGCGTTGACCCCCACAATAATGCACTCCTTGCTCTCAACCGCCTGCTGATACTGGTAAGCAGCCTCTTGTATCTCGCCTTGGACATAGCCACGTTCGATAGCCGCCAGCGCGCCCCCCAAAGCGTCAATTCTTTGGATGTAAACCTTGGCACGATGCTCAATCTCGTCGGTCAGGTGCTCGATGAGATAAGAACCAGCTAAAGGATCGACGCTCTCCGCAACACCCGATTCGTGGGCGATGACCTGCTGGGTGCGCAGGGCAACCCGAACCGACTTTTCAGTGGGCAGCCACAGGGCTTCGTCCATGCTGTTGGTGTGCAAGGATTGGGTGCCTCCAAAAACCGCGGCTAAAGCTTGCAGGGCAACGCGCACGACGTTGTTTTCAGGTTGCTGGGCGGTCAAAGAGGAGCCCGCCGTCTGGGTGTGAAATCGCAGGGTCCAGGAGCGCGGCTCTTGAGCCCCGAAGCGCTGGCGCATGATCTGGGCCCAAAGCCGGCGGGCGGCCCGGAATTTGGCGATTTCCTCCAAAAAGTCGTTGTGGGCGTTGAAGAAGAAAGAAAGCTGAGCGGCGAAATCGTCCACGCCCAAACCGGCATCAATAGCTGCTTGGACGTAGGCGATGCCATTCGCCAAGGTAAAAGCCACCTCCTGAACGGCGGTGGAACCAGCCTCGCGTATGTGATAACCCGAGATGCTGATCGTATTCCAGTGCGGCGCTTCCCGCTGGCAGTACTGGAAAACATCGGTGACCAAGCGCATGGAGGCTTTCGGGGGATAGATGTAGGTACCCCGGGCGATGTATTCCTTGAGGATGTCGTTCTGGATCGTGCCGCGCAGCCTGCGGATTTCCGCGCCCTGCTGCTTCGCCACCGCGATGTACATCGCCAGCAGAATGGCAGCCGGGGCGTTGATCGTCATGCTTGTGGAGACCTGCTCCAAGGGGATCTCGTGGAAAAGGGTGTCCATATCCTCTAACGAGGAGATGGACACCCCCACTTTGCCCACTTCGCCCGAGGCAATCGGGTCATCAGCGTCATAACCGATCTGGGTGGGCAGGTCAAAAGCCACGGAAAGACCGGTCTGTCCCTGATCGAGCAAGTAGCGGTAGCGGCGGTTGGACTCCTCGGCGCTGGCGTAGCCCGCGTACTGGCGCATGGTCCAAAGGCGGCCGCGATACATGGTAGCCTGCACACCACGGGTGAAGGGATATTCCCCTGGGAAACCTAGCTTCTCAAGGTATTCAGGATCATTGTAGCTGGGGGTCAAAAACCGGGGCAAGGGAATCCCGGATAAGGTCGAGAAATCATCCTTCCGTTCAGGGTAGCGTTCGATTAACGGCTCGAGCGTCTCCCGCTCCCAACGTTGGCGTTCAGCGTCAAATGTCATCGCACACCTCTCGGGCAACAATTGTCAAACTCACCCAAGAGTATACCTGATCCTTAGAAGGGCTCCGGTTCTGAAATGAGTCCGGAGCCCGAAACAGGTGCTTATGGAACTTCGCGCAGCGTCAGCGGCAGGTAGAGATCAAACCAGTATCGAATAGTTTCGATAATTCCACCGCCCCAGAATCCCAGCCCGACGTCGTAATTCGGGCTGGAACCCTCACCGATGACGCTCTGTCCCAGGGTGAGGTTGAGCGTGTAATGGGTGGAGGTGACCTCCCTACCGGCGCTGCTGCTGAAAGGTGTGAACCACTCCAGCGCGTAGTTGGTGGATGACATAGCTTGCACAGTAGTCGCCAGGATGAACCCACCGAGTAGAACGACCAGCAATAAGACTCCCAATCGTTTCTTCATGGTTTTCTCCTTTGCGCGGCTACGGGTACATCCAGATGCGCACGCGTACATGTGTGATCTCCAGGTCATCAGCCGCCCTGTTGACCTTAATACTGCTGGTGGTCAGGTTCTGCCAGTATGCTCCGAAGAAAGCCCCGCTGGTGACATCGCCGCCCCACCCAAAAGCGTGAACGCCGTAAGTGGGATGCTTGAAGGTCAGGTCAACGACGTAGTTATCCACATTACCCCCCAAGTTATGGTTCAGCGTGATCGTCTCGTCCGGGTCAATAGGAATCCAGCCGCTGTCGTACGCCGGGCGGGGAAACGCGGCGATGCCCTCACCGCCGTAGACCACCGCACCGCTATCATCGACATCGAAGATCAGATCATTTTCACCATTGCGGATTTCGAAGTCGGCGTCCTCCCCGTCGTTGTCATTGTCCAAGTCCAAACGGATGGTGTCGTTGGACTTGATCACGATGTCGCTGCTGGTGTAATCCGGGTCGGAGGTGAGCACGCCATCATCTCCCGTCCCAGTGTTGGCATTGCCATCCAGGATGAGGTCCGCGCCGCTATCCACGCCCCTCGCGATGATTCCCGGCGCAGTGGAGGCGTCGCTGAAGGCTAACAAACCCACACCGCCGCCATTGTTGTAGAAGTAACCCCCGTAGCCATCCGGCGAGCGCGAGGCACCCACTACTCCGAAGTTGAGACCGCTTTCGGACATCGCGTAGGAACGCACCCCTCTACCGTTCGAACTCCAGCTTTCCACGTGCAAAACAGCCGTGGCGCCGAGTGTCCCGCTGATCACCGCTCCGGGACGCAAGCTCCAAGCGTAGGGGACGTTGTCGATGTACATCCGCGGGGTCATCTCCGGATCATCCTCCACCTGCACGCCCAGGTATAGCTGACGCCCATCAAAGGGGCAACCAAGTGCTCTCATATAATGGCTAAACAAGCCATCACTCACGTCCACATATCTGGTGTCCTCACACAGCGCCGTCTCTCCATCATATTGATCGTAGATGCGAAAGGTGAGCTGGTAAGTTCCGTCCAAAGGGTTGTCGTCAGCATCGGTCAAACGCCCTTGGATGGGGATGTAATCGCTGGCTTTATCCGGCGCCTGGGGTGCCTGTGGTGCCCGCGGTTGCTCCGGGGAACGGGCAAAGACCAATCCCGCTGAAAGGACTAAGAGAGAACCAAGCGAAATCAACAGAAAAAAAGTTATCTTCCTTCCCATCACAAACCTCCTAAAGAATTTATCTAATCTGTGCATGAATGCACATCGACCAATCTCACACCTTGTGCAAGACTTCACTTTTATTTATAGCAAAAAGTCATCTGGTTATCAAGTGGGATCAATGCTTTATAATTCCTTACCAACTTATGGAGTGAGTTTCAGTTTTTTAGTAAATTGCGGGTGAAACCCCACAATTTACTAAAAACCGCTGCATAATCTACTTTTGCTTACCACTACATTTCGGAGAAGCAGCAGGATCACTCCAATACATCAACAGATAGCAGCATCAGGAGAAATCAGCGTCTTATGAAAATTTTAACGGTTGACGTCGGTACCGGAACACAAGATATTTTCCTCTACGACTCTCGCATCGATATCGAGAATTGCTTCAAGCTGGTGGTGCCTTCGCCTACCATGATCATCCACCAGCGTCTTAAAGAGGCCACCCGCCGCGGGGATGCTGTGCTGCTAACCGGTGTGACCATGGGGGGTGGTCCCAGCCATTGGGCTGCCCGCGATCACGCAAAAGCGGGTCACCCGATTTACGCCACCCCCGACGCAGCTCGCTCTTTTGACGACGACCTGGCGATGGTCGTGGAGATGGGCATCCAGGTGATCAGCGAAGATGAAGCCGCAACCCTTTCCAATTCGGTGATACACCTGGAGCTGAAGGATTTCGACTTTCAAGCCATCGCCCAAGCGCTGGCACCTTTCGACGTCCCTTTGGATGATTTGGCTGCCGTGGCTGTGGCGGTATTCGACCACGGAGCAGCCCCGCCAGGTTACTCCGACCGGCAGTTCCGTTTCGATTATCTAGATGAGCGCATTCAAGCTGAGAATCGATTGAGCGCCTTCGCCTTTAAAGCGCAGGAGGTGCCACCCATCATGACCCGTCTGCAGGCTGTTGTTGATTCCTCAGGAGGTGTGAATGCCCCCTTGGTGGTGATGGATACTGCCCCAGCAGCGGTCTTAGGGGCTACCCAAGACGCAAGGGTAAGCACCCGCTCCAGGGTGCTGGTCGCCAATGTTGGTAACTTCCACACCCTGGCCTTCCGGCTGGGCCCGGGGGGTATCGAAGGGGTCTTCGAGCACCATACCGGATTGATCGACCTCCCCAAACTGGAAGGGTTGCTGCGCTCCCTGGCGGAAGGCAGTTTGAAACACGAAGATGTATTTGACGATCACGGTCATGGAGCGCTGGTCTACAGCCCCGAGCCGTTGCCTTTGGATGGAGTCGATTTTGATACGGCTGTCACTGGCCCCCGCCGTAACTTATTCAAGTCCAAGAGTCACTCCTCGAAGCCACTGGTCCCCTACTTCGCCACGCCTTTCGGGGATATGATGATCAGCGGCTGTTTTGGTCTGTTAGCAGCTGTAGTCGACGTACTGCCAGAGCTAGGTGAACCGATTCGAGCTTCGCTACGCGGCGAAGGCGGCAGCGGCACACCTCCATGGGAAGCGCTCTAAGGATGGCTTTTTGGAGGTAAGTGGCTCACCCCTCGGCTAGCCCCACCAACGCGCGTGCCGCAAGCGCTGCCCCGATGATCCCGGCTTCATTGAGCAATTGAGCTGGAACCACCTGTGTTTTAACCGTCAGACGGGGGATAAATTTGTAATCCTTCTTGCTGACCCCACCACCCAAAATGATCAAATTGGGCCAAACTAAACGTTCTATGGTGCGTAAATACTCATCCATCCGCTTGGACCACTTCTTCCACTTGAGCTTCTTGCGTTTACGCACGGCATCTGAAGCCCACTTCTCAGCATCCCTACCCCTGATCTCAATGTGTCCGAACTCCGTATTGGGGGACAAATGACCATCCGTGAACAGCGCGGTCCCCAATCCTGTACCGATGGTCACGATCAGCACTACACCTTTGCGATCCCGCCCAGCGCCGAAAGCCATCTCCGCCAATCCAGCCGCGTCAGCATCGTTGATCACCCGGGTTGGACACCCTGAAACTTTCGTAAAAAGCGCTGCTACGTCCGTCCCGATCCAACTCTTATGAACGTTGGCCGCGGTGCGGGCGACACCCTCTTGAACGACCGCCGGGAAGCCGCATCCGACCACACCGCGCCAATCGAAGTGAGCTGCGACTTCCGCTACCGTCTTGGCCATGGGCCGCGGCTTACCCGATTTTGGCGTGAGGATGCGGTAGCGAGGCGCCAGCAGCGCGCCTGTATCGACGTCCACAGGCGCACCTTTGATGCCCGACCCGCCGATGTCAATGCCTAAGATTTCCACGCTGCCTCCTCCTCTTTGGAGAAGTTACGATTCTCCAATCCACTTAAGGGTCTCATCCAAAATGGTAAATCGAGAAACCACGGATGTAGTGCGTAGCAACGAGAACTTCCCCCCACAGGAGGACCACCAGCACAACAAGAGCAAATATTATGCCTGTTTTGATGAGCTGTGGGCTCACTGCGGACACACCGCGTCGGCTTCAATCTCGATCAGCATATCCGCGTCGATCAAGGATTTGACCTCCACCATCGTGCTGGCAGGTGGGTGATCCCCGAAGAACTCCCCGTGCGCTTTGCCGTACGCCTCCCAACGGCTGATATCGGTGACGAACATGCGCGTGCGCACCACACAGTCAAGGTCGGCATCTAGGTCTCGCAAAGCGCGCTGGATGATCTCCAAGCAGCGCACGGTTTGGGCATATGCATCGCCAGGGGCGTAGCACTTACCCTCATCGTCCACAGGAGCGGTACCGGTGACGTAGATATGATCCCCCACCCGCAGCGCGCGGCAGTATCCAATTATGGGCTCCCAGGGGGCGCCGGAAAAGACGCGTTGAAATTTCATGCTGATGACCTCTACTTTTTTTGTGAAACCATTGACTAATATACGAGCACGTTCTGCAAGACCATCATTGCCAGAAAACCCGCCATCCCGGCAACGGCGCTGAATAGCCGCTGGGTCTCGTCGGCGCGGCTTTCCGGGATCATCTCGCTCAGTACCAGAAAAATCATCGCGCCAGCAGCGAAACCAAAGCCATAGGGCAAGATAGGGCGAAAAGCCCACACCGCCAGATAAGCGGGCACCACCGCGATCAGCTGCGGCAAGCCAGAAAAGAGCGCCCACCCCACGCACTTCCAACCACTGACCCCCTCAGCTCGTAGCGGCAACGACACAGTCACCCCCTCCGGAATGTTGTGAATGGAGATCGCCACCGCCATAATTAAACCCAAACCGACCTCCCCGGAACCATAAGCCACGCCCACAGCGATGCCTTCCGGAAAGCTGTGGATGAAAATTGTTCCCAGCATCAAGATAATGCGCTTGGCTCCAGCCCCAGACAACAAGCCAAAGTTCAGTTCACGATCGTCCAGCCACTGGGAAGCCAGCAGCATAACGGCCGCACCCAGCAGGATACCCACCGCTACGGGAGTTATGCCCCCATCCTGCACACCCGGTATGATTAAGTTAAAAACCGAAGCGGAGAGCATCAGCCCCCCCGCCGCGGCCCAACCCGCCCGGGTGACGCGCTCAGGAAAATCCTTGACGAATACAAAAGGCAAACCCCCAAGACCAGTGGCTAACACCGTAATCGTTGCAGCTATGACCGCTTCCCAAAAAGTGGCTGGCATCCTGAATTACACCTCCGGCACGCCTTCCGGGGCGGTGAAAATGCTGCGATCCTCTGGATCCAAGCGCTCAAGCAGCTCAGGCCCTAAGCGAGTGTATACCCGCTGGGCGAAAAGTTCCATCCAGACAAACTGCCGGGCGATGAGAATGATATCGCTATTGTTTGTGATCGTAGCTGTGGTCTCCAGCCCCGTACTGGCGATCAGCGCTTGTTTGCCATCCACAACCACAACCAGCGTGGCGGTTAACTCCTGCAATTCGCTCTCCATCGGCGGGTGTCTGGCGACTTGACCGCAATCGAGTTGACCATCACCAGTGAGCAAAGCGCGAATATCTACCTGGCTCTCGCTGGCGGAAACGATTCTCTCCCGCAGCTCCTCCAGGTCGACGTCGTTGAGCACAAGGTACACCTCTCTGTCTGCGGCCTCGATCATCTGGGCGGCATAAGAGATGATCGAATTGCGCCCTCGGATGGACCAAATGCGATCTTCTTCCTGGCTGTTGAACAGCGCCCGCAAGCTGGTGCGCAGCGTTTGCATCAGCTCACGATGCTCCTGCCGGTAGCGATCCAAAAGCACATCGGGGGGGACAGGACGGTACAAAACCGCCCGCCGGTCCTCGGTCTTGAGAACCGCACCGTGCCCATCCAAGCGACCCAAAGCCTCATAAACCATGGAACGCGGCATCCCTGACTTTTTGCTGAGGTGATAACCCGTGGCTGGGTTCTCCTGCAACAAAGCCAGATACACCTTGGCCTCGTACTCGGTGAAGCCGATTTTCATCAGATCGGTAGTTAAACTCATAGCACTCTTTTAGTAGTTTATAACCCAACTAATAGTAAGAATATAAACTACTAAAAAACTTTTGTCAAGCGAGAAGGATAAAAGTGTGCACGCAAGACTTGTCAGGAAGAAGAACGTGGGGTGGTCTGAAACACCATCCCGTTTGAGTTTTCTTGTAATTATGCAAGTCCCCCGTCAAACCTTGTCAAGCGCTCGGCGAGAAGGTGCAGGTGTAAACGTCTAACGAGCCGCTCTCAGCTTTGGCAAACGCCAGCCCCCTTCACCTCCCACACGAACATCGCGGCGCAGGAAGCGCCACCATGCCAGCCCCGCAAAAACCAGCGCCACTCCAATGATAGCTACCACCCAATCCCAATTCAACCCGTTGATAGCCTGACCGCCCTGGTAGTAATTCAGCGGGGTGAATTCTACAATACTTTCAAGAGAGTCGTTGATGTTCGCTAATCCGACTGTCAGATAATTAGCCACTAACAACGCCCCGGTGATCCAACCCGCCATGCGCGCAGCCGGCAGCAGCATGCTCAAAAGCAACGCCAAAAAGCCGAAGAGCAGCAGCTGCGCCAGGAGTGGTACGAAAGGACGCAAAAACTCATTCCAGGACAGCTCCATCCCAGAACCCCCGGAGGGGACCACCCAACATAGCCACGCAACCAGCAAAATCACTAGCAGCGAGACCACAAAGCCCAGCAAGCGCCCTAAAAAGAGCCTCGTACGGCTGACCGGATAAGCCATCACCAGATCGAGGATACCTTTCTCCTCATCACCCACCAGCAGTCTGGCACAGGCACCGACGACAAAAATACCAATAATGACGGGCATGTAGTTGAAGAAGTAGGTCTCCATGTAACCCGCAGGGGTATTGAAGGCTGTGAAAGCATCCCCAAAGAAGGCAAGCATCTCCTCGGGGTAATATTCAAGCATTGCATCCATGTCGATCTGGGCGATATCGCCATAAATCGAGATCATCATCAAGCTGTACAGCGCCAGCCCGATGCCCCAACCGATGATCTGACCCCGTAAGCGGCGTAATGTATGTTTGAACTCGGCGTACATCTCAGTCCACCTCCTCCCCGGTTTTGTAATAATCCATAAAGATGCTTTCCAGCGAGGGTCGCTCGGTTTCAAGATCACTGACGGGGAAATTCGCTAGTAATTTAACTAGCGCATCCATCTCGCCGCCTACCTGCAGGGTGACACTCAGTCCATCGCTCTGGGACATCAAGGAAACATTGCTGATCTGCGTCAGCGGTGTGGGATCCACGGCGTTTTTAAAACGGATATGGACGCGGCGTATGGTCATGCTCTTTAAGTGACTTGGCTCAGCCTCCTCGACAATCACACCTTGCCGTATGATCGCCACGCGTTCAGCTAGGCTCTCCACCTCGCCGATAATGTGAGAAGAGAAGAAAACCGTCGCACCTTCAGCCTGGGCTTCCCTGAGCAAACGGTAGACCTCCTGCTGCATCAAGGGATCCAAGCCCGCCGTTGGTTCGTCCAGGAGCATCAGTTCGGGACGGTGCATGATAGCTTGCACCACACCGACTTTCTGCTTATTGCCTTTGGAGAGATTCTTAATTGCCATGGTCAGGTCAAGCTCCAGGCGCTGTGCGAGTTGGCGAACGAAGGTCCAGTCGATTGTATTGCCGCGCAGGTCTGCGTAGTAGCGTAGCTGCGCCTCAACCTTTAGGTTGTCCTCCATGCTCAATTCCCCCGGCAAATACCCCACTCGCGATCGAACGGCGACGGGATCACCCTGGGGATCCAAACCCAGTACCTGTATGTTGCCTCCCTGAGGGCGAATCAAATCCAACATACAGCGGATTGTGGTGGTCTTTCCGGCACCGTTGGGACCAAGAAAACCGAAGATCTCCCCCCGCTCCACTTTCAAATCGACACCATGCAAGGCCTGGAAGTTGCCATAGAACTTGACCAGTCCCTGAATCATAATGGCGGGTGATTGATTCATAAAAATTCTCCTTTATCTATCGAGCAGTGCTCCCTAATGACGAAAACTTGAGAAGTTTACTATGAAACACGGGCACAAATCAGCCTTCTATCACACTCCCGGGAGCAAACGACAGCGCGTTCGACGGATGTATTCGCGGTAACCTTCCAACTCAACCTGCAGCGTGCGGTCTTCCATGGATGTGCGCAAGACCCTTCCCAGTTTAGTCGACCAGCGGAGAGCAAAAAGATCACCCCTTGCACTGCTAGCATCACGAAGACTTGCACAGCGCGCCTGAAAATGCCGGTTCTAATCTCAGGGGGTATTTCCTGGGAACCCTCTGATGACTTGGTGGTCATGCCAAATACTCCTCAGATTACGAAAAAACACCCGCTGCCAACCGCCATACTTGAGCGACAAGAAAGGTCACCCCAAACCCCATCGCCAAAGGCAGTAGGGAGGCGACAGCCGTCCACTTGAGGCTGCCTGTCTCTTTGTAGATGGTGTATATGGTGGTCGAGCAAGGGTTGTGGACCAGGCTGAAGAGCATCAGGTTGACAGCGGTCAGCAGCGTCCAGCCACCCGCGCCCAAAAGACCCAAGGTCTGGGCGCCCGATTCAAGCTCGAACATCACCCCGGCGCCCTGCCCTACACCGCTGACCCCAGTGGTCAGCACCGTCAACATCAACACGGTGGGGATGACAATCTCATTCGCGGGGATGGCGACGATGTATGCCACCAGGATCACCCCATTGAGACCGATCAGCAGGCCTAAGGGGTTAAGGAAATTAATCAAGTACTCGGCGATGCTGGTCCCAGCGATATTTATGTTGGCGATCAACCAGATGACCGCTCCTGCGGGCATGGCGAAGATCACAGCCCGCCAAAGTACGATCAAGGTGCGGTCAATTACCGAGGTGTAAATGGTTTGTAAAATGCGCGGTGGGCGATAAGGGGGCAGCTCCAGACTGAAGGTGGAAACCTCGCCCTTGAGAACGGTGCGCGACAGCCCCCAGGAGACCAGGAAGGTCAGCAGCACACCCAGCAACGCGATACCAACAACCGCTATGGCTGAGATCAGACCGGCCAGGTAAGCCGGTACTAAACCACCAATAAACACCGTGGCGATCAGAATCTGCGTGGGCCAACGCCCGTTGCATAGGGCGAAGTTGTTGGTGATGATGGCAATCAGTCGCTCGCGCGGGCTGTCAATGATGCGGGTCGAAACCACCCCCGCGGCGTTGCAGCCAAAGCCCATCGTCATGCTCAGCGCCTGTTTGCCGTGCGCGCCGGCTTTCTTGAAGATGTTGTCCAAATTGAAAGCCACCCGCGGCAGGTAGCCGAAATCCTCCGCCAAGGTAAATAAGGGAAAGAAGATCGCCATGGGCGGCAGCATGACGCTCACCACCCAGGCAGTCGCCAGGTACATCCCATCAATCAAGAGGCCGTCCAACCACCAGGGCAGACCTATCGTCGCAGCTAAGTCCTTGAAAAATGGGTGAGCGGTGTCCAAGAGAAGCCAGGACAACCATCTGGAAGGGATGTTGGCACCCGAAATCGTGATCCAAAAGACCACGGTGAGCAGCAACAGCATCAGCGGGAAGCCCCACACCCGGCTGGTAACCAGGCGGTCAATGGTGCGATCCAGGTCAAACCCAGTTCGTTCACCCGGTCGGGTCACGGATTTATCGGCGATGCGGGCTGCATCGGTGTAGATCGCTTCCATTAACTTTTCATGGAAGTCACCGCCGGCCTTCCAGCGCAGGGATTGAGCGCTGCTCAGGATGTCTTCTGGGGAGAGTTTGGATTCTGCCATATCTATACCTTTATGATTTACTTTCACAACCTCGTTGAAACGCGATTCAGACGGCCTCCCAATGCAATTCTCGATCAGGGCGCTCAGAGGAGGTGTCTAAACTTAAATTACCCAGCTCCCTTTTGCGGATCGCCTCGGCGATGCGTTCGTCACCATCCAGTAGACGCAGCGCCACCCAGCGGGCGTTGGGTAAATTCGGGAAGAGCGTCTCGACCTGCTCTACCAACTGCGAGATTGCCCGCTTCAGCTCAGGGGGCTCGTTTTGAATGCGGTAGGGTTTGCTAGCGACCTTTCCTTCAGCGACCTCCCGGATCGCTTCAAGCAGATCATCCAATCCCTCTCCGCTGCGGGCGACAGTGGGAACAACGGGCACACCTAGCTCGCGAGCTAAGGTTCGGTCATCGACTTGCAGCCCGTGACGGCGGGCTTCATCGATTAAATTCAGGCACACCACCACGCGATTAGTAATCTCCAGAACCTGCAAGACCAAGTTCAAGTTGCGTTCCAACCGGGTGGCGTCCACCACCACCACCGTGACGTCGGGCTGACCGAAGAGGATGAAATCGCGGGCAATTTCCTCATCCAGGCTGGTGGCTAGAAGGGAATATGTCCCTGGCAAATCCACTAATTTATAGCGCTGATCGGCGTATTCAAATCCGCCCTCGGCGCGAGTGACGGTCTTGCCAGGCCAATTTCCCGTGTGCTGTCGCAATCCCGTCAGGGCGTTGAAGACCGTGCTCTTACCGGTGTTGGGATTACCCGCCAAGGCGACGACGAAATCCCAATTCTGCATATCCACGCCCAATTTGAGCAGGTTGGCAGCGTTGTGGACTGGGCAAGTTTCGCAGGCGGAGGTCTGAGGGGTATCGGTCATCATGCGCTCACCTCCTTAGAGGGCTCTGTCGTCGGCTCCACGTAGATCAAGTCGGCTTGCTCGCTGCGCAGGGCTATCACTGCACCCCGCACGCGGTATGCAGTGGGGTCACCGCTGGGACTGCGCATCTCCGCTTGAATGACCGTTCCCGGCAGGATTCCCAGATCCAGCAAGCGGCGGTACTCCACCCCGCGCGAGCGGGGCGAGATCGCCGAGACTGCACCACTCTGCCCCGGTTTAAGGCTGCTCAAACGCTCTCCTGGGATCTCTTCAGGTGCGCGTTTCTCTGGAATCGGGCGGACAGAGATGTTGGCAGCCACAATGGGAGCGAGGAGATGTTCATCTCCACCAGCCCAAAATCGAACTCGCTGCGCGCTGCTCTCGACCAAGCGGACTTCCATGCCAACGTGCAGGTCTTCGGCTAACAACTGGGCAAAAACCGCTTCCGGCTCGTCCTCAATGTGAACGATGCGCGCCGGAACGTCAACTGGCAAGGAGGTCAGCGGCTCGCCGCCGTGAGCGACCATCTCGCCATCTGAGGTAGGGATAGGATCGCCGTGCGGATCGTGAGTAGGATGACCCAATTCAAAGGATAAGGCATCCGCATCTTCGGCTGAAAGCCAGTGCTCCTGCTGTTCAGCTTGACTGTGCCACTCGGTTTCCTCGTAACCGGTGGTTTCAGCTAGATAGCGCTCCCATAAGCGGTGGGCGCGAATGACCCGCAGCGCGTACTCCCGACCCGTAGGGGTGAGCCGGTAAACACTGCCCTCTATCTTCACCAGGTCGCGAGTTTCCATTTTAGTCAAAATCTCGACCACCCGGTCACCGGAGACGTTCAACGCCCCCGCCAGACTCTGGACGGTCGGCTGGTACCCATAGCGCTCGCAGCGGTGCAGGTGCTTGAGGGCGTCCTCGCTGAGCACCCTTTCGGTGACCTGGCGGGTGCGCCGCCAGCGCCAAAACGGGCCGCGATCAGGCCAGAAAAACCACACCACTAAGCCTATTACCAGCACAGCAATCAATAAAGATAAAGCAGGATCAGGCATTTCGACACCTAAAAATTTGCGGGATTATAAAAATCATTACAGTCCAATGTGAGTCATTTTCTCTGGCGGTACAGATCGGGGTCAACCACCGCCGCCATCTTCTCAATGTCCAGGTCGCCGCCCAGAAAATGGTTGATGCGCGCTAGATGAAGCTGTGGATCTTCCAACAGGGCGTTGTAATCCACATCGATGTACGTCACGTTGGGTTGGTTGTTCATCCACTCTTCGACTTGCCTCATATGCTTACGATACAGTTCCGCCATCTTTTCATCCGGGACCTTGGACTCCTCCCCGCGGCGCTCGAGCATCTTGTCTTGCGATGCAAGGATTTCCTCCATTTTACGGCGCATCATAAGCACGCGATACTCATAATCGAGCGGCATATGTACCAGCAGGGCGCTGATAATTTTGGTCGCCTTGCCTTCCGCCTCGGGGAGCCAAGCGACATCCCCCTCTTTAAGCTTCTTGACGCGTTCGAACTCATAATAACCTTTGGGGTTGTC
>JASFVL010000376.1:0-4458 GCA_050049875.1 Anaerolineales bacterium
CGGGTAGGGGGTGCATTGGTGCAGAAAGGCCTCCAGCTTGCGTGCAGCGGACTGGTTTATATCGCCGTTATCCCAAATGAAGTGCAGCCTTTCCGCTAGTTCCGGGAGGTGGATTGTCAGCACCCAGGAGGTGATTCCTTTGAAGGTCCTGGGTACGCTCCAGACCTGGGCCTGGCGGTGGGTTATCAGGAATCCGGCGTCGCTGTGGATCAACTTTTCATCCTGGATGGCATGCCGGACCCCACGCACTTCTTCAGGCGACCGCAGGAGCAAACGGGCGAAGATCAGGTTGTCCTCGTCGTCCAACGCCACGTCGGTAGCGATGGCGCGGATGTCTTTGATTTGGATGTGGATCATGGGATACTCCTTGTTTGTGTCGTTAAATAAAACCAGGCGTGTCCCAATAATGTCCGGGACACACCTGGTGAGATGAATGGGTTTGTAATGTAGAAGCTAAAGCTTAGAGATTGCTGGTTCCAAAGCCAGTTCCTCCGCCTACGACATCTAGTTTAGCTGCCTCACGAACGATATTACGATAGAGCGAAAAACCGCGCCTTGGACGATCTCTTCCTTTCGAAGCGTATTATCAGATGACAGGGTCTGCTAAGGCGCCCACATGGTTCGGGTTCCTAATGTGCCTTCCTGAAAGGGCGGATTAATGATAAACACTGATAGTCCTCTAAGGGTCTACAATAATGTGTTATACTTGATGACGAAAAAGTATAACACAAGGGAGTGAAGTTATGACTGTGAAAATGTCAACCAAAGGCTGGGTCGTCATCCCGGCCGCTCTACGTCGAAAATACAATCTAGAGCCTGGAACGGATTTGCATGTGGTGGATTATGGCGGCGTGCTGGCGCTGATACCGGCATCCGACCATCCCATTGATGAAGCTGCCGGTATGCTCAAGGGTAAGACATCCCTGACCCAGGTATTGCTAGAAGAACATCGCAAAGAAATCGAAGATGAGCGCTGACCCGCCCGTTTATGTATTCGACAGTTTTGCCTTATTAGCCTATTTCAACGGTGAAAAGGGGATGGACCGTGTTCGTGATGTTCTGCATGAAGCCAAATTAGGTAACTGCCGTGTGGTCGTTTCGATCATTAACCTGGGCGAAGTGGCCTACATCACCGAACGGGAACGAGGTCTTGCCAGAGTGCAGGCCATGTTGGGAAAAGTACAACAATTACCTCTCGAGATCTTGCCTGCACCCGAAGAGGCGGTTTTTAGCGCAGCACATATCAAAGCCAATTATCCAGTCGCATATGCCGATGCTTTCACAATTGCCGCAGCCTTAAGTGTGCATGGGGTTATCCTGACTGCCGATCCCGAATTTAAGGCGGTTGAGGAATTAACCGAGGTTGAATGGTTGGCACGATGATCAAAATTCTAATCACTGGACGGTTCTGGATCAATCTTGAGTTCAATTCGTGACTGTAACTGACTGCTGAAAGAATACCTCAATAGTGACATTGCTCTGCAGGTCTCCCTGCTGCCTGCCCGCTCACCGTCCCGGTGTCCTCCGGGAGGACGCACTCCCGTGCAGTCGGCGACAGCGGGCACAGCGTGTGGTGCAGTCGCGGGGCCTGGTGCTGAGCGTAGCGATGCTCTCGTTATCATTCGATTCCCCCAAATTCTTATTCCAATCGGTTGGTGAAAAAATTGGGTGTGGACGACATAACCGAGCTTGTCAAATTTGTCCCCTCACATCTTGATATCGTCGGTGTGACACTACATTGATTTCTGAAGCGCGAACGTTCTATAAGTCTTTGGGTGTTACGCCTTTTTCATTCTGTT
Organism: Anaerolineales bacterium; assembly: GCA_050049875.1. GTDB lineage: Bacteria > Chloroflexota > Anaerolineae > Anaerolineales > UBA11858 > JASFVL01. The sequence goes on from JASFVL010000376.1 coordinate 1,800, forward strand.
CAAAATGGCATTTACCTTATGTTTCAAGTCGGGCAGGTCGTTCTCCACCGCTGCCCAGACGATGTCCAGGTCTATCTCGAAATAGCCGTGTACTAAAACGTGGCGCATGCCAATGATCTTATCCCAGGGAATTTCTGGATGGCGGTTTTGGAATGGTTCTGATAGACGGCTGGCAGCCTCCCCGATGATTTGTAGATGGTGTACGATTCACACCTGTAGCATTGGATCCTGATCAAATTGATCTCTGTTTTTCCCGGCTTGTTGTTCAATTTTCTCGATGGCTTCCACAATATCGAGCAAGCGTTCTTGATCGCTTCTCATAGCGTAACAGACTCTCTCAAAACTCGCTCACGGATGCGGGGGCGCAGTCCTTTTTCGGTAACCACATCTACCTCGACCTCGAGCAGTCTTTGCAGGTCAACCAGCAAACCACCCAAATCAAGTATACTGCGTCCAGGTTCCATGTCCACCAAGAAGTCAATATCACTCTTTGATCTGGACTCTCCGCGTGCTACCGAGCCAAAGACGCGCACATTGCGCGCACAATGTTTTTCTGCGAGTTGTAAGATTTGGTCGCGTTTTTCAATAAGAAGTTCATTCGTGCTCATACGCTTACCTCGGGCGATTTGCAAATCATGACCCGCATGGATTATAGCAGAAAACGATCTGAGTGAACCAACTCACCAGGACTAAGAGGGGTGACTTAAGTGATTTTGATATAGAGGTCATTAGGACTTGGATTCAACTCTTTAGTACAACAGATTGTTCAAAGTCTCCCTCTATTTGTGATATTTTGTCTCACCAAACCGTATGAAGTGTTTGTAGTTCTATCTCCTTCGAAGTTGATGAGATGAGGCGTGCCCCGGGAGAACCCGGGGCACGCTGGGAAAGCTAGCGAGTTTCAACCAGGGCGGAAACCGGGATCGCCACATGTTGGTTATGCTCCGCCAAAGTTTTCCTGACCTTCGCCCGCCAGGTGGTGAAACGGTCGTCGGCGGGCATTTCTGCTAGGATAGCGTTTAGCGTGTCATCCGAGAGCACCTCCAGCACCTCTTCGATGGTGGCTTGGGGTGGGGTCTCGAAGACCTGCTCCAGGCCGGGGACGGAGAGCTTGACTGCCTGTCCTGGTGCAGTTGCAGGACTTGGCGCTGGGCGTAGCGATACTCCCGCACCACAGGGCCGGTGATTTTCTCTTCCTCCACCAGCTCATGCTGGATTTCAGGGGCCATCTTAGCGATCTGGAAAGCCACACCCGGGGCGATCTCACCCTTCTCGACGCGCGCCGCGATTTCGGGGATCAAACGATTGAGTTTAGCGATTTTGCGGATGCGCTGCACTGCACCACACGCTGTGTACTTGACAGTGAAGTGCGTCCAGCGGGGGGTGGCGTACCCGGCGCGGGCGATTTGCTCCTCGCTCATGCCCGCCCGTTGGAGCTCCTGGTAAGCCTGGAGTTCGGCCACTGGGTTCTCACTGCGGGTGGCGTGGGCTAGGATGGTAAGCGTTGCATCCCCCTCCGTCATTACAGCGAGCACGGACTTCAAGCCGGCCTGTTCCGCCGCGGCGGTGCGTCGGCGGCCGTCCAGGATTTTGTAGATGCCATCCCCAATGGGGGTTACGACAATAGGAAAGGCTGGTAAAAAGCCCTGGTCTTGGATCGATTGGACCAGGGCTTTGCGCGGCTTGGTTTCTTCATGGCCGCGAAGTTTTGAGATCGGGATATCAGACATTATTCGTCCTCCATGAGTACCGGCAAGCCGCTCAGGCTGGCGGCTTGAAACGCTTTTGCCGAAGGCATGCAGACGCGATCAGCTTTTTCATCCTCTTGGTCATTGCGCCCAGCGATGACAACCAGGTTGGTGATCGGCAAAGACATGAAGATGCCGTGCTGATAAACCGGCCCCACACATTCTGGGCGGGGGTAGGCGAAGTAGGACACGCCGCCGGGGATAACACGAAGGTGGTGGATTCCGTCCATCTCGGTGTGCGTCTCCACCCCCTCGATCTCAGGTGGAGAGGTCGAGGATTGTAGGTCCTCTAGGGGAATGTCGTGCCACCACAAACCTGCGCACATTTCTTCTAGCTGGGAGAGATGTTTATCCAGCGGGCAGACCACGTCGGGTGGCTGGGGGTACTCGGGGTAGTTCTTGATGATGGCCTTCTCGTGGATCAGGATCAGGCGGCTGTCCTCACCGAGATTTGAGAAGTCGAGCTTGGAGGAGAGCTGCCTTGAGGCCCCTTTGCGGCGGGTCTCCTCTACGTAATCGGCCACGTGGTAGTCGGCTTTGCTGATGATGTCGAAGACATGCCATACCCATTCGATCTCGACCAATCTGGCGCCGCGCGGGGCAAGGCCCCACGCCGTGATATCGATGGGTTTGGGCGGGCAAAGGATGAAGGATTCAATCGGTTGGCCGAAAGGGGACAGTCGTGTCTCGGCATAGATGCCGGCGGCCACCCGTTTACCGCAGGCGCGTTGGCTTGATCGCGAAGCATCTAAGGCGAAAGTTGGTGATGCAAACATGAGAACCTCCTCGAATCGTATTTTTTGGGCGTTGGTCGTTCAGTAATCCTGAGATGATCGTCTTTCTAAGTTCACTGCACGGGAGTGCGTCCCCCCGTTCGGGCCGGGAGCCCGCCGGGGCGAGACGGCCTGGCC
>JASFVL010000002.1:0-62103 GCA_050049875.1 Anaerolineales bacterium
GTAAGCTGTGGACAACCTCTCCGGCTCTGTTGAGCGCATTACCTACTACAACCCAGAAAACGGGTACAGTGTCGTGCGCCTGCGCCCGGAGGGCGGTGACATCCCGCGCCCAATCCAGCATGGTTTGGTGACGGTGGTCGGCAACCTGCCGGAGCTCTCAGCCGGCGAACACTTGAGCTTGCAGGGGAGCTGGGTCAAACACGCCAAACACGGCTTGCAGTTCAACGTAGAGATCTGCGAACAAACCCTGCCCGCCACCGTGACGGGCATACGTCGTTACCTGGGTTCCGGTCTGATCAAAGGCATCGGTCCCCGCCTAGCGGAAAACATCGTGGATCACTTCGGTGCGCAGACCCTGGAGGTCATCGAAGAGCACCCCGAACGCCTAAAGGAAGTCGACAACATCGGTCCTAAGCGCACCCGCAAAATCGCCACCGCTTGGGAGCAACAGAAACAGGTCAAGGAAATCATGCTCTTCCTGCACAGCCACGGCGTGAGCACCAATCTGGCGATAAAAATCTACAAAACATACGGCGACCAAGCCTTTGAGGTGGTCAAGAGCGATCCTTATCGCTTGGCGCAGGATATCTACGGGGTGGGCTTTAAAACCGCCGACCACCTAGCCCAAGACTTGGGTCTGCCCCCCCACCACCCTTCCCGAATTGAAGCCGGCTTGGTCTATGTGCTCAACGCCATGAGCGATGAAGGTCACGTTTACGCCCCTCAGGACATCCTGAGCGATCGAGCCGCTGAGCTTCTGGATGTCTCGCCCGATCTGATCCCGGAGGCTTTAGAGAGGCTTGCCCGAGAGGACCGCATCCGCTCCGAGCTTTTGCCCATCTTGGGGACGAAAGACGAGGCTCCGCCGGGCGAATCCGGCCTGCTGGAAGTGGCTGAACCCACCGAAACGTACGGCGAACCCGCGGTTTACCTGACCCCCTTCTACTTCGGCGAAGTAAGCGTCGCGGAGCGTCTGCGCCTTCTGAGCAAGAAAGGTTCACATCTTAGAGAGCCCTCGACGGCTTCCTTCGAGGAGATCAAGCTCTCATTGGAACAACAATCTGCTATTCAAACCGCCCTATCCCATCCGGTCAGCGTGCTCACTGGAGGACCGGGTACCGGCAAGACCACCTGTATTCAGCTTCTGATCACCCGGCTAGAATCGAGTTCCAAACACTACGCCTTGGCTTCACCCACAGGACGGGCAGCCAAACGCCTCTCGGAAGCCACCGGGCGACCTGCCAGCACGATCCACCGCCTGTTGGGCTACTCCCCCGCTGAAGGTTTCAAGCACAACACCCGAAATCCCCTGCCTATTGACCTGCTGGTGGTAGATGAGGCCTCCATGCTCGACCTGCTCTTGGCCCATCATCTATTGAAAGCCGTGCCGCCAGAAGCCCACCTGCTCCTGGTCGGCGATGTAGACCAGCTCCCCTCCGTGGGCGCGGGCGACGTGTTACGGGATGTGATCGCTAGCGGGATCGCCCCAGTCACCCGTTTGACGGAGATCTTCCGCCAGGAAGCCGGCTCCGACATCATCACCAACGCGCACCGCATAAACCGGGGAAATATGCCCATCTTCTCCCCAGCCCCCAAAGCAGGCGACCGGTCGGGCGATTTCTTCCTCTTCCCGGCGGAGGACGCCATCGGTGCTGCTGATTGGATCCTAGATGTGGTTTGCGAGCGTATCCCCCAGACATTTAATCTGGAGTCGAAAGCTGATATCCAAGTGCTTGCTCCCATGTACCGCGGTCCGGTGGGTGTCAACGCGCTGAACGAACGACTGCAAGCTGCCCTGAACCCCTCGAGCGCCAAAAAGCCGGAGAAAACCCTCTTCGGTCAAACCTTCCGCCGCGGCGATAAGGTCATGCAAACCCAAAATGACTACGACAAAGACGTGTACAACGGCGATATAGGCTTTGTAAGCGACCTCTCGCTCGTCGAGCACAGCCTATCGGTGACCTTCGACAACCGCCAGGTGTCTTACGACTGGAGCGAGGCCGACCAGCTCACGCTGGCTTATGCAGTCTCGGTGCACAAAGCCCAGGGATCGGAATTCCCTGCGGTGGTGGCGCCTGTGGTCACACAGCATTACTTGATGCTACAGCGCAACCTGCTTTACACCGCAATCACACGCGCCCAGCAACTGTGTGTGCTGGTGGGAAACCGGCGCGCCATTGGCATCGCAGTGCGCAATGACCAGGTATCGCGCCGCTACACTGCACTGGATTGGCGCTTGGAGCACTGATCCATGGCAGGTTTCTTGCACGAAACGATAACGTCATTCTGAGAAACAAGGCGAGGAAGAAGCTTAGTTTTTACCAGGAACACAAGTTAAACGTTTAAATGCGTGTGCACGCAAGACTTGTCATGAAGAAGAACGTGGGGTGTGTTTTTGGGCGGCTGAGCCGCCCAAAAACACACCCCACTTAATTCCCTTTGACAACATTTGAGTGCACACTTAAATGCAAACCATTTGACTATTGCATGGAAAAACTGTACACTCATAGTACAAATTGGATTATGCAGTGATTTTTGATTAATACCGGGAGAAATCCTGTAATTTAATTAAAAACTGAAACACAAGCACAAACTGTTCTTGATTCTAAGGAGAATAACCATGGCGTCACAATCCTTCCAACTGGTCACACGGATCGGTCCGACACCAGGGGAGGCCTTCCCGCTGTCTAAGAGTGAGATCACCCTCGGGCGTGATGCAAACAACGATATCGTGTTCGATTATGTGGAAGTCTCCCGCCGTCATGCCCGCTTGAGGATGCAAGCTGGCGGCTACGTGTTGGAAGATCTTGGCTCCACCAACGGCACCTTCGTCAACGAACAGAGACTGATAGGACCGCACTCGCTGCGCCCTGGTGAAACCATCAGTTTGGGGGACGCGGTGACTTTAATCTACGAAGTCGCCCAATACGACCCCGAGGCAACGGTGGTCTCCACCCCAATCGAAATGCCTCCTCCTCAGAGGCAAGAACAACCTGCTGAATCACAACCAAGCAGCTACCCCCAACCCTCCCCTAAGGCACCCGAACCTGCACCTGTTTACTCCGGGCAAGTCCCGGCCGGCCCGACTGCAATTGAGGAGAAAAAAGGCAGACCCTGGCTGTGGGCCGGGGTGGGATGCGTGGTCGTTCTGCTGTGCGTCGTCGTGGCGGGTGCGTTTATCTTCGACAGCCTCAACCTGTACTGCAGCGCCCCCTTCGATCTGCTCTTCAGTTTTCTCTACACCTGTCCATAAGGCATTTCAAGGTTATTTCCAGTGATTTCCACTGGAAATAACCATCTTAATCCCCCAATATCTCCCAACCTTCCCCGGTCATGATTACTTCCAGTTCCATCACCTCCGGCGGGGTGGTGCTGACCCACACGCGAGCCTTGCCGCCGCTGATCTGAATGCGCTGGGGCTGATACCCGTTCCCTAAGAGGACTTCCACAATCGAATAATATGTCTCCGCTAAGGGATTGATGCCAAAGGGATCGGGGACTCCCTGATCCAGCGCGTCCAGTACAGCGTTCACCGCCTCTAGAGACCGATCGGTTTGCGCGTAGCGTCCCGCGCGCAGGTGCTCATCGGCATTCACCAAAAGTGTTTCCAAAGTCAAGTTCTCGATCCTAGTGGGGTGGCGCAGGTAATCGGCCACAATCTCGCGTTCGCGCATCTCCTTGGCGGACGGCAGCCAGGCGGTTAGGAAATACGCTGAGGGGTCCAGCACCTGCTGGTAGCGGCGCGCCGTGTCGAAGAATCCCACCGTCAGACGCACATCATCATATAGATCCGGGGTGACGGTCTGCTGGCGGAGAGCCTCCAGGAAACGCTCCTCCAACTGGGCGAAGCTCAGGTCGAAGTGCTTCTCCAAGGCCACACTGATGGCTTGAGATGACTCTCCGCTGGGGTGAGGTCGGATATCACGGTAGAAGTCCGAAAAGGCTTCCCAACCCCAGGTCTCCACCATGTACTCCACCAGCGCACCAGCCTGCAGGTAGCCAATCTCGTGCTGGGACCGGTAGAAGTTGTCCGAAAGCGGCTCAAGATCCAAGTACCACCCTAGACCTAATACGGCCTCCTGCTCATCAGAGTCCAGCAGGGCTGCGGTGCGCGGAATGAGCGGCTCGGGTTTGAAATGACCCCCCGTCAGGTACACAGCTAAGCCTTCCACTAGCATGGAGGGGCGCAGTTCCCCTCCCAGCTGCCCGTCCAAAACGTGAACCAATTCGTGATGCAATACCATCCCCACGTCGCTTCCGGCGTAGTTGCGGTCCAGGTAAGAGACCGCTATCTCACCGCTGGCGAAGCCACCGTGCCCTAGGACGCGAGGCAGCAGGGTGACAGTGATCGGTTGGCTGAAATCAGGGCTCAGAAGGGAGGCCACATCCTCAGCCTGCGCGTCGACCTCCTCCAGCAACAGAGATAAATCGCGTTCTCCCGCTGTTTCAGTAACGTAGTACACCAGGCAGCAATCGCTGTCCGAGACAGCCCAGTGCGCCTGCGCCTGAGCTGGCGGCAGAGCGCTTTCAGATTGTAAGGTGACCGTTTGCTGCCAGTCAATTCCCTGGGGCTGGATCGAAAACGCCAGACTGTGAGCACCCGCTTCCAGGTCTGAGGTATCCCACGCCCAGGTCAGGGTGGCTTGTCTGCGACCGCCGATACCGAAGAAACCAAATTCCACTTCCCCAAGCGAAGTTCCAGAGGGGATCAGACTCACCGAGACCTGACTTTCGTTTAGATCTAAGTCCTCCTGGGGTGGGGCAATGATCTCCAAGCTGACCTGGTCCCCAACGTACAACTCGCCATCAGGGTGATAGCGCACGCTGAAACCGGCAGGGGGGGTCGAGGTGATCGTAGGCGCGAGGCTGGGGGTGAGTGTGGCTGGCGGAGAGGTGAAGGTTGGAGGTGGGGAGGTAAACGTCGGCGGAAACGAAGTGTGGCTGGGTGCAGACGTTTGGGTTGGGAGCGCCGTCTCCGAGGCGCGTGTGGTGTCCGTTGGCAGCGGTGTGGTGGGCGCCAGCGTCTGGCAGGCGCTTACCCCAAAGAGAAGCACCGTTAAGGCGAGCTGAAATTTTTGCATAGCGCTATATTATATCCCTCCCTTTGCCCCCTTTGTAACCCCTGGTACAATCTCAAAACAAGAACCTTAAGACTTACGCAGTTAAAGGTGGAGGGTGGGGAATACCTCCCCAACTGCGCAACTCCTGACCCAAATAAGTTTATTGCGGAGGCACTTATGGCACCCATGTTCATCCCCGGTCCGGTGGACGTAGACCCCGATGTATTGAACGCCCAGACTTCCCCCATGCTACCACACCGCAGCAAGGAGTACGAGCAGATTTTTCACCGGGCGGAGAACCAAGCGCGCAAGTTGTTTGCCACCCAGATGCGGGTCTTCCTGACCGCTTCATCCGGTACGGGGTTGCAGGAGGCCGCTGTACGTAATTTCGCCAAAGAGCGGGTGCTCTCTTGTGCCAACGGCGCCTTCGGCGAGCGTTGGTATGAAGTAGCCTTGAACAACGGGAAGCAGGCGGACAAACTGGAGACCCCTTGGGGGCAGCCCATCACACCGGAGATGGTCGCCGAGGCGCTCCAAGCGGGGGATTACGACGTGCTCACTTTGGTGCACAACGAGACCTCAACCGGATTGACAAACCCTGTAAGCGAAATCGCTGCAGTCACCCGCGAAGTCAGCCCACAGACGCTCATCTGCGTGGATGCGGTCTCCTCCCTAGCCGGTGTAAAAATCGAGATGGACGCCTGGGGTCTGGATTTCGTGCTGAGCTCATCCCAGAAGGCACTGGCTCTACCTCCGGGTCTGGGTCTGGGTGCTACTTCGGACCGGGCGCTGGAGCGCGCTGAGGCGATCGACGACCGAGGCTGGTACTTCGACCTGGTGCGCATGGAACGTTACCGCATCAAGAACTCCACCCCGGCAACCTCCGCTATTTCCTTAATCTACGCCCTGGATAAGCAGATGGAGCGTATTCTGCAGGAAGGGTTGGAGGCGCGCTTCATCCGCCACAGCAATTTAGCCCAACGGGTGCAAACCTGGGCGCTAGCCCGCAACTTCGAACTGTTCGCAGCCCAAGGCTACCGCTCCCACACAGTTACCACAGTGAAGAACACTTACAATATCGACGTGGCCGCCTTGAACGAATTTCTGCTGGAACGCGACATGCGCATCGCGAACGGCTACGGGCCGCTGAAGAACAAGACCTTCCGCATCGCTCACATGGGTGAAGTAAAGATGAACGACCTCGAAATTCTGTTGGCAGCTATTGATGTCTTTCTGATGCGTCGCGAACCGAAATAATAGTGGACTCCAAGACCTTTGAGGTAACCCCGACCACCTTCACCTACGGCGGCGAAGTCCTGGGCCGCTTGTCAGACGGGCGCGCTGTGTTCGTGCCCTACGCCCTGCCCTCCGAACGCGTGCGGGTGCGATTGGTCGAAGAGAAGCGCGGCTACGCCCGCGCCGAGCTGCTGGAGGTGCTGGAGAGCTCTCCCGAGCGCATTGAGCCCCGCTGCCGCCATTTCGCCACCTGCGGGGGCTGCCACTACCAGCACATGCCCTACCAAGCGCAGCTTAAAGCCAAAGCCGAGATCCTGAGCGACCAACTGGAGCGCATTGGCAAGCTAGAAAATCCACCCGTGGAGCCCACCATCCCCTCTCCCCAACCGTGGTACTACCGCAACCACATCCAGTTCCACCTCACCGAACAGGGACAGCTCGGTTTCCAGGGCGCCCGCTCCCAAGGAGTGATCCCCATTCAAGAGTGCCACTTGCCCGAAGAGCCCATCAACGCCATCTGGCCGCTTCTGGATGTTGAACCTATTCCCGGGCTGGAGCGGCTAGGATTACGATCAGGAACGGAGGGGCCTCTTCTGATTCTGGAAAGTCACGACCCCCAACCGCTGGTGTTCAGCGTCGATCTGCCGGTTTCGGCCGTCCATTTGGGTCCGGGTGGCGCCCTGGTTCTAGCGGGGGATGATTTCGTCTTCATTGAGGTCCTAGAGCGCTCTTTCCGGGTTTCGGCGGGGTCCTTCTTCCAAGTTAATACGCCGATGGCTGCCGCGCTTGTGGAGTACCTGCTGGCACACCTTCATCTCACGCCGGATACCTCCCTGATAGAAGGATTCTGCGGCGTCGGGCTGTTCAGCGCCTTCCTGGCTCCCCAAGTGGGAGAGTTAATTGCGATCGAATCGCACCCCAGCGCAGCGGAGGATTTCGTCGCCAATCTGGACGATTTCGACAACGTAGCGCTCTACGAGGCGCCAGTGGAGGACGTTCTGGGCATCTTGAAAGTCCAGCCTGACATCATCCTGGTGGACCCGCCCAGAGCGGGGCTGGGACGCCAGAGCCTGGACGCCATCCTAACTCTAAAGCCTAACCTCGTGGCTTACGTCTCCTGCGACCCCGCCACCCTAGCCCGGGACGCTAAAAGGCTGACCAAAGGGGGCTACCGCTTGACCCAGGTTACGCCCTTCGATCTCTTCCCCCAGACATACCATATCGAGAGCGTCAGCTTGTGGGAGAAGAGCGAAGAAAGAGATTAGGTCGTCACCCTCATATCCCCCCAACCCCCTTTTCTCCCACGTCTAGGAGAAAAGGGGGCGCGACGCAAGCATAACCCGCGAGTGAAAACCCCTCTCCCAGTGTGGGAGAGGGGTCGCGTAGCACACCCGAAACATCACGTAGTGAGTGGAGGGTGCTACCGCCACCTCTCAAAAGGGGTGAGGGGATTCCAGAGATCCAACAACCACCAATTCCAAATTAACCCTTGACAAACTTAGGTTTTTGATTAAAATAGAACATATGTTCGAAATACGTTAATTTCTTGGCACCATCAAAGGAGTTTTTTTAAAGGCTTTTTACAATATGAAATCTGATCAACACCAAATCACGATCTACCAGCAACCTAAAGAGCGCGCAACGCCTGTTCCCTTCGAGATCGCGCCCCAGACTGCACATTGGGAGAGATCCCCCAGGGTACCAACACTGCAAACGATCATCGCCCAAACGAAACCCTTACCACCCTACTCGGTTTTGATCGGAGCGTGTGATGATGGTTACCATTTCTTCTTCGATTTAGATGACCCTAACCCAGGATCGCTTCTGATCACTGGAGAACCACACACCGGGAAATCCATACTTCTTAGATCGATTATGGAATCAGCTAGCTTGCTGAACCCACCCAATCAGGTGCGCTTCAGCTTGGTTGCTACACGCCCCCATGAATGGCAAGATGCCTCCGTTTTCCCAAATCTTGACCTCATAGCAGCCCCATACCAGCGTGAGTCTAACACCTTGGTAATGAAATTTAGCGAAATCGCTAAACAACGACGCAGTGGGCGCTTACGAGGACCCGCGTTGATCTTGTTTATTGAAAACTTGGCAAGATTCTTGGAACGTATAGATCGGGACGTTGAACTATTCTTGGGTTGGCTGATCCGGGAAGGTCCCAAATCAAAAGTATGGACGGTCGTTACGCTTGATATCTTTGAGAGCCCAAAAATCAACAAGAAATTACTCTCTTCTTTCGGCACAAAAATGATCAGCATGACCAGTTTAATTTACACCTTACCCCCTCCAAATGGAGGACCTGACTCTTCTCCAAATTTATCAAATGCGCATGGTCAGGTATCGATCTCAGATCCGATGTTCAAAGTCTATTTGAGAGACGAGGGTTGGATTCGATTTTCAGTTCCTCGATTGGAATAGGAGAACCCTGATGGACGTAGGTATGTTATGGTTTGACAACGATTCAAAATCTGATCTACCATCCAAAATTACACGCGCGGCATCATATTACAACAAGAAATATGGCGTAAAGCCCAACCTTTGTTACGTGAACCCAAAAACGGTCTCAAACGGACACGCCAAGGAGGGCTTTAAGCAAATTGAGGCCAAATCAGGTGGCATCGAACTGCGAACCACTGAGTTGGTGCTTCCTAACCACTTCTGGATTGGTATTAACGGCAAGAACAACCATCCTGAAGAGTGAAGCACTCGGGTTTTGCCAATTTGACTCCAATGCACGCCCCATGGCGCTATCGGAATCCTGTTTTGGACCTACTTGCAGTAGATCAAGGCCGCTTGAGCCAGCAGTTTTGCGAGCTGGGAGAGGGATTCTAAATCAACCCATTCCTGATGAGCGTGTGCACCGCCTCCCACCGGTCCGATGACAACTGTTTCTATCCCAACCCCTGACAACAGCGCCGAATCCATCCAATAAGTCTCCCCAGTATATGGGGGTATGTCACCCAGCACATTTTTAGCAGCAGTCTCTATCACATGTACAATTTCCGCATCGGGGGATACTTCAAAAGGTTCACGTACGAAAAATGACTCAACACCTGCTTTAAATTTAGGATCCGCACCCGATAGGCGGTCGATGATCGCTTGAATCTCAGCGACCACCTGTTCTTCGCTCTCACTTGGCAGGGTACGACGCTCGATCAGCGCCGTGCAGGCAGCCGCATACATGCTCAGCTCTGTACCCCCTTGGATTTTAGATACATGCATCGACGGAGGACCGATCAGTGCATGTCTCTCACGGCGGGTCAGCTCCTGTATCAAAGCCTCTAGTTCGAATAAAAAACGCCCCATCATAAGGTTAGCGTCAATCCCTTCCTCGAAACGGCTGCCGTGAGCAGCACGCCCCACTGTTTCCACTTCCAACCAGCTAAAACCCTTATGCGCCAGACAGATCTTCATCTGAGTTGGTTCCGTGACGATGGCACCATCTACTGAATAACGCTGCACCAAGTCAGCAGTGCCAATGCTTTCATACTCTTCGTCAGCCACCGCCGCGACCAACAGGTCACCGCCCAGTTCCACCCCCTCACCCACTAAGGCCTTGACCGCCGCCATGCAAGCCGCCAAGCTGCCCTTCATGTCGTAAGCCCCACGTCCGTACAGCTTGCCTGCTCGAATATGCGGAGAAAATGGAGCTTTCATCCCTTCCACACCGACAGTGTCGGTATGGGCATTCAGCATCAGCGAACGACCGCCGCCACGCCCTTTCAGCTTACCCACCACGCTGATACGCCCAGGCTGCGGCTCGTGGGTTTCCACCCTTAAACCGAGTTGGCGCAGGTTATCAGCTACATAATCGGCTATCTCACTCTCACCCGCACCGCCAGTTGAAAGTGAAGGGTTTATCGAATTGATTTTCACCAAATCCGAGAGGGTTCGCACCAAGTATTGGCTGTCGACGCGCAAATTGTCCATAAATCAGCTCCCGCTAGTCATTTACGGTTGCTGCGCCGCAGAAGGGCGCTCAACCGGTTATTGTGCGTTGGTTAAATCCACGATCAGGGTATCTAAAGCCAGGTCCCCCTCCATTTGACCGGTCTTTATGGCCTCGTCCACTTCCAGCAAACGGTGGTAAATGTCCTCCAAAGTGGGTAGTGAAAAATGGTGGACTTGAGTTATCACCTTACGGGCAACAAAGGGGTGGATCTTCAAACGTTGAGCGACCTCGTCCTGCTTAAAGCCAGCGTTGAGCAACTCCCGGGTGAGCAGCAGCAGTCGGAATTGGCGCACAACCATCCCAAACAAACGCAAGGGATCATCCTCCACCAGCAAACGGTGCAACATTCGCTGCGCTACTTGCCCGTTTTTATTCCCCAAAGCATCCACCATGGCGAAGACATCTCCGCGCCCCAGGTAACCGGTCAGGTGCTCCACATCATCCACGTCCACGGGGCGACTGTAGTTCACATAGGCCAATAATTTCTCGACCTCTTGAACCGCCTGGCGAGGTTCATCAGCTACCATGCTGGCCAGCAAGGCGGCAGCCTGCGGACTGAACTCCCCGCCCCTAGCTCTGGCTTCTTCCTGGATCCAATGTCCCATCTGCGCGCCGCGCGGGATTGAAAATTCACGCACGAAAGCACGTTCCCCCGCGGCACGTGCCCATTTCTCCAACCAGTGGCTTTTGCCTCTCCTGCGGGCGCGGTAGTCCACCAAGGGGCGATTGATCACCAGCACCAGTGCCGCGCTAGGTGGCAATTCATCCAGAAGAGTCAAGAATTTCTCCCGCAGGGGTTGGCTCTTCATTTGGGCGAGCGGGTCGCTCAGCACCACCATACGGCGATTAGCCAGGAAAGGCGCAGCGTGAGCAGCTGCAACCAGTTCTTCCAGGCGCAAGGAACTACCATCCATATAGGTAATATTCATCTCCGCAGTGGCTGCATCCTCATAATTCGCCTGGATGTCGGCCAGGAACTGGGAGATGGCGTATTCGTTATCCCCATGCAGGATGTAAACCACCGGGGCTTTCTCAGCCATTCTCACCCCCGGGTCAACACTCGATGCGCTTTCATGCGCCCACGGCGGGTGGGGATGATTTCAACTACTTCCAAACTGCCGATCTCACCCGAGGTGGTAAGATTTTTCTGTGCCAAAAGTCCTAATGGCTGCGCCAGCATCAGCGCCAGGGTCGCTAAGGTCACCACCAGTGGAAAACGATCTAACTTATCGCGCCAGCGCTGACCGGCACCCCACATTCCAGCCACCCCCGCCAAACCAGCCAAGATTCCTGCGGTGACGAAATTGGTGCCGCAGTTGGGGTGGATTGCCAGATTGTGCTCTCCCGCCCGTAGGCGCTCCGCAGCCTCGTGGATTGCTGAGCGCAGTTCCTCCGTAGGGATGTCTCCCAATAACCAGAAACCCTGGACATCAGAATGTCCAGCCATATTGTGACCTGGCTTGCGCTGTGCCAAAAGATGCAGGGTGGCGTGTTCCAGCCCATGATTGCGGCGCACACGCCAAACGAATGGGATATTGAGAATAGTTTGCAACCAACTCGAATCAGAAATAGAAGACATGCTCACCTCCAATGTACCCGATTATACCCGCAGATTAAGACGCAGAGCGATCAATAGCATTAAGGAGATTTGTTACCATGCCCACACCAACATAGATATTGGGGGATGGGCTTGGCTTCGGTTCGGCCCCAAAAACACACCCCACGTTCTTCTTCCTGACAAGTCTTGCGTGCACAACAACACTAAAATATACTTTCTTTTGGTATTTTCCTGAGTATAATGTACGCCAAAGGGAAACCCTATGCACAAACTCGTAATCTTGATTGAAGCTTTGGACGACTCATACCAACTGGACGAGAAGTGGCCCCAGTTCCTGCAATTGGCTGAGGACATGCCGGACTTGAAACGCGAGGCTACCATTCGAGTGAACACGCTCCTTTATGGGGATTGGAACGTGGGGATGATCCACGAACTGTATTTCGACTCGCTGGAGGAATTGCGTAAAGCGATGTCCTCACCCCAAGGGCAAGCTGCGGGTCAAATTCTCCAGCAGATCACCGGTGGTCGCGTGACGCTGCTCATCGCCGACCACAAAGAGGATACAATCGAGAATCTGCGCCGGCATAAAGGTGCAGCCGGGGAGATCTTAGAACTCACTCCCGAAGATTTGCAAGCATACATGCAAGCCCATGAGATCCAAGGCGAAATACTACAAATGGACGCCCCTACCCCCACCGTGACGACCGCCGCCCAAGCAGTAGGCGCCAGCCCGGAGCAGATTGTAAAAACGCTACTCTTCATCGTTGACGACAAAGAGGGTGTGCTAGCCATCACCTGCGGCACGGTCACCGTAGACCGGCGCGTCATCGCTGGGCTTTACGATGTCGGGCGCAAAAAGGTCAGCCTAGCCTCCCCTGAGAAAGTCTTGGAGATGACTGGGTATCCGGTGGGCACCGTTCCTCCTTTCGGTCTCCACCAATCCTTACGCGCGTTGATGGACCCGCGCGTTTTGGAACACGAGCAAGTGTACGCCGGCGGTGGTTCCAAAAGAACTTTGGTGCGCACCTCACCCGAGGACATATTGCGAGCAGCCCAGGCTGAAATTATGGACTTGCACACACCCCCTAGCGAAGACTAGCTCTGCAGGGTCGTGCACTGAATTTCCAATGAGATCACCCACCTCGCGCTCCAAATCAACACTGCGCATTGTGCTTTCCGTTGCCTTCGTGGTCTTCCTGGTGGTGGGTTATTTTGTTTACCGCTGGTACCATCTCAGCGGCAGGCGCACCACCAACCTGATGCTCTGGCTGCGGAATCCCAACGCTTACCCCGATTGGGAAGTGCCCGCCAAGACGCGTTGCGGAGAAGCTCCTTTCCTGATGCCCACTAGCGGGTACATCGGCTTCGTATGGGGTGATTCCTTCCGCCCAGGACACAACCATCAGGGGCTGGACATTTTCGGCGGTCAAGAAGCGGGTTCGACCCCTGTTTACGCAGCCCACGACGGCTACTTGAGTCGCCTGCCGGACTGGAGGTCATCCCTGATCATCCGCATCCCCCAGGACCCCCTCTCCCCCAGCCGGCAGATTTGGACGTACTACACCCACATGGCCGACCGCAGGGGGGAATCCTACATCGCCCCTAAATTCCCTCCGGGCACATCGGATGTCTTCGTCGAGGCCGGCACCTTGCTCGGCTACCAGGGGGACTACTCAGGCGATCCCAACAACCCGGTGGGCGTGCACCTGCACTTTTCCATCGTATTGGACGATGGGCAAGGTTCCTTCCGCAACGAACTGAAATTTCAAAACACCCTCGACCCTTCTCCCTATCTGGGCATGCCGCTGGACGCCCGTACCAACCGCGCTCAGATTCCGATTTGTGATGAGTCTATGCCCATCAGCAACTAGAGGTAAAACTATGACAAAAATCCCCGAACACTTGAAAAAAGAAGTGATGAAATGGCGCAGCTTGGAACGGGAGCGTCCGAAAGAGATTGAAAAGCCAGGACCCGGGCAAGAATCGGTCTGGGATTACCCTAGACCGCCGCGAGTCGAAGCCTGTGAGCATCTCATCCGGGTTGAATTCGCCAATTTGGTCATCGCGGAGAGCAGGCGCACATACCGGGTTCTGGAAACCTCTAGCCCGCCGGCTTATTACCTCCCCCCACAGGACATTAAGAGTGAATATCTACAGGCCAGCAACCATACCACCCTGTGCGAGTGGAAAGGGGTCAGTCAGTACTGGTCCGTACGCGTTGGAAAGCGCCGCGCCACAAACGCCGTTTGGAGCTATCCCAACCCATGGGAGGGCTTCGAGGCGATCAAGGACTATCTGGCCTTCAACGCCAGCAAGATGGGCGCCTGCTACGTGAACGACCAGCGGGTCACCCCCCAACCGGGAAATTATTACGGCGGGTGGATCACCCCTGAGATCGTGGGCCCCTTCAAGGGCTCCCCCGGAACCGAGCACTGGTGAACCCTCAAAAGGGAGAAAAAAAGCGAGGCAGAAGCTTTCATGAGCGAGTTTAGCGACCAAATTGTCCTGATCACTGGAGCAGGGCGAGGGACAGGCAGAGTGATCGCCCTGGCATTCGGGGAACAGGACGCGGTTGTGGCAGCCAACGACATCACTCCCATCAACGCGGATCAAACGGTGGAAAGCATCACGACTGCCGGGGGGCGCGCTAAAACCTACCTGGCGGACGTAGCTAAGAAAATGCCCACCCAACGCATGATCAGCGAAGTTCTGGAGGACTGGGGCAGGATTGACATCTTGGTGAACAACGCGGGGGTATCACCACACGCCGAATTCTTGAACCTGGACGAGTGGGATTGGCGGCGGGCGCTGGACGTCAATCTCTCCGGACCTTTCTTCACCATGCAGTCCGTGGGGCGCGTCATGCGGGAGGCTGGCGGCGGGGTGATAGTCAACATCGCTGCGGACACCCGGCAAGCTTGGAGCGACCAAGCCGCTTTCGTCGCCAGCAAAGCCGGCCTGATCGGCTTGACCCGTCAAGCCGCCCAAGAGCTGGCAGCCTACAAAATTCGCGTCAACGCCATCTGCCCACAAGCCCTCTATCCCGACAGCGGCTCTCAAGGGGAAGGTAGACCCACAGCGCCTACGCCTCGCCATCTTAAAAGCCAAGTTGCCAATGCGGACGAAGTCGCCCAGCAAGTTCTCTTTTTGTGCAGCCAAGCCGCCAGTCACATCAGCGGACAAGTCATCGACCTATCCGAGAGCCTTGATCCGCCTGTGGATGTATAATAATGAAACCCAAAGTCCATTTGAGAACAGGGAGAACAGGAATCTCAAATTAACTCTTCAAAAAGACAACCTCACCGGAGACCAATATGCCCAGCGAAAAAAACGTCCTAACCGAAACCCACGAGCGGGTTGGTTTGATCCGTCTCAATCGCCCGCAAGCCTTGAACGCTCTCAACAGCGCGCTGCTACAGGAATTGATGGATGCGCTAGAAGCCTTCGACGCGGACGAAGCCATCGGAGCGATGGTCATCGTCGGCAACGATAAAGCTTTCGCCGCCGGCGCGGACATCAAGGAGATGGCGACCGCCTCCGCAGTGGAGATGCTGAAGAGCGATTTCATCCCCGCTTTTGCACGCATCCATGAGATTAAAAAGCCCATCATCGCAGCGGTCTCGGGCTGGTGCCTGGGGGGTGGCAACGAACTGGCCATGGCTTGTGACATGATTGTGGCCTCTGAAAAAGCCCGTTTTGGGCAGCCCGAGATCAACCTGGGCGTGATCCCCGGAGCAGGCGGCACCCAGAGGCTGACCAAAGCGGTCGGCAAAGCCATCGCCATGGAGATGGTGCTCAACAACCGCACCTTGAACGCTGAGGAGGCCCTGGGCTTCGGGCTGGTCAACCGTGTAGTCCCCGTGGAGCGCTATTTGGAGGATGCCTTGGAACTGGCGAACGAGATTGCAGTGCGTGCTCCCTTAGCCGTCCAATTCGGCAAAGAAGCGGTTAACCACGCTTTTGAATCCTTCCTCTCCGACGGGCTCGCTGACGAGCGCCGGTCTTTCTTCTTCCTGTTCGCCTCACAAGACCAAAAAGAGGGCATGTCCGCTTTTGTCGAAAAACGCAAACCCGAATGGAAAGGGGAGTAGCGGAACAGCTCTTAAAAACCTAGGCATGCGCTCCCTAGGCCAATCATGGTCACATACCGAGATCTCAACGCAGCCCTTCGACAGCTCTCTCTGGACCGCACAAAGCCAGTGATCGCCCACGCTTCCCTGTCGGCGTTCGGCAAGGTGCAGGGCGCCGCCGCCACGCTGCTTGGGGCTACCCTCTCGAACGTTGAGGGCCTGATCATGCCCACCTTCACTTACAAGACCATGGTCATCCCCCAAGTAGGCCCCCCAGATAACGGATTGTCCTATGGGAGCACCCCCAAAAAGAACCGCTTAGCCAAATTCTACTGGCCCGACATGCCCGCTGACCGCCTGATGGGGGTGGTGGCGGAGACCTTGAGGCAACACCCGCGGGCACAGCGCTCCAACCATCCGATCTTATCTTTTGCAGGGATCAACGTCGATCACACCCTGGAAGCTCAAACGTTGACTAACCCTTTGGGCGTGATCGAACAATGCCTGGAAGATCAAGGCTGGGTGCTGCTTTTAGGTGTGGACCACACTGTCAACACCAGCATCCATTACGGCGAGAAAGTGGCAGGGCGCAAACAATTCACACGTTGGGCGCTAACTCCGCAGGGGATGGTGGAATGTCCGGGGTTCCCGGGCTGTTCGCACGGTTTCAACGCCATCGCGGCGCACCTGGAGAGCTGGACCCGCCAAACTCAGGCCGAAGGCGTCGTGATCCAAGCCATTCCGTTGGTTGAGTTAATCCATACAGTTGTAGAATTGATTTCAGAAGACCCTCAAGCCCTGCTGTGTGATAAAGTTGATTGCCAGCGCTGCAGTTCGGTGCGCGCTGGGGTCGCGACAGCTTAACGCAAAATCGGAGCAGTGTCATCATGGCAAAGAACAACAAACCTCGAATTCGTCTGCGTCTACCTTCCACGAGAGCCTTCACCCAAGAAGCTCGAAAGACCGAAGACTACTCTCTCTTCGATTTGCTGCACGGGTACGTCTACCTGCGCTGGCCCTATCTGTACATCGGCGTGGGCACAAGCGCGCACCCCTTGACGCGTTATCTGCGCCCTTTAGCTAATTTTTTGGGAAAGCTTTTCCTACCCCAAAGCGATAACGGCTCGCCCCGGGAGGATTTCGCCGACACCTACCACGGCAAAGTAGTCCCTTTGGAAGCCGCCACGCAGTTGGTCAGCGTCCAGGAGGACATCCGTCTGACAGATCTGGAGCACATCATCCCTTACCAGCGCGCCCGCGACATCATCTTGAAGAACCCAGATCACATCGCCGTCCTGGAGTGTCCCTGCCGGGCATCCCGGGAGGATCCGTGCCTGCCCCTTGACGTCTGTCTGATCATTGGCGAACCCTTCGCCAGCCTGGTTACCGAGCACCATCCCGAACGTTCCCGCTGGATCAGCTCAGGGGAAGCAATCGAGATTCTGCAAGCGGAGCACGAGCGCGGCCACATCCACCACGCCTTTTTCAAGGATGCCATGCTGGAGCGCTTTTACGCCATTTGCAACTGCTGTTCCTGCTGCTGCGGGGCGATGAAAGCCTGGCAGAATGGAACCCCTATGCTGTGCTCATCCGGGTACGTCAGCCATGTTGATATCGATTTATGCATCCAATGTGACACGTGCAGCCAGCTGTGCCAATTTGAAGCTATCACCCGGGATGAATATGACTATCCCGTTGTGAACCAGGAAAAATGTATGGGGTGCGGTGTTTGTGTGTCGCATTGTCCTGAAGAGGCTTTTTCATTGGTTAGGGATACATCCAAAAGTGAACCGTTGGTGATAGAAGATCTCATCGCTGGTCAGAAGTTGTTAGATTAAATTATCCACTTGTCATTCTATATATATTAAATAGTAGTCTTAGTAGAGGTTGGGGATATGTGGACAAATCGATTCTCGGCCCTTGAGATACCCATGTGTGGGGGAGTGGGCAAAGGTGATGCGTATATGTTAGGGGGGATAGGATGCCGTTTCTCCCCACCCTAGGTGGGGAGAAATTGTGCAAGGTGCGGACAATTTATCCACAGTTTTTGACGATTCCAATATATGGAGCTTAAAAAAGAGGACCCCCCATATATGGGGGTAGTGCATTTGTTGGAACATAGAACAAAAATGAGAGTTTTCCCCAGTTTGGGCTAGTTATCCACATATTTTCGCAAGTTATCCACAGGACAGAGCTTCTCGCAGAACATCCATGTCACGAGAATACCCCTAATTGTGGGTTTGAAGTTCGCCGATGGCAGCCTGTTTCTGATTGACAAATCCACAGGTTAATGATATTCTATTACTAGAATATTATAGTTAAAGGATATATGTGTGACGAATGCGGAACTGGCGGTTCTTGGCTTGGTTGCGGAGCAGCCTCGCCATGGCTATGAAATCGAGCAAGTCATTGCAGAGCGCGGCATGCGCGATTGGACGGAGGTGGGCTTCTCTTCCATATACTACCTGCTCAACAAGTTGGAAGAGGATGGGCTGGTGGAGAGCGAGCTTGAGAAAGCGGAGGGCCGCGGCCCTGCTCGTAAGGTGTACCACCTGACGCAAAAGGGCTGGCAAGCGCAAATCGAGGCCACGCTGGAGGCCCTCTCAACGCCCCAGCGGGGTCCGGTCCCTTTCCTCTTGGGCTTGTCCAACCTGCCCATCGTCCCCCGGGAGGGGGCTTTGGAAGCCCTGGACGCCCACATGGGACAGTTGGAGGAGCGCTGGCAGCACCTGGTGAAGCGGGTCGAAGAGCAGCGTCCCTTGCCGCCCTTTGTGGAAGCGATGTTTGACTACAGTCTGACGCTGGTTGAGGCTGAACTTAATTGGATGCGCAAATTCAAACGTGAAATGGAGGCTGGATATGTCTAAATTTAATTTCAAGAAGGAAATGAAACCGTTGTACAACCCTCCTAAGGGCAAGTTCACCATGGTGGAGGTGCCGGAGATGAACTTCCTGATGGGCGATGGGGCTGGCGATCCCAACGACAATCCCCAGTTTCAGGCGATCACCGAAGCCCTGTATGGGTTGGCTTACACGATCAAATTCAAGTGCAAAGCGATGGAAAAGGACTTCGTCGTCCCGCCGCTGCAAGGTCTGTGGTGGATGGAGAACATGGAGGAGTTCAGCCAGGAGCGCAAGGATGAGTGGCTGTGGACTTTGATGATCGCCATGCCCCCATGGGTTACCCCCGAGATGGTGGAAGAGTCGCGCCAAGAGGTGGCGCAAAAGAAAGACCTGCCCGCCTTACCCCAACTGCGCTTTGAGGGCTACCAGGAGGGGCTGTCCGTGCAGATCATGTACCTGGGAGCCTACGCCGACGAGGGTCCAACCATCGCCGCTATGCACGATTTCATCGCGCAAGAGGGTTATGTCACCAACGGTAAGCACCACGAGATCTATTTGGGGGACCCGCGGCGCAACCCACCGGAGAAGCTCAAGACCGTCATCCGCCAACCGGTTAGCCCCACTTTCTCCTAGGCGTGGGAGAAAAGGGGGTTGGGGGGATATGAAGGCGAGCGCCCCAGCATCTTAAAGTACAGTTTTCCTCATTAAAACCTCTTGACAAGCGGGGTGTGTTAGATTATAATCTAATTAGATAAACATCTAACTTAGATGATTGTCTTGTTTAGATAAGTGTCTAATGGTATCAAGAGCATCAATTTCTAGTGTAGTTATAGAGCGAAACGAGCGGACCAATTGTCATAGCTCTATCCTCATTGAAGGAGGCTGAGATGTTATTTCATGATCTGAACTTGGCTAAGGCAATTCAAGAGCAAAGATTACAATCCCTTCCCGATAATCCAGGTGCTGGACCTTCGTTTGACGACGAACTCACCATACGCGAAAGAGTCCTATTGAGGGTCAGCGATCTACTGATCACCGCAGGTAACAGCTTGAGAAAGAGCGTTCAGCCCCAAACCTGTGTATCCGTGCACCTCTCTTACGGAAAGCGCTAAATGGATACGCCGAAGATTACCTGGGAATGGGGTACAGCTTACGATCTATTTGCCAGCCTACACGTATTGCACGAACCGGACAGCTTTGGGTTGCGCGCCTCCTGGGCGGCAGGGGTGCGCTCCCGGCTGCCCTCCGAAGAGCGGGAACTCCTGGAAGCTACCAAAAACTTAGTTTTCATCCCGCTCCATTGGATCCACGACCTTCCCGACCCGAAGGACAGCACCACCGCGCTGTGGGCTCTGGCGCAGATCCCCCGGGAAGAGCGCTTGGCGGCCTTAACCTGCTGCCCGGATATGCCCAGTAAGAGTGATGACATCTTTCAAACGGTGGCAGCCAAGGGGTCCTGGGACTCCCAGGATCTGGAGGCTCTCCAGGCGCAGTACAAAGCGAAGTACAAAGAGAAAGGGAAATCAACCAAAACTAAGGAATTAACGTCCATTCTGGACTTATGGGCTCAACCGGGGGAGTTTGGGGAGCGCTACTTAAACGCCCTGCGCGCTTATCATCAGGCTTTCTTCGCCGAGGAGGAGAAACGCATCACCCCGGCTTTGAAGACTGCACTCAACAGGGCGCAGGAACTTGCAGAGCGCTTGAGCTTTGAGGATTTAGTCGAAGAATTATCCCAAGGGCTGCGCCTTGAAGCGGAAATGAAGTTCAAAAAGATGATCTTCGCCCCCTCTTACTGGATCACGCCGCTGGTCGTTTGGGATCGTATTGCTGAGGACGAGGGCCTGTTTTTGTTCGGGGCGCGACCGGATGACGCTTCTCTGGTACCTGGCGAGGTCGTGCCAGACAGCTTGCTGCGGATGCTTAAAGCGCTCGCCGATCCCACCCGTTTGAAGATACTGCGCTATCTGGTCGAAGACAGCCTCACCCCAGCAGAACTCGCCCGTCGCCTCAGGCTGCGCGCTCCCACAGTGACCCACCACCTAAAAACACTGCGTCTGGCTGGACTGGTTCACATCACCTTTGAGGAAAGAGGCGAGAGGCTCTACGCCAGTCGTTTGAGCGCGGTGAGCGGCATGTGCGAGAGCTTATACAAGTATATAGGGGCGGATGTTGAGGCTATTGTAGGGGAAAAATGAAGCCTAACTTGTTCTCCTCAGCTACCCAGGTGGCGGGAGATTACGCCCATAAGGTGCGGAGCTTCCGTCCCAACGCGCGTTTGTATTTAATCAACGTGCTAATCTCCGGTGTCTCCATCGGGGTGTTCCGACTGTTATTCAATTTCTACGTACTCAGTTTGGGCTTCGATGAGGCTTTGCTGGGTAAGCTGATTACCACCAGCAGTCTGACCGCACTGATCGTGGCTCTGCCGGTCGGGTACGTATCCGATCTGCTGGGCCGCAAGCGGGCGCTCATCCTGGGGGGCGCGCTGACGGGTTTTGCCACCTTGGGCATGGTGCTGTGGCCCAGCGAGCCGGTATTTTACGCCATGAACGTGCTCTCGGGCTTGGCTCAGAGCCTATGGAGCATCACCATGGGTCCGTTTATTATGGAAAACAGCGGCGACGAGGAGCGCACCTACTTGTTCAGCTTTGGCTTTGGCCTACAGATGCTTTCTGGTTTTGCCGGCAACTGGATCGGCGGCTACTTGCCCACCTGGATGGGGAATTGGCAAGGTGTCTCCGCCGGTGACAGCCTCGCCTACGCCTGGTCGCTGGCCGCAGTCTCGGCCACTTTCACCCTCGGCCTGATCCCGCTATTGGCGCTGCGCCGCCAGCGGAATCCGGGGGAGGAGCGCTCGATTTTCGCTCCCTTGACTTACGCTGCAGAGCACCCCAAGATGCTCGGCAAGTTGGTTACCCCCATGCTGGTCACATCGATTGGTGCCGGCCTGATCATGCCTTTCATGAATGTGTTTTTCCGCGTCGTACACAACCAGCCGGACCCGGTGATCGGTTCGCTGTTCGCCTGGGGGTCTTTAGCCATGGGGCTGGGTTTGCTGGCAGCTCCGGCATTGGCTGACCGCACCGGCAAGATCCAAGTCGTGGTCGTCACCCAGGCTCTCTCTGTCCCCTTCTTGATCTTATTGGGGTTCGCTCCTTGGTTCTGGTTGAGCGCGGCAGCTTACTACGTGCGCCTAACCCTGATGAACATGAGCAACCCGGTTTATCAGACCTTTGTTATGGAGCAGGTCGAGCCGGAGGCGCGCGCCACGGTGGCCAGCCTGGTGAGTATGGCCTGGAGCTTTGGGTGGGCTTTTAGCCCCACGATCAGCGGGAGCTTGCAGGTGAGCTACGGGTTTGGCCCCCCTTTTCTGGGGACGATCACCCTGTACGTGATCGCCATCACGCTGTATTGGGCGTTTTTCTGGCGGGGGCGCCGCGAGGTTGTCCCTGCACCGGTGGGGGACTGATACAATAACATTCTTATGATCCTAGACCTAGTCTCGGCATTGCGGAGGACTTTGCGCGTTTACACTGCGCGGGTCGGCGCCTTCAGCCGCAACGCGCGTCTGTACTTGCTCAGTGTGCTGGTCACCGGGGCGACGATGGGGGTTTTTCGCCTGTTGTTCAATTTTTACGTGCTCAGTTTGGGATATGACGAAGCGCTGCTGGGCAAGCTGATCACCACCAGCCAGCTCACCGGTTTGCTGCTCTCCCTACCGATGGGATATCTGGTGGACCTGGGTGGACGCAAGGGGGCGTTGATGGTGAGGAGTGCACTCTTGAGCGTGGCTGTAGTGGCCATGGCGTTGTGGCCCTCAGTGGCTGTGTTTTATGCCATGAACGCGCTATTCGGCGTCTCGCGCAGCTTGTCTGCGGTGGCGATGGCGCCCTTCCTGATGGAGAACAGCGGGGAGGAGGAGCGCACCTACCTGTTCAGTTTCAGTTCCGGGCTGCAGATGGGCTCGGTTTTCGTCGGTAACTGGGTGGGCGGATACCTCCCCACTTGGGTTGCCCGTCTCCAAAGCGTGGAACCCACCAGCAGCATGGCTTATGGAGGCGCTTTGCTGGCTATCGGGAGTGCAGCCATTTTGGGGCTCGTGCCTTTGATGATGCTGCGCACAACGGGATCCAAAGGGTTAAAGAAAATCCAAGAAGGGGATGGTTTTGCCCCCTTCAAGTACGCCCTGGAGAACCCAAAACTGCTCACCAGGCTGCTGCTGCCCTCGCTAATCATATCCATCGGGGCAGGTTTGTTCATGCCCTTCATGAACGTGTTCTTCCGCGTGGTCCACCAGCAGTCCGACCAGGTCATCGGCACGCTATTCGCCTGGGGCTCGCTGGCTATGGGGGTTGGGTTGTTGATTGCCCCACCCATCGCTGACCGGATCGGCAAAATCAAACTGGTGGTGGCGTCCCAAGGGCTGGCGATCCCCTTCATGATGGTGTTGGGCTTTGCGCCCACCTTCTGGATGAGCGCGGCGGCCTATTATGTGCGCCTGACCTTGATGAACATGAGCAACCCGATATACCAGACCTTCGTCATGGAGCAAGTGGGCGCATCGGCGCGCGCCACGGTAGCCAGTTTGGTGAGCATGGTGTGGAGTTTTGGCCGCGCCCTCAGCCCCTCCATTAGCGGGGCTCTGCAGGTTAAATATGGGTTCGGTCCGCCCTTCGCGGCGGCTATTGTTCTTTACGCGCTTGCGGTGACCTCTTATTGGGTCTTCTTCCTGCGCCGTGGTGAGAGAGTCAAGGGCACGCTGTCGGTGCCTGGGGATTGATTAGGGCGTCGCTGTTAACGGGCGCCTACTCAGCACACATTCCCCCCTATTCTACAGGCTCGCTGATTCGTGAGGCGATGCTGCGGTCCAGCTTTTCAAGGCGCGCCACGGTTCTTCGAAACCAGGTGGCAGTTTTAGGATCCATTTTGGATGCGGTTCTGGCTTGCCGGCAGCGGATTTTGAGGCTCAAGTTCTCCCGGTAAGACATTTTCGCCACGCCCAAGCGCAGTTTGAACTTGACCTCCATGTTGACCAGCGTGTCCCCCGTCTGAAATAGCCGGTTGACCTGGTCGAAAAACACGCTCTTATATTTATCCCAGCGGTCCGAGACCGGGGGCAGCAGGTGCTCTTTTAATTTCAGATTGAGGTGAGGATAAGCGCTTGCTGAGCCGGGGCGGCGGTCGCTGTGCCCTTCACAAATGCTGATCAGGTCGAAACACCCCAGTTTATTGAGCCTATCTAGCCATTCGTCCGCTAGGTTCTTATCGATGCAGTGGCCTTCCCACAGCCTTTCGTATTCTTTGCAGGGCGGTTTGGTTGCGTTCATAGGATTGAACGGGTGCCTGTCCCTTGAAGGCTGTATTTGAGAGAGGGGGCGCTCATTCAGGACCGATCACAGTGCCCGGGGGCAGTAGCGTGTTTTTGGGGATCACCACAATACCGTCACACACCGCCCAATCCTCTGCGTCGATGTCGGTGCCGCGCGGGTAGTTGCGCACGATCACCCCTGGCGCGATGCGAGCGTTTTTGTCGATAATCGCGCCAGCGATGTGCGCCCCTGCCCCGATACCGATGGGGATGCCCCCCTCCGGCGGGTTCTCAGGGCGCTCGTAGTAATCCGCGCCCATCAAGTAGGTATCGCGAACCGTGGCGCCCTCCTTGACTTGGCTGCGCAGTCCAATGACTGCGTTGGTGATCTCGGCGCGGCCGATATTGCAGCCGTCGGCCAGGAAGACATTCTCCAATTTTGCCCCCTCCACCATCGTGCCGGGCAGGAAGCGGGCGTGGGTGAAGATCGGTTTTTTGGGATCGTGGAACCTGAAGGGCGGGTTAGGGAAAGCCAGCCTCAAATTGGTGTCGTAGAAGGAGCGAATCGTGCCGATGTCCTCCCAGTAATCATCGAAATCGAAACCGTAAACCTTATGGGTGTGGATCGCTTTTGGGATGACCTCGCCGCCGAAATCATCATCGCTAGTGCTTCTTAAAACGTCGACAAGAACATCGGTTTTAAACAAGTAAATGCCCATCGAGCCCAGATATGGGCGTTCGGGGTCATCCCGGCTGATGAATTGAGCCTGTACGTCAGGGTCTGTGGGTTTTTCGACGAAATCGGAGATTGTCCCATCGTGCTCTCGTTTCAGCAAGCCGAAGCGGGGGGCCTGGTCTCGTGGGATGGGCTGCACAGCGACACTGATGTCGGCCTCCTGCTCCCAATGATAGCGGGCCATCTCCTCGTAATCCATGCGGTACAGGTGATCTCCGGCTAGAATCAGGGTGTAATCCGTGCGGGCGGAGCGGATTTCAAGCAGTTGCTTGCGCACCGCGTCGGCAGTGCCCTGGTACCAGGTGTGGCTGTGCAAGGTTTGTTCGGCGGC
The DNA here is from genome assembly GCA_050049875.1 of Anaerolineales bacterium. GTDB lineage: Bacteria > Chloroflexota > Anaerolineae > Anaerolineales > UBA11858 > JASFVL01. The sequence goes on from JASFVL010000002.1 coordinate 25,111, forward strand.
CCAAATCTGGACCCAGCCCTGGTGGAAGGGATCGAAGTTGTAGGTGCGGGTGATGTGGCGGTGCAGTGAGACCGAGTTGAACTGGGTCAGCACGGCGATGCGATAGATGCCGGAGTTGATGCAGTTGCTTATGGGGATGTCGATCAGGCGGTATTTTCCGGCAATGGGGACGGCGGGCTTAGCGCGGTCGCGCGTCAGCGGGTAGAGCCGCGTACCGCTGCCGCCCCCCATGATAACACCAAGGATGTCGTTGGTGGATGGCATGGAATCCCTCCCGAGGATGGTCTAATCTATTGGTTTAAATGTATCACATTTTCTTTTCAAGGCGGTATCCTATAACACTTTTTTTGATACTATCCCGATCTTTTTCTTTAAAATTTTGGGGTCATTTTTCGAACCCCCACCCCTCCCCCAAAACAATTTCAAATCTTTCCCCATTCCTAGGAGGGAGGGAAAAGTTGGGAGAGGATCCGAATAATACTACTGGGTGGCAAATCATTCAAAACTGTCCGGTGACAAGATACTATCCCAAGGAGGTGGTGATAGGGAGTGTGGGGGCTTTCTAAGCAGTTGCAACCTTGACGATCGTCAAGCCCTCCCAAAACAGAACGAGCCTCCCACGACAGGGGAGGCCTGTTATAATCAACCTGTTTGTTCGCATTTTCCCGTAAAAGTGCCGAAGGTGGGAGTCGAACCCACACGCCCGCAAGGGCATGGCATTTTGAGTGCCACGTGTCTGCCTGTTCCACCACTTCGGCGCTGTGGGCTAATTTTACCAAAGATCATCTTCTGGTCAAGATGGATACCGTTGGGAAGGTATATGGAGGCCAAAGCATGACGCAAAATTATCCTTTTCAGGCGGAACACGTCTTCCTGCGGGCTTTTGAGCCTGAGGACGTTCCCGCTTTATACGCCTATCTCAACCATCCGGAATTAGCCGGGCGCCGCTATATCTCCTGGCGCTTCCCCAGCGAACTTCCGCTTCCTAAGGGAAAGGTGGAAAGCGTACTCGAAAAGTGGCAGGAGGATGAAAAGGCTTTCCATCTGGCGGTGATCCTGCGGCCGGAGGGGGAGTTAATCGGTCACGCCAGTTGCGATTGGGGATGGGACCCACATTGTCCGGGGGTGGAGCTGGTCATCGATCCGGAGTATCAGCGCTTGGGTTACGGGGGTGAGGTTCTGGAACTTTTGCTCCAATATCTATTTGGCAACACCGCCGCCCACAACGTCTCGATCTGGATCGCTGACTGGAACCAAGGTGGGCTGGCTTTCGCCCAGCGGCACGGTTTTATAGAGGCTGGCAGAATGCGGCGGGCAGGATTTCGGGGAGGGGAATACTTCGATGTGGTGGTCATGGACATTTTGCGCCCTGAGTGGGAGGTGCGAGGAGGTGGTGACAATGACGCTTGAAGGAGAACGAATCCTGCTGCGCGAGGAGCGGCCCGGAGATATGCAGTTTTTGGCAGACCTGCGCAATGACCTGGCGACCCAGGCTTGGAGCAAAACACTGCCCCCGGATTACACCGAAAAGATGGTCATGGGGCGCTTTGAGAAGCGCGAATTTTCCTACGACCGCAACGATGGGCGCTTCATGATCGAGTTAAAAGAGACCGGTGAGTGCGCCGGCAGCGTGGTGTACTCCGGTTTGGATCCTCGCTGGGACGTGACCATCGGCATCCAGATCGCAAGACCCTTCTGGGGCACGGGGGTGGCATACGACACGCAAGAGGTGCTGTTGGCGTTCCTCTTCCAAGAGTTGGGGCTGCGAGTGGTGCGCCTGTGGACTCACAGCGGCAACCCGCGCGCCGTAGGGCTGGCGGAAAAATCAGGCTTCAAAGTCTCCGTGCGGCAGCGCCAGTCCATCTTCAAAGGCGGTCAATTGTACGATAACCTGATGATGGACCTGCTGCGAGAGGAATATTACGCTTTATACCCAGAGCTGACGGATAATCTGCCCCCATTGGGGTTGCTACTCCAGTCAGAAACGCGGCGTACCAGCTGAACTTTCGTGTATAATGGACGCCGGATTTTTCTAACCATTTAACCAAGAAACACTTTTTAAGGAACGAGAGAGACAATTATGACCACAACGTACAACCTAACCCGCTGGAGCCTTGATGACCTTTTCCCTGCCCACGACAGCTCAGAGCTGGAGGCGGCCTTTGAGGAGTTGGAGACCAAAGTCGGTCAATTCGAGGCCCTGCGCGAGGATTTAGTCCCCGAGATCGACTTTGAGGAGTTCATGGACGCCGTCAAGGGGATGGAGAAGATCACTGCCCTGTTTCAGCGCGTGAGTTCCTACGCCGGACTTTTGTTCTCTGAGGACACTCAGAACCAGGAAGCGCAGGCTTTGGAAGCCCGCGTCCAGCAGTTCACGGCTGAACTTTACAATCGCGTGCTCTTCTTTGAGCTGTGGTGGAAGGAGCTCGACGACGAGAACGCCGAGCGGCTGATGGCCCGATCTGATGGTTACCGCTATTGGCTGGAGGAGATGCGCCACTTCAAGCCGCACACGCTCACAGAGCCCGAGGAGAAAATCGTCAACATCAAGAACGTAACCGGCAACAACGCCCTCGTCAGGCTTTATGACTCGATCACCAACCGCTACGTCTTCAAGGTGGAGGTAGATGGCCAGGTCAAAGAGATGACCCGCGGTCAACTGAGCGTCTTGGTTCGCAGCCACGACCCTGACTTACGGGCTGCGGCTTACCAAGAACTGTATCGCGTATTTGGGGACGACGGACCGATCCTGGGGCAGATGTACCAGACGCTGATCCGTGATTGGCATTCCGAGAATGTGGGGTTGCGCAATTACACCAGCCCGATATCTAAGCGCAATCTGGTCAACGACCTGCCCGATGAAGTCGTCGATACGCTTTTGGATGTTTGTGAGCAGAACGCGCCCCTTTTCCAGCGCTTCTTCAAGCTGAAAGCCAAGTGGCTGGGAATGGAGCGTCTGCGCCGCTACGACATTTACGCCCCGGTCGCTGAATCCGACAAGAGCTATGATTTCAACGAGGCGGTCCATCTGGTGCTGGAGTCGTTCCATGATTTCGAGCCGCGCATCGCCCAACTAGCCCAGCGAGTTTTCGAGGAAGAGCACATCGACAGCGAAGTCCGCAAAGGCAAACAAGATGGGGCCTTTTGCGCCTCCGTTGAGCCTGGGGTGACGCCTTGGGTGCTGCAGAATTTCCAAGGTAAAGCAGACGATGTAGCTACTTTGGCTCACGAACTGGGCCACGCCATCCACTCGATGATGGCTGCCCACCACACCATGTTCACTTTTCACTCGGCGCTGCCTTTGGCGGAGAACGCTTCCACCTTCGGCGAGATGCTGCTGATCGACCGCCTGCTGGAAGAGGAGGACGACCCCGACGTGCGCCGCGATATCCTCTTCCGCCAGGTGGATGATGCTTACGCCACCATCATGCGCCAGGCTTTCTTCGCCCTTTTCGAGCGCACCGCCCACGACATGGTTCAGGAGGGCGTCACAGTGGATGGCTTGTCCGAGGCTTACATGGAGAACATCAAGACTCAATTTGGAGACGCTGTTGAGTTGAGCGAGGAATTCCGCTGGGAGTGGGTTTCCATCCCCCATTTCCTGCGTGTGCCATTCTATGTGTATGCCTACGCTTTTGGACAGCTGCTGGTGCTCTCACTTTACCAGCAGTACCGGGAGGAGGGCGGAGCCTTCAAACCCCGCTACATCAAAATCTTGGAAGCCGGCGGCTCCGATTCCCCCATGCGCATCTTGGGGGAAGCCGGCATCGACATCAGCAAGGCTGAGTTCTGGCAGGGCGGCTTCAACGTGCTCGAAGACATGATTGAGCAGTTGGAAGCCATCCCGGTAACCTAGATGACTTTTTAGGCGGAAATTGAAGACGCCCCGCTGATGTGTGGGGCGTTTTCTGGTTAAGGAAGCGCGGATCTGTGTCTTAAGCTCGATCCGGTTGGGCGGTTCTTGTTCGGAGATGGGATTAGATGCTCAATTCGATCACATCCCCGTCCTGCAGTTCATGGTCGCGGCTGACCATTTGCCCTTCAAAGGCGGCGCTCTGCCCCCAGATGCGAGCAGCCTTCAGGTTTTCGTAGAAATCTTGATGCACTTTGCGAGCGAATTCGGCAACTGTGCTGCCCTTGGGCATCACGAAGGGGGAGTTCAGATCTGGCTCTTGACCCGGTGCTTTTGAATACACCCGGATGATGCCTAAGCGCTGGTAGATGGTTTTTTTCATCTTCTTCAGGTTGCGGCCGCTCTTTACCGAGACGGGCATCATGGGGCAATCCCCTTCCAGGAGTTGGCGAAAGATTTCGTATAGCTCGAAATCGTATTCATCGTCGCATTTATTGGCCAGCACCAGACAGGGCTTGAAGAAATAGCGGCGCAGTCCCCCCTCGGAGTACTCATCCGCCATATGCTGGGGGATGATGCGCTGGGCGCGCAGCAATGCGAGCGAATCTTCAAGCTGTTGGACGGGGTCCGTTTCAAGGTCCACCATCAGCAGCAGTAAGTCAGCTTTACGCAGCAGGTTGAACATATCCGCTTCAACGTACTCAGGGTTCAGGGGCGGGGTATCGATCAGTTGCACCTGGATGTTTCTGATGGGCATCATCCCTGGGGTGGGCTGCCACGTGGTGAAGGGCGCTTCGGAGACCTCTGGGCTGGCGTTTGTCAGCTTATCAACTAGGGAGGATTTGCCCACGTTGGCAGGGCCGATCACCACCACCTGCCCGGCGCCTTCCTTGCTGATGTTGTAGACTGAGACTTGCCGGCTGGTGCTTTTTTTGGAGCGCGCTGCGGTCTTCAGTTTGGAGAGCTTGCGGCGCAGGTTAGCCCGCAGGTGGTCGGTGCCCTTATGCTTGGGGATGGTGCTGAGCAGCTCTTCTAGCAGGGTGGCTTTTTCAACCGCGTCCGTGGCGGCTTTATACTGCTTTTCGACCTCGTAATATTCCGGCGGTAGGTTGGTAGGCATGACTTCAGTTCGTTTCAGGTTGTTCCTGAAGGGTTGATATCGTTTGTTTCCGTCCGCAGATAGATTTTACCCTGATTTTCTCCCCATTGCTGCAAAAAACGCCCTCAAAACTAATCACCATTGTTTTACATGGGGCTTTGTAAATCAAACATCTCTCGTGGAAGTTGACGAATTTGAACCGCCACTGGGGGGTTTTTGTTTTAATTGAGCTTTCAATCGCTCTAGCTGCTCCTCCAGGTCCTCCAGTTGCTGGAGCAAAGCCGGGCTGACCGAATGGGCCGGCCACTGCTGTTTCAATTCTTCGATTTCACCCTCTAGCTGGCGAATTTTGTCCTCTATATGGCTCATGTGTAGATACGATCCTTCTCTTGTGAAGTGTTGATCCCTGTGAATAAATAAAGAAAATCGCCCACGAATTCCACGAATTGACACGAATTATCGTAAACTGGCCTTCGGCAGATGCGTGCCCTGGTCTTCAAACCAGGGATTCTGCACCAACGGTTTGCGAAGTCGCCCTGCGGGGGCAGGCTTCGTAATAGTTGCCCGCGAAGCGCTCCCGTTCTCTTTGAGAACGTAGTATCTCAAAGAGAGAAAGGGAGATTCCATTGATAATCAACGACTTTCGCGAAGCACCCAGAGGGCAGTCGCCGGGTATCTCGATAGACTCATATCCAACTGATGCGGAGATTGACTCATTCAATATGTCCTAAATCCAACCCAGTGCCACCCCGAAAACCAGGATAGCGAGGATATCCACCGCGTAGATGATCCCCACCGTGATGGTTTTCTTCCTGACCGTATCCATATCGTGCACCCAGAAGGAGACCAGGAAGAAGTGCAGGTAGCCGAAGAGGAAGATCAACCAGGGAGAGTTGGCGTCCCACCAGGGCCAATCCCAGGTCAGCGCCCCGACTGCGTTCAGCAGCACTTCCACAAAAACGGCAAACGCTGACCCGGCGATGGCGATGAACAAACGGTTGGGGATCCCCAACACCTTGATGCCTTTATCGGGGGGCAGCATCTTGCCGAAGGCGATCCCGGCAATGGCGAACATGAAGCTAATTTCGATGTTCAACCCGATCAGGATCAGGTAGGCTGTGTCGCCCGGAGCTCCCCATACCGGGGCTTCACCCGAAAAGTGGAAGAACAGCGAGTTCCAAATCTCGTTGAACCAGTCCATCCCCCAAAAAGCCAAACCGGCGAAGACCAGGTTCCAGTTGCGCCGCTCGACCTCCACGGCGTAGATGTAGACTACGAAAGCGAAGAGCGGGATGACGTACCATTGGAATTGGCTCCCATCCCGCAGGATGCTGAGGGCTTGTGTGGCAGATTCGGTAGGCATGGTAGCGCTCCAAAAATTTGTGGAATATTAGCGGTTTCGTCCATAGCGCTCGTGGCTGGAAACCCAATCGGTGGAAATGATGGCAGCAGCTAAAGAGATCTCTCCAGCCATCACTGCCCCCGCTACAATCTCGGCGAACTTGTTAACTTTGCCCTTCCCGTAGCAGCCCAGCAGTTCCAGGCACTCGCGCTGGGTTGCCAGACCAGTCCCGCCGCCGTAGGTGGCCACGATCAGCGAAGGGATCGTGATGGAGAGGTAAATATCGTTCTTGGGGGTCAGTTCGGTGTAGATGATCCCGGCGGAGGACTCTGAGACGTTGGCTACGTCTTGACCGGTGGCGATGAACATGGCAGTGATGGCGTTGGCTGAGTGCAGACCGTTATTGTTGGCTCCGGAGAGAATCGCTCCCACGTTAGAAATCCCATGCAGGTAGGTAAAGCTCTCCGGTTCGACGCGCATGTGCTGGATGAGCACTTCGCGCTTGACCGTGGCCTCGGCGGTGACGCGCTTGCCGCGCGTGCGCATGATGTTGATCTGGGAGGCCTTCTTGTCGGTGGCAAAATTGGATTCCAGGTAGAAGTGCTTGACCCCGGCGTAATTGTCAATGATCCAACTGCAGGCCGCGAAGGTGGCGCGCCCCACCATGTTTTGCCCGGCGGCATCCCCGGTTCGGAAGTTGAAGCGCAGATAGACGAATTTGTTCGCAAGGTAGGGATCCACATACGCCAGTTCGGCTACGTTGGAAGTCGCTTCGGCTTCATCCCGGATTTGAGGCATATTTTCTTGTACCCACTTGACGAACTCGCGCCCCTCGCGAGCGTCGTTGAACACGAAAACCGGCGCCCGCTGCATGACGTCGTCCACCACGGTGCACTTGACGCCGCCGCTCAGGTTGAGCACCTTCATGCCGCGGTTATAGGAAGCCACCAGCGTCCCTTCTGTGGTGGCTAGGGGGATCAGGAACTCCCCCTGGGAGTGCTCGCCGTTGACCTGGAGCGGGCCGGCGAAACCGATGGGCACCTGCGCCACCCCGGTGAAGTTCTCAATGTTCCCCTTGGTGGTATGGGGGTCGAAGGAGTATTGAGTCAGGTGCTCCAGCTTTTTGCCAGTGTAGGTCTCGACGAAACCCTGCCGCTCTCGGATAATGCTCTCCTGGTAATCGTCTGTGCTGTCACGCGGGATACGCACGAGATGCTCGTCCGGCTCGGTGATGGCGTCATCCACACTGAAGCTCAGCTTCCCGAAGGGCTTGGCCTTGAAGGTGATCTCGATCTTGTGCTTGCCCATCTCCAAGGCAGCAATGTCCACTGAAATGTCCACAATCCTGCGCAGGGGGAAATCCACCGGGTTGTCGGGGGATATTTGATCGGGTTTGAGTCCTTCCCCATCCCCCAGGTCCATGCGGATGGCCTCTTTAGGGATCGATTTCCCATCGATCTTAATGCTCACTAACTCGGTTAAACTGGCGTCGCTGAGGCGGTTCTTGAGGGAGAATTTGATCCCCCTCTCCAAGTTCTCCAAGCTCCCGAAAGTATAAAGTTGTTTGAGGATCAGACTGGGGATGAACATCGCTTTCCTCCGTATCGGTCATAACGACGAGAATTCCATACCATTAGGGTATTTTTTGGAACCCTCACCCCAACCCCTCCCCCAATTCGGGGGAGGGGCTAATGGCGCTAGGTGTTTTTTGGGCGGTAAAACCGCCCAAAATTACCTTTATATCCTGTCCCCCACTCCTGGGAGGAAGGGAACCGTGGGGATGGGATCCGATGAATACGATTGGGTAATGAATCATTTAAAACTGTTCGCTGTCAAAATTTCTGGTACCAAATATTAGATGATCTAGTCGTCCTCGTATGACACCATGATCGGCAGTTTGCGGGCGTGATCGACGGTGTAGCGGGCTTCGGCGGGCAGCGTGGCGATGCCCTCAAAGCCAGTCCGTTCGACGAACTCAACCACCATAGTGCGCAACTCGTGCGGGTCCCAAGAGGCCATCTTCTCGACGCTGTCCACGCCGGCGTCGACGTAAAGCCGGGCGCGCACCCCCTTCACCCCAGGGATGCGCGCCAGATCGGACAGCCTGACCAATTCCAGAATGCTCTCCAACGGGACGCCGCTTTTTTCTGCAAGAGTTTTTCTGTCTGCGGGCGTTTTCCCTGCTTTTAACATCTGCTTGATGTTTCTGATGCCAACGGCAGCCAGTTTCTCGACATGCTCGCTTTGCACGCCGCGAAAATCCTTAAGCGCGAAGGGTTTGCGCTGGATGCGCTCCTGGCGCAGTGCGTTGGATAGATGCTCCAGGTCATCATTCTCTACGAACTGGTAGTAGTAGCGCAGCGCCCACAGGTGTGTTTTGGCGGACGTTTTCGAGGCGCGCTCGACCCAATCCACGTAGCTCCGCAGTTCTTCATCGCCGGCATCATCCAGAGCCGCCCCGTGCGCCTCCAAATATCCCTGGTACTCCTTGAGGTGGGCGATGACCCGCTTGATGGCGCTGGGAGAGCGCCCGCCTCTTTTTAGAAAAGTTCGAAAATCCGCTTCCTTCACCGCTTGTCCCTCCAACCCCTCATGTTTGACAATCATCACGACCATCTCGGATGGCCTCGCCCGACCCTAATTTTACTCCAGCCCGGCGCTTACCACCACAAATTTCCAGGGCTGATCCAGTCCGATGGGGCGCGCCAGCACCAGGTCCGCAGGTGGATCTGGGACCTGATTTGTTAACAATAAGCTTTCAGAGAGTTTTGCGTTCCAGGTTGACCTCGATCTGAGGTCGCAATCAGAGTAAGCCCTTGTTATTCGGCTGTTTCCTCTGGCAGTTCTGGCTCCTCCGGTTTGCGGTCGAGCATTTGCATTTGATTGGCGATCACTTTGGTGTAATATTGAGTTTCACCTTCACGCTCGACGCGATCGGTCTGCAGGCGCCCTTCGATGAACACCAGGCGCCCTTTGCTGAGGTACTCCTGGCAGATCTCCCCCAGGCGTCCCCAGGCATCCACGTTGAACCAGTCGGTGGCTTCTCTGGCTTCCCCTTCGCTGGATTTCCAGCGGCGGGTGACCGCCACGCTGAAGTTGCACACTTTGCTGCCGGTGGGCGTGAAGCGCGTTTCTGGATCCCTTCCCAGGTAACCAATGAGTTGGACGCGATTTAGTCCGGCCATATTTCCTCCTTATATGATAGGTATCATTTTGAGGCAATTCAATTATAATGCAATAAGTGTGATTAATACGCCAGGCGCGAGTCAGGCGTTTTTCCAACGTGAGACTCCCTCTCCCTGTTGCAGCCTGCGCCAAAGACTGGTATCCTTACGGTGGGTAACACCGGCACGAAAATCTTCAAGATTAAGGATCACCAATCTGCTATGTACATCGCAATCGAAGGCGCCATCGGCGTTGGTAAAACCACCCTGGCTCGACTTCTGCGCCCTGCGTTTGAAGCCAATTTGCTGCTCGAAGTCTTTGAGGAAAACCCCTTTTTAGCAGATTTCTACACGGACCGCGAACGCTTCGCTTTTCAAACCCAGATCTTTTTCCTGCTCAGCCGCTACCACCAGCAGCGGGCGGTGCCCGAGTTGTTGACAAGGGGCGCTCACCTGATCGCCGACTACACCTTCGATAAAGATGCCCTCTTCGCGGGTATCAACCTCGCCGGCGATGAATATGAAACCTACTACCAGGTTCACCAGGCGCTGGCGGAGAAGATTCCATCCCCCGACCTGATCGTTTACCTGCGAGCCGACACCGAAGTGCTCATGCAGCGCATCGCGCTGCGCGACCGGCCTTACGAGCGTGAGATGGAGATCGCATACATTGACCAGCTCAACCGAGCCTATGAGGATTTCTTCGGTGAAGATCATCTCGGTGTGCCGGTCTTGGGTATGGACACAAACAATTTGAATTACGTCGCCGACCCCCAGAGCTTGAAGTGGGTGGAGAACCGCATCCGTCAGAGCTTGAAGCTGCCCCCCTTCCAGCGGGAACTGCCCTTGGAAGTTGAAGCGGGTAGCTAATCTGCACGAGTAGAGCGGAGTCGATTCCATGCGCGTCACCCCTGAAATCCTGACTAAAGTTGCCGAAGAGACCGTGAGAAAGCGCGCCCGTGCCGATCGCGGCTTGATCGCCGCATATCTGCACGGCTCTGTGCTCTATGAGAGACCACTTTTGGGGGGCGCCGGCGATGTAGACCTGGTTTTCATCCATAATCAAGCCCCTCAGGTAAACCGGGAGATCGTGCGCCTGACCGAACATGTGCACCTGGACATCGCCCATCATTTTCAAGGGGATTATCGTGAGACGCGCGAGCTGCGTTTGCACCCCTGGTTGGGCCCCACCATTTGTGATGCCACAATCCTACACGACACGCGCCACTTCATGGATTTCACCCAAGCCAGTGTGCGGGGGATGTTCCACCGCCCCGATATGGTGCTGGAGCGCGCTCAGGGACAGGCTGAACACGCCCGTCAAATCTGGTTGGGATACCAGTTCAACCCGCCCACCGCGGACCGTGAGGAGATCACTGCCTACCTAAAAGCGGTGGACCACGCTGTCAACGCCGTCGCCGGCCTGACGGGAGTGCCGCTTGCTGAACGCCGTTTTCTGCTTGAATTCCCAGCGCGCGCACAGACAGTGGGGCAGCCCGGATTGTACGCCGGGGCTCTAGGGTTGCTGGGGGGACCCAATGTGGACTCCCAGACCCTGGAAGGGTGGACTAATGAGTGGGGAGCGGCATTGGATGCTCTGGATGACTCGCGCCCCGTGCGACTGCATCCGCACCGGCGAACGTATTACACGCGGGCGTTCGACTCCATACTGGCTTCAGAGCAGCCGCTGGATATGCTCTGGCCTTTAATGCGCACCTGGACGTTGGTGATCTGCTCTCTGTCTGATGAACACCCCGCTGTTACAGCTTGGCGGGAAGCCTGCCAGCAGCTGGGTTTGATGGGGGAGGCTTTCGCCGAACGCATTCAAGCCTTAGACGCCTATCTGGATTTGGTGGAGGAGACGCTAGAGGACTGGGGACGCCAACAAGGAGCTTAATGGGGGAGAAGTACGAAATACAAAATATATTGCACTACATAATATAATTACAATATAATATGTAATTTGGATTGATGGTTGGGTCCTATTCCAGTTACGGCTTTAACTGACCTCAATCATCGAAGCGCGATTCATCGAGCATGCGCCGTAAACGCTGCTCCTCGCTGGGCGCTTCCAGCGTACCCTGGCTTTCTTGAGCCAGGCGGGCCTCGGCTGCCTCCAGCTCGGCGGCGGAGGCTCTGGGGAGAATCCCCCATTTGCCACAGTGCGGGCAGCGCACCAGTTTGCCCACCATCAGGTTGGGCGACAAGAAATTTCGAGAGAAGGGGAAGCCGCAGCGCCGGCACACCGTCCCACCGGCCATACCATACTCACCCGGCTTGTGCTCCTTCTTGCGGCCAAACAGCGCGGAGCCCAAAGTGCCTACAACTGCTAGGACAGCGATGACCAGCAGGAGCGGCACCAGGATATTACGCACGTCATCCCAGGCGCGCTGCGAACTGATCATTTCCCGGCTGAACTGGTTGGAGCTGATCTGCGAGCCGTCCGCCGTGTAGCCCTGGGCGGAGAAGGTGTGGGAGCCAACTGCGTAGCTGGCGGTATTGAATTGGTAGCGGTATGGGGCTTCTTCATCGGTTGCGACCACCTCGCCGTCGATCAAGAACTCCACGCGCACCAGGTCTTCTGGGCCTGTAGCCTTCAGGCTAAAGGTTCCCTGGATTCTGTTCCCACCGCCGTAGCCAAAATTCCTGGAAAGGCTTAAAACGAGCGCCTCGTCGGATTCTTGGGCGGCAGCGGGGAGCGCCAGCAGGATGAGCAGTAGCGCGACGATCAATGAGGCGTAGGGTTTTATCTTATCTCTCATCTATTATGATGGCCTTAAAAAGGTGCTTCTAACCCCATTCTACCTTAGAAAGCAGGTTTTGGTTTTTTTTAGTGGATCTGTCTATGATTGCCTATCGGGGGCGTGTGCTGCCGGGCGGCGTGAACCTGAAACAACCTTTGCACGTAACCTTTTGTGATTTTTCGCGCCGTGTACCCTCGGGCGTCAGCCCGGTCAGCACCACGCGGGGTTGTGCGGCATTTTGTCTCGTTTGATACACAGTCTAACTCTCTCGAATAAAGTATAGAAGACTATCTTGTACTCGATACATTAGCGGGGCCACAATGACTTTCGGATATCGCAATCGAAGCCGATTGGTCTCACTCTTTACAAATTCGATCTCGCTTCCGATTTCAAACATCGGCACATAATGCCAAAAATGTTCTTCGGCTCTCTGCTTTTCCCAACCCCCATTCTCTACCAATCCTTGGACGAATTGCTTTCTTTTCGAGTTCAGGTTTACCATCCCACATTGATTGTGACCAATAAGTGCCAGTGCTTTGACCCCTCCCACTGCAATCGCATAGGATACTTTGAACTCACTATATCGCAAATTCGCACCCCCTGTCCGAATGATATAGGCAAAATTATCCGGCAATCGCAATCGCTTGCGATGATCCATGCACATCCCAATCAACAGTGCTGCCTTGTTGTATTCGTCCAGTGGTCGGCCTAAATTATGATATTCCAACAATGAACTGATTGGTGTATTCCGATAGGCTGATTTGATATCTTCTGTTTTCTCAACTGCTTCTAATTGATCCATAGAATTTCAGATTTCATTCTCTCCAGATACTTGCCTTTTGCCGCACAACGGGCTTATTTCCAGCGCGTTAGGATCGTCTCACGTTGGAAGAGTTGGGTAGCGAAGGCCAGCAGCCCGGCGTCGATGACCAGCAATCCAGCCGCCATCCACAGGATCAGGCTTTCGTTGACGAAAATCAGGCCGGTGGATTGCCCGATGAACAAGCCGATCAGCGGAAGTACGAAGAGCGCTGAGATTTGTTCAGCCACGCGCGGGTCGTTCACCCGCGAGGAGATCATCACCGCGATGCTGACGGCGGCGATGGAGAGTAGCGGCCCGACCACGAATACTGCCGTCAGCCAGAGGGGATTGAAGAGCTTGCTCAACACCTTAGGGCTGACGGCCAACAGGCGCGTTCCGATGGCGTAGAGCGCAAAGCTGAGCCAAGTGGCTCCCACCGCCGGGATGGTCGCCGCCAGGGCTTTACCGGTCAGTAGTTCCATTGTGGTGATGGGTGTGGCGAGCAGTGGCTCCAGGGTGCGGGTGGTTTTTTCCCCCACGATGCTGTAGGAGGCGAAAGTGATCGGGACAATCATCGGCACCAGCATGAAGAGCAGCATGAACTGGGTAACGATGAAGTACTGCATGCATTCGCTGCCGCTCAACCCCCCGCACAACTCGGTGAACTGCGGGGGCATGTCCGTCCCGGAGATGCCAGCTAAATCGCCCGAGGTGCCGCTGAAATAGAGTATCACGAGGGGCAGCACGGTGAAAAGCAGGGGTAGAAAAGCCACGGTAAAAAAAACAAACCGGTTTTTGAAAACCTCCCCCCATTCTTTGCGCACCAGAACCCATATTTTTCTCATCGTCATTTCACCAGTTGCAGATAAACATCTTCTAACCTGCGGCGTAGTTCGCCCAGGAATTGGATTTCAGCGCCAGTTTCCACCAAGGCTCGCACCAGGATGGGGTTGTTGCCCTCGGGATCCTCCAGTGTGACCACCAGTTTGTCCTCCACGGCTTCAACATTTTGAACGAAGTCATAGCCGCGGATGATCTCAGCAAGCTCCGCATTCGCTTCGCGCAAGTGGAAAACCACCGCCCGCCCGTACAGCTTGCGCCGCAGGGCTGTGGGTGTGTCCAGCGCTACCAAATGGGTTTTAAAGACCGCGATGCGGTCGCATAGGCGGTCAGCTTCGTCCAGATTGTGTGTGCACATCACGATGGAGCGCCCCTCGCGCTTCAGCTCGGCGATGAACTCGCGCACCAGGCGAGCCGCTTCGGGGTCCAGGCCGCTGGTTGGTTCATCCAAAAAAAGCACTTTCGGCTCGTGCAGCAGGGCGCGGGCGATGGCTAGTTTCTGGCGCATACCTTTGGAGAAGGTGCCCACAGCTTCGTAGCGCCGCTCCCACAGCCCGAGCATGCGCAGATAGCGCTCAACCTGGCCGGGGATGTCGGCTACCTCGTACATCTCGGCGAAAAAAGACAGGTTACGCTCGGCGCTGAGCTGGTCGTAGAGGCCTGGCGCTTCGGTCAGGATACCCACAATGCGGCGGATCTGGCGATCTTGCGCGCCGATTTTGTAGCCGGAGACCCAGGCGTCGCCGTTTGTGGGGGCGATCAGCGCGCTGAGCATGCGGATGGTGGTGGTTTTACCCGCCCCGTTGGGCCCCAGTAAGCCAAAAATCTCACCGGCGCGCACGCTGAGCGTCAAGCGGTCGACCGCCAGCACCTTGCCGAAGGATTTGCTGAGCTCCTTAAGGACGATCATCTCGTTATTGTGTGACGTTGAAATCTCAGACATAGTCAATATCCGGAAAAGACGCAATGCGCCTAAGTATACCTGCTGTCCTCCAGATTCTCCAGGGTGGGTTCGGGCGGTTGGATTTTGATCGCGGTTCGTTCAGCTGGCGGGGGTGCTTGCTGAACCGGTTTCTCAGGGTCACGCAGCAGGAAGATCAGCGTTAGGCTGGCCAGCCCAAACGCTGTAATCAGCAACTCGGCGATATAAACGTTCCAGTTTTGAACGGCGAAGACCCCCACGGCGTTGATTGCGGTATGCCAGCCAATCGCGGCACCCAGCCAAAGCGGGTTGCGCCGGGTGATGGATCGCAACACCAGAACAGCCGCGCTGAGGTGGAAGAGCAGGGCGGCAGCGCGCTCCACTGCGCCCAGCAGGGCCGCGTACCACGGAGCTCCCCAATAGGCTTCCAATTGCAAGCGGGCGAGTTCGACGCTCTCCGGCGGGTAGATGGCGCTGAGGTCCACCCCACGCAGCGAGAGCGCCTGAACCAATGCGTAGAGCGCCAAACCCCCTAGGATCACGGCTTCGATACCCCCGTGCCCCGCCCCGAACATCAGCCCAGCTCCCCACGAACGGGCCTCCTTAACACCGAAGCGGTAAACAAGATAGCGGAAGGATTCCTCAAAGAGACCGGCGGACAACCCGTAGAGCAGGGCTAAGAGAGCCAAGGGCCATCCGGCGCGGGCTTCTGCCAACCCGAGAGAGCGCACTGCTGGCGCTAGCACCCAGGCGTTGAAGGGAATGTGGAGCACTTGGGAGGCCACAAAGGTCAGCGCTCCAACGCCGTACAAGCGCCATTCGGCCTTCAGCCGGCGGGCTAGATAGACGCCCAGCGCCAGCGGCATGGCGACTATCAAGGAGGCGTTGAGAATGCGAGCGGCGATGTCCATAGCTTTTGAAACAAGTATTATCTAATCACAGTTTACCAGCATAGCATGTTTCACGTGAAACATGACAAGTCTTGAGTTGGATTGAATACTGAAAAGTTTATTGTCTCTAATCCGTTTTCCGGATTAAACGCTGCTTCCCGTTTCACGTGAAACACCCAAGAATGGTAAAAAAAGCTGCTTACCATTCCCAACCGGGCCGGCTGCGCCGTCGCCGCTCTGTGCTGCTCAACGGGCGTTTGGCGACGACGCGAATCTTGTTACTGCCCGAGGCTTGGAAAACGCTGATCGCTTCCCAGCCCTCTTCGCCCCATTCATTCAACACGCTCTCAAGTTCCTCTTCTTTTGGGCTCCGCAACGCGGAGCCGAACATCTCGACGCGGTACTCCCATTGGATCGCTTTGGTCATACTTTGGATCCTCCAAAAAATTCCAGAATTTACTCAGTTGGGGACACCCTTACCCTTGATCTGCGTAAGTCCTAATCTCATTATCTTGTGGATGCTGCCCGCCTCATTGTTAGGCGGTGGTGATCATTTCGTCAAACGGCGCAGGCCGCCTCCCAGCAAGATGATGGTCGCGGCGGCACCGCCTCCAAGGATAATCAACAATTTGGATTTGTAAGCTGTGCCGTTCAGGATGCTGGAAGCGGCAAGAATCACGCTTGCCCACACCAAGGCAACAGCAAGGATTAAGATTCTTATCCGTTTCATGATGAAAGTCCTGATACGTTTACTCTTCCGGGTGTTGATGGGTTAGACCCTTAGCTCCAGCCGCCATCGCGGTGGTACCCATCAGGCCTCCCAGATTCATGGTGTCCACCGCACTGCTGGGTACGATCACCATGGCGCCTTTCTCTTTCAACCCCTCGAAGAGCATGTTCATCGCCCGCAGGTGCAAGGCGGTGGGGTTATCGGCATAAGCTTTGGAGGCCTCGGAGAAGGAATCGGCGATCTGTTTTTCGGATTCGCCTAAGATCACTCGCGCCTGGCGCTCGCGCTCGGCTTGTGCTTGGCGGGACATGGTGTCCTCCAATTCCTGGGGGATGACGATGTCGCGAATTTCCACCGACTGCACCGAGACACCCCAGGGGGTGGTGCGCTCGTCGATGATCCTCTGCAGGTCGGCGTCCATCCTGGCGCGCCCCACCAGGATATCGGCCAGGTCCATCTGCCCGATGATCTCTCGTAGGGCGGTCTGGGCGGCCCAGGCGATGGCGGACCTGTACTCCTCCACCTCCAGGGCGGCTTTCTCGGCGTCCCAGACCATCCAGAAAAGCACCGCGTCTACGTCTACCGGTACGGTGTCCTTGGTGAGCGTCTTCTCGGCGCTGAAGGGCGTCACCATCACGCGGTGGTCGATCCACGCCGGAACCCTGTCCACAACCGGCACGATCCAGAATAGACCGGGCCCGAACAAGCCGCGGTAGCGCCCGAGGCGCAGCACGACGCTCTTTTCCCACTGGTCGGCGATTTTCAGAGCGAACAAGAGGTACAGGCCGATCAGAACCATGATGGTCATATAGGCGACGCTCAGTCCAATGTTTACTTCACTGATGAGCAGCAAGAACCCGCCAACGAACGCCAGCAGGGTAAAAATGCTGAACAGGATAGCAGCAACGCCGTTCACGCGCAGGTTGGTGTCCATGCCTTCGAATTGATTTATTTGGGCTTTGATCCTTTTCATAGCTAACCTCTTTTAACAAACAATCTTAATGGTGGGTGAGAATTCTTTTGTATGGTTACGCCGCAGCGCAGCGTGTCTCGTCGACAAGCCAATCTCTTCGTGCAGTTGGGTGCGAAACGGGTTTCTAGCCCTCGTGTTCCGGCGGGGGTGAGCCGCGTTCGAGCCACTGGTTGAGGTAGCGTTCGAAAATTTCGCGCACCTCTGCGGCGGAGTGGTCCAGTTGAGCCGCTTCGTTCAGGTAGTGGCGGGTGAGCCACTTCAAATCTTGGCGGCGCAGCCTGTCTGAACTTTCTTCGGAGGGACGGGGCAGGATGTAGGTGCCGCGGCCGTGTTGGGTGGAGATCAAGCCTTCTTCATCCAGCAGGCGATAAGCGCGCGCCACAGTGTTGAAATTCACTCTTAGGTCTGCCGCCAATTGGCGAACGGTGGGAAGTTGGTCGTCAGGTTGCAAAGCGCCCGTGGCGACTAGGTGTTTAATTTGGTCCATAATCTGCACGTAGATTGGGATACCTGAGCGCAGGTCTACTTCAATTCGCATGTCTCCGGCTCGTCAGGGAAGTCGTTTTCTGGATTTTTTAGAGATTTGGGGATCATTGTGGCTCCCTTTGATAATTGTATTATTGTACGATTGTATAATTGTATCTTTGTATAATTGTATACCAAATTTCGATTTTGTCAAGGGGGAATTTTTAAGTTTTCCCCAGGTTGTTTTACCTGACGCTTTGTTTTGTAGCCCCTGAAACTGTTTGCCCTGCTGCGCGACCCCCATCCGGCCGTACGACAATTGTCAAAACCTTGTCAGCGCTATATCAAGCGGGCATCGCTGCGCCGTGCTACCCTCCAAAGCAAAGATCAAATTGACTCTCACACCGAGTTTTTGAAGACGGTCAAAGCACCGCTTTGCGCACCCGTGTGGGATATCTTCGAGAACACAGGCGAAGGAGGATGCCTGCATGAACGTCAAACAACGTTGCTTTTTTTATATTTTAGTGCTGGTATTAGTTGCGGGTTGTTCTGGGAACGCCCCCGAGTTGATCGCCTCCCACCCGCTCAGCACGCCGATCGCGGCTTACCCGGAACACCCACCAGCCCCTCGCGATCCGCTGGTGGTGTACAACGCCACCTTGGAGCTAGCGGTCTCCAACGTAGATCGGGTCACTGAACGGGCGGTCAGCCTGATATCCGAGTACGGTGGCTACCTAATCAGTTCCCAGTCTTGGTTCATCCAAGACCGCAAGCACGCCACGTTACTGCTGGCAGTGCCAGCGGCGAATTTCGATGTTGCCAAGCGCGGATTGCTTGGATTGGGGTCATTGATTAGCGAAAAGGTCTCCGGAAGGCTAGTAGAGAGCCGCCATTGGCAAAGCGTCGAATATTCCCACATCACTCTGCATCTGCGCCCCAAGGAATCCCTTTGGCCCGACTTGAGACTCCCAAACTGGCGACCAGCGCGCACCTTGGCCGACGCTTGGGGGGTCTTCACGGCCATCTTCGGTTTTATCTTGGATGTTTTGATTTGGGTAATCGTGGTGATTGGGCCGTTTGCCCTGATGGGCTGGGCGCTGAGCGCGTGGATTCGCCGCCGCAGGGCGACTTGAGCGAGGTGATTTGCGAGAGCGGTCTACTCGTAGCGCAGCGCTTCCACAGGCTCCAGGCTGGCAGCCCGGTTGGCGGGGTAGATGCCGAAGAACAGCCCTACGGCAGCCGAGAACAAGGTCGCCAGCAGGATTGCATCCAGACCGACCACTGGGGTGATGTCAGCGTCGTTGGCTGCTGCAATCTGCCCCACCAGGGCGGCGATTCCCCAACCCAGGGCGATGCCCAGCAGACCTCCGATCAGGCTGAGCAACGAGGATTCGGTCAGAAACTGGATCAAGATGTCGCGTTTGCGGGCACCTAAGGCTTTGCGCAGGCCGATCTCGCGAGTGCGCTCCATAACCGAAACCAGCATGATGTTCATGATGCCGATCCCGCCGACCAGCAGGGATATGGCTGCGATCCCGCCCAGGAAGATGGTCAGAACACCGGTGATGGAGGCGGCTACGTCCAGGAAGTCCTGCTGGTTGAAGATGGTGAAATCGTCGGCGCCGATCGCTGTACGGTGGCGGGTGCGCAATATTTGAGACACTTCCTCGGCGGCGAGCGGCACACTTTCGGCGTCGACAGCTTGAAGGTAAATCACGTCTACCCGATCGCGCGTCGAACGGCGTAGAAGCCTTGACTGGGCGGTGGTCATCGGCACCAGCACCTGGTCGTCTTCGCTGCCGAAGGAGGAGCCGCCTTTTTCTTCCAGTACGCCGATCACTCGAAAAGGCTGCCCCTCGATGCGTACAGTTTCGCCTTCCAGCCCCGATGTGCGCCCGAAGAGATCTTCGGCGACATCGGTGCCCAAGAGCACGACCGCTGAGCGGCCCAAAATGTGCCCCTCGGTGATGAATCCGCCTTCGCTTACTGGGGTGTTGCGGACGTGCTCATATTCAGGGGTGACCCCAATCAACGTGGTGACTGTGCTCTCCCCGGAGAAGGAGACCTCAGCACTGCCCCTCAAAATTGGGGCCACGCCGGTCACTGAGGGTGCCTGGAAGGGATCGGCGATGGCGTCAACGTCGCCCAGGGTCAGGGGCTTAGGGTTGCGTACGTCCTCACCCCCACCCGAGAAAACGAATAGTAAATTCGTGCCAATGTCTTGGATTTCGCCGGTGATGGAGTTCTCCGCCCCGGTGCCGATGGCTAACATAGCGATCACCGCACCTACACCGATGACGATTCCCAGAATAGTGAGCCCAGAGCGCAGCTTGTTTGCTGTTAGGCTTTCAAGTGCTTCGATGGTAGATCTCCAATAATTCATCTACTCTCTCTCCTCAATCTTACCGTCCAGGATGTGCACGGTGCGTTGGGTCAACTTGGCGATCTCCGGATCGTGGGTGACGATGATCAAAGTTGTGCCGCGCTCTTCGTTCAGATTGAGCAGCACTTTCATAACCTCCTCCCCAGATTTGGTGTCCAGGTTACCGGTCGGTTCGTCGGCCATCACAATGGCTGGGTTGTTCACTAGGGCGCGGGCGATGGCCACTCTCTGCTGCTGACCGCCAGAGAGTTCGTTTGGACGGTGGTGCACGCGGTCTGCCAGCCCGACGGCTTCCAACGCATCCAGCGAACGCTGACGGCGGTTCCTCCCGTTGCTGGCATAGCGCAGGGGCAGTTCAACGTTCGCCAGGGCTGTGGAGCGCGGCAGCAGGTTGAAGGTCTGGAAGACAAAGCCCACCTTGCGGTTGCGGATGTCCGCCAGTTGATCATCGCTCATATCGGCCACGCTTTCTTCCTCCAGGTAGTATTCGCCGGAAGTCGGGCGGTCGAGGCAGCCTAAGATGTTCATCAGCGTGGATTTTCCGGAGCCGGAGGGCCCCATAATAGCCAAGATCTCACCGGAGGTGATTTCAATGGACAAGCCGCGCAAGGCGTGCACCTCCACCTCGCCCATTTTGTATACTTTTGTGATCTCCTTTGCAAGCACAACTTGATCGCTCATGGTTAATCCTGATTTCTCACAAAGGGAGGAGGCCCGTTAAAGTCAAAGTTTACTGGGGGATTCAGCACGACCGCATCATCCTCTTGTAGGTCGCCATCCAGTACTTCGCTGTGGGTATCGGAGCTGGCACCCAGTATAACCGGGATCGGCTCCAGCTCACCGGTCGAGCTTAAAGTGTAGACCACCCGCTGTCCCTCCAGTACCCGCACAGCCCGGTTGGGAACCAGCAGGGCCTCTTCCAGCTGGCTGACCACGATGTTAACCGCCGAGGTCATCCCTGGTTTCACGCTCTCATCGGGGTCCTGCAGCTCAACAGTCACATTGAAGTTGACCACACCTTGCTGTTCTGAACCGACCAGGGCGACCTCCAGCACGTTGCCAGTGTATTCTTGCGCTAAAATCGCGTCGAAGCTCATCAGTACCTGCTGTCCAACTTCGATTTGGTTGATGTCAATCTCGGAAACTTCCAAGTCGACCAGCAGGCGGGAGAGGTCATCGATGCGGAAAGCGATTGTTCCAGGGTTGACTTGATCTCCGGGCTTGCTGATCACATCGGTGACGATTCCCTCGAAGGGTGCGGTGATGTGAGCTTGGTCCAAAGTTGCTTGAGCTGCGGCGATGCGGGCTTCAACCACAGCGATGTCCGCTGGATCGGGACCGTCTTGGAGGCGCTCCCACTCGCGTTGGGCTTCTTCCAGTTGGGCTTCCAGCAGGGCGATGTCCGCCGGGTTGGGGCCGTCTTTGAGGCGTTCGTATTCCCGCTGAGCGTCGAGCAGCTGCGCCTGGGCGGTGTTCAGGTCGGCCTGCGCCACCGCGATCTCCGTGGGGGAGCCCGTGCCCAAGAGGCTGTTCAGATAGCGCACCGCAGCGTCATATGTCTGCTGGGCTTCGGCTAATTTGCTCTGTAGGTTGGCGCGCGTCAGGTTATCTTCGGGTTTGTTAGCGTAGGGCTCGTATTTCTCCCTGGCTTTTTCTAGGGCGTCTTCCGCTAGCACAACCTGCGCCTCAGCTGCGTCAATGTCTGCCTGGCTGGCAGTGGACTGCAGATTCCTCAGCCTTCGCTCAGCCAACTCGACCGCTTTCTCCGCGTCGGCGATGGCTTCCTGGGCGCGCGCCTGGGCAAGCTCGGGGTTGAGGGCGTCCTCGAGGGCCTGTTGGGCGTCTTCGACGGCTTGCAATGCTTGAGCCTGCTGCAGGCTGGAATTCAGCAGATTATCCAGTTCCCTTTGGGCGCTGACCAGATCAGCCTGCGCTAGGATCACGTTTTGGGGCAGGGAGGTTTGGGAAATGGAGGCTAACTCCTGATCCTTGACGATTTGGTCGCCGACCTCAACGTTAACCTGCTCGACCGTCCCAGAGGTTTGCCAAGAGAGCAGTGCGCTCTGATTGGAGTGCACTTTCCCCGTTGCCCCGATGGTAGCGACCAGGGTGCCGCGCTCGATATTCGCGGTTTGTAGCTCGGCTAGCATGGCTTCCTGCTGTTGTTGGGCGCTGAATCTGCGGTAGGCGAAGAAGGCGCCCCCGAGCACTGCCAGCACCACGATAGCGATGAGAACTCTTTTCATAATTTATTCAACCTTTACACAAATACGTTACTTTTGGACTAGGGATTTCATTAAGCACTCCTAAGCCCAGTATTTTTTATGGATGGCCCGGGGACCCTGGACCTGTCGGAAGAACCGCCGGGGGATTGAGAACGATTCGATCCCCGACTTGTAGGTCCCCCGCCAGGACTTCGCTGTGGGTATCCGAGGTTGCTCCCAGGCTGATTTCTATCTTGTCTAGACTGCCGTCATTCTTCAAGATGTGGATTGTGTGTTTACCTTGCTCGAGACGGACGGCTTGGTTGGGGACCAGCAAAACATCAGGATGTCGGCTGATCACGATGTTGGCCGATGAGGTCATGCCCGGCTTGATGGTTTCGTTAGGGTTCATTAACTCAACGGTAACTTTGAAATTAACCACGCCAAGCAGTTCTGTTCCTGCGGTGGCGACCTGAACGACCTTTCCATTATATTCTTTCGCCAGTATGGCGTCGAAGGTCAGCACCACAGCTTGCCCAACCTCGATCCGATTGATCTCTACTTCGGAGATTTGCAGGTCCACGAACAGGTGGGAGAGATCGTCCAAGCGGAAAGCCGGGCTTCCGGCGCTGACCTGATCACCGGGCTGGTTCTCGACGCGGGTGATCGTTCCGCTGAAGGGTGCGCTGATGTGAGTCTGCTCTAAGGTAGCTTGAGCCGCGGCGATGCGGGCTTCTGCCACCGCAATGTCGGCGGGATCCGGACCATCGCGCAGGCGCCGCCATTCACGCTGGGCATCCTCGAGCTGGGCTTCCAGCAGGGCGATCTCGGCCGGGCTGGATCCATCCTTGGTACGTTGCCACGCTCGCTGGGCCTCTTCAAGCTGCGCATGAGCTGTCGTTAGCTCTGCCTCGGCGACGGCAACGTCATTTTCGTTGGGTGGTTCGAGCAGTTGGTTGTATTTGGATACCGCCTGCTCGTAATTGATTTGATCCTCGGTCAGCTGAATCTGCACCCTTTTGAGGATTTTTCGATAAAGTGATTTGCTTTCCCAGGGTTGGTAGGTGCTGACGTGCCTTTTCATACGGTTTTCGATGCGGGTGATGATTTCACGAATTTGATCCAGTTTGTTCTCTGCCAGCAACATGTTAGCGTACGCTTGGTCAACGCTGAATTGAGAAGGGCGCTTGGTGAGAATCTCCAGGCGCTGCTGGGCATCCTCGAGAGCCTGTTCGGCTTCGGCGAGGGCTTGGAGCGCTGTGGCCTGTGCCAAAGCGGGGTTTTGAGCTTCCTCCAGAGCTAACTGGGCTTCATCGACGCCCTTCCATGCCCTAGCCCTTTGTAGATCGGAGTTCAGCAAATCGTCTAGGGCTCTTTGGGCGCTGATCAGGTCAGCTTGAGCTTGGAGGACGTGCGGTGGCAGGGATGCGGTATCTAAGGTGGTCAGAACCTGTCCGGATGCGACCTGGTCCCCAATTTGAACGTCAACCTGAGCGACTGTACCGCGCGTCTTCCAGGTCAGCAGTGCAGTTTGGTTCGCTCGTACCGCGCCCGTAGCGTTCACCGTTGCGTTTAGCGACCCGCGCTCGACTGTTACGGTGTTCAGCTTACCCATTTCAGCGAGACGCCCCTGCGAGCGATACCACTGCAGGGCGAAGAAGCTGCCTATGAATGTGATAGCGATAAAGCCGATAATGAGGTACTTTTTCATTTCGTATCAAGTGGTCTCTCAGCGGTATCTGGACCTATGGCTTGATGGTACAAGAGGCCATACACTGGCTGAGATTACCGAAAACCTGCAAGATTATACCCAATAATTCGTGGTCAAAAGGGGTTGAAAATTCATTCACCTGCTTTGGGTCCAGGGTACCCAGTTAGGCAATTTTTTGCAGTTCAAGGATAGCATGGTATTGTGAAAAAATGATGAAGACCAGATGCTGGTGTCGTGTGATGTGTTTTAGATATTCCATGATCAGATTCTATCGTATTCCAGCAAAGTTGTCCCACTTGTGACAACCATCACAGCAATTGGTGACATCTGCGATAGCAACTTGTGACATTTTCCACTTAATTAAAACCTCTTTGCTCGTTATTATCAGGTTTAGCATCCGAATGGAACTTTGGATCTTTTTAACAGCGAAGAGGAGAACAAAACCTAATGCAAGCTATTCCCAGCGAGTTATTGGCCATTGACCGCAAAGCCCGCGCTCGAGTTCCTTTCGAAGATGTGGAGCTGCGTCCGCCCGAGGAGCGGGTGTGTGATTTTGATGATGTGGTTATCCAGTTGGACGACGAACGTGCCATGTTGGAAGCCGCTCGCTGTATCCACTGTCCTGACCCAGCCGCCTGTGTCGTTGCCTGCCCGGCGCACAACGATATTCCCTCAGCGATGTGGTTGATCGAGCAAGGGCAATTTCTGGAGGCTGCCAAATTGTACCGCCAGACTAGTTCCCTGCCTGAGGTCTGCGGGCGGGTCTGCCCTCACGAGCAAATGTGCCAAGGCTCATGCGTGCGTAACAAATCAGAGGGGCCAGTGCTGACCGGCGCATTGGAGGCCTTTGTGACCGATTACCAGCGCCGGGTTGACGGTGTAGCATTCCCCACGGAAGGGCAGTCGGGTAAGCAAGTAGCCATCGTAGGAGCGGGGCCGGCCGGTTTAGCCTGCGCTGAGCAACTTCTTCTCAAAGGGCACGATGTGACGATCTTTGAGGCTAAACCTGGCCCTGGTGGTCTGTTGACCTACGGGATCCCAAATTTTAAGCTGCCCAAAGATGTGGTCTTCGAGCGCATTGGCGACTTAGAGAAGAGCGGTGTCAAGTTTGTATATAGCACCTACATCGGCAAGGACAAAAGCATTGACGACTTGTTTGAAGGTGGCTTCGATGCCGTCTTCGTGGGTGTGGGGACACAGGTCGATGCCCCGCTGAAGGCTGAAGGTGTGGACCTTCCTGGGGTTTACCAAGCCACGGAGTTCCTGATTCGAGCGAACGTCGCCGAAGATTTGCTCCCTCCCAAGGTGGGTGGCAAACCCGAGGTGGGGCGCAAGGTTGTGGTGATCGGGGGCGGGGATACAGCTTCCGATGCGCTCCGATCTGCACTGCGCTTGGGCGCTGAAGAAGTGGTTTGTTTGTACCGCCGTACGGAGAACGAGATGCCAGGTGGGGTCAAAGACCGAAAACTGGCTCGCCAAGAAGGTGCGCAGTTCCAGTTCCTCACCCAACCGATTAAGTTCATCCCTGGAGAGGATGGACGCCTCGCACAGGTGGAATGCCTGCGCATGGAGTTGGGTGAGCCAGATGAGTCGGGTCGCCGTCGTCCGGTACCGATTGAAGGGTCCAATTTCATCGTGGAAGCTGATACCGCTGTTCTAGCTCTAGGTTATTGGCCCGACCCCACGATCGGCGAAACCACCCCTGACATAGAAACCCATAACTGGGGTCTGATTGTTGTGGATGAGAGCACCGGGGCCACATCACGACCTGGGGTTTACGCCGGTGGAGACGCCGTCACAGGACCCGATTTGGTGGTAACGGCTATGGTCGCGGGGCGCAAAGCTGCTGCTGCGATTGATGAATATCTAAACGCTTAGAAGATCACTTTGGGGTATTGAATCTTATCTACGATTAACCTCTCCTCCTTTCGCTAATGCGAGCGGCTCCGTTTTTGCGGAGCCGCTCGCCAATTTAAACGGGCTGGGGTAATTTGGGTTTGGGTAATGGACGGTTTCGCCGCCCATTACCAAACCAACAGGATATCATTTAAGTGCCCACAAAACGCCCCCAACTAAGGGTTTTTTAATGGAAAAAGGGTATAATTAAGCTTGGGCGCGCCAGTACTTGGGCGCATTTTTTAACGTGGTCAAGACCGCCCCTGTGATCATGAAATTATGCAATTTACTAGATGGAGAGGTGGTGTAATCGGGGAGCAAAGACCCCCGCCCTATCCCTTCAAATACGTGAGTTTTAGATAAAAACTTGGTCAAAAAATGGAAATAGGAATAGTTCAATCCGTAGACATTGACGATCAAATGCGCTCAGCATACCTGGATTACGCCATGAGCGTGATTGTGTCGCGTGCCCTGCCGGATTCCCGCGACGGGCTCAAACCGGTCCATAGGCGCATTCTATACGCCATGCACGATATGGGAATCCGCTCCAACAGCAGCTATAAAAAATCCGCCCGCATCGTTGGCGAAGTGTTGGGGAAATATCATCCCCACGGCGATAGCGCGGTGTACGACGCCATGGCACGGATGGCTCAAAGCTTTTCCATGCGCTACCCTCTGGTGGATGGACAGGGCAACTTCGGCTCCATCGATGGCGATTCCCCCGCGGCCATGCGTTACACCGAAGCCCGTATGGGGCGTATGGCTGAAGAGATGCTCACCGATATCGAAAAGGAAACCGTTGACTTTGTAGATAACTTCGACGGTTCGCTGGAAGAGCCTGATGTCCTGCCCGCCCGCTTGCCCAACCTGCTGCTCAATGGTTCATCGGGCATCGCGGTGGGTATGGCTACCAATATCCCGCCGCACAACTTGAGAGAGTTGGTCAAGGCCCTCACCTACCTGATCGATCACTATGACAACATGGATGAGGTCACCATCGAGGATTTGTTGGAGTTCATTCCCGGTCCCGACTTTCCCACGGGAGGGGTGATTGTGGGGGATGAAGGCATTCGCCAAGCCTACAGTACCGGGCGTGGGCGCATCATTTTGCGGGGTATGGCGGTCATCGAGGAGATGTCGGGCGGGCGCTACCGCATCGTGATCACCGAGATCCCCTTCCAGCTCAACAAGACCACCCTTATTGAACGCATCGCTGATCTTTACCGCAGCGGCAGGATCAATAGCATTTCCGACATGCGCGACGAGTCTGACCGGCGGGGCATGAGCATTGTGGTCGAACTCAAGCGCACTGCGCAGCCCCGCAAGGTGCTCAACCAGCTCTATAAATACACACCGTTGCAATCCACGTTTGGTGCTCAGGTATTAGCCCTGGTCGATGGTAAGCCGCGTTTGCTGCCTTTGAAGCGCGCCTTACAGATATATATCGAGCACCGTTTGGAGGTGCTCACCCGCCGCACCCAGTTCGAGCTGGATAAAGCCCGCCACCGCGCCCACATCTTGGAGGGGTTGCTCATCGCTTTGGCGAATTTGGACGATGTAATTCAGACCATTCGACAATCTCCGGACGCGGAGGTGGCTCGCCAGAGTTTAATCAGCCGTTTTGAGCTCACCGAGGTACAGGCTCGGGCTATCTTGGATATGCAGTTGCGCAGGCTGGCTGCTTTGGAGCGTCAAAAGATTGAAGATGAGCATAGCGATCTGCTCGAACGGATCGCTTATCTGGATGACTTGTTAGCTCATCCCAAGAAGCTGCTGGTTTTGATCAAAGAAGACCTGCAGGATGTGGCTGATAAGTACGGTGACGAACGCCGCACCCGCATTGCCCCCGACGCCAGCAGTGATCTGCGTGATGAGGACCTAGTCGCCGACGAGTCCGTGCTCATCAGCATAACCGAGCGCGGATATATCAAGCGCGTCTCAGCGAAGACCTATCGCTCCCAAAGGCGGGGAGGACGTGGTGTTAAGGGGCATACCACGCGCGACGAAGACGAAGTCCTCATGCTGCTCCCAGCCCGCACGCTGGACACGATTCTCTTTTTCTCCGATCGCGGCAAAGTCTACTCCGAGAAGACTTACCAGATTCCCGATGCTGGGCGCACGGCGCGCGGCATTCCCATTGTCAATGTGCTTGCCATCGATCCAGGGGAAACAATCACCGCGGCTGTGACTGTGCCCGATTTCGATGCGGCTGAGTACTGCACGATGGTCACCCGCCACGGGCGTGTTAAGCGCGTCGGTCTCTCGGAGTTTGCCTCCGTGCGTCCCTCCGGTCTGATTGCCATTAGCCTGGACGAAAATGATGAGTTGGGGTGGGTGCGACCGACGCGTGGTTCGGATGAGATTATCATCGTCACTAAGCTCGGTAAAGCCCTGCGTTTCTCCGAAAAAGAAGTCCGCCCTGTAGGAAGAACAGCCAAAGGGGTAATCGGGATTCGGCTTCAGAAGCGTGATGAAGTCATCGGTATGGAGGTGATAGAACCGGGAGGGGATTTGCTGGTGGTCACAACCAAAGGTTACGGTAAACGCACCCCCTTGAGCGAGTACGCCGCCAAGAGTCGCGCTACGCTGGGTGTCTTGACGACGGTTCGTAAAGCGCTTCCCAAGATCGGCACCATCGCCTTGGCTCGGGTTGTGCAGCCGGAGGAAGATCTCATCACCTTAATCTCATCTAACGGCATTGTGCTGCGCACTAAGGCGGATGCGATCACTCAGACGGGTCGGGCTACTCGCGGTGTGCGGGTGATGGATCTAAAAGAGGGGGACACGGTCGCTTCCTTAGCTCGAATTGCTGCGGCTGATTTGCGGCGAGTAGGAGCAGCGAACGATTGAACCATGGCTGCACAATCGTCATGACGATGGATAGCGGCTTGTGGGGTTGTGCAGCCAGCGGTTCTAAAACAATTGTGGGGGCAAAACTCTCTCTGTCACTAACAAACAAAATGCGCTGAGGATGCATATAATAAAAAGCAGCATCACAGCGATCACAAACCGCTGCACTGGCGTCATCCCCAGGAAGAGCTGCCTGTCCTCAGGGGTTTCCTCAAAATCTGGGGTCGGCTCCTCCTCGTCCATGAAAGACATCTCGCCGCCTTCCTTGCGTAAATCATCTAACATCATTGATCTCCATTGTGGGGGCGTTTTAGGTTAGTTTAGCGTATTTTTGTAATCTGTCAACAGCCTCAGGCGGATTTCACCGAAGCGGAGCACACGCTCTTCCCCAGTGTGGGGACGAATCCGCAAGCCACCATCCGGGGTCAGACCGACCAATTGCCCTTTCAGAGGTGACTCAGAATCGGGAATCGCTTGGACCCAGTTGCCCAAATATGCCAGCTTGGCTTCCCACGCCTGGACGAATTCCGGTGTGCCCAATCGCTCTCGCCATTCCAGTGCCTCAGCCAGCACTGCGCTCAGCAACTCCCATCGCTCAACCTTGCGCCCAAGGGCGCTCTCCACACAGGTTGCTGGAAAATCGAGCCGCTCTGCCTCCGGTACGGAGGTTGGCGAAACATTGATGCCCATACCTAGTACAACCCGCTTCAAGCGCTCACCTGACCATTGTGCTTCCACCAACACGCCGGCTAATTTTTTCCCTGCCACCAGTACGTCATTGGGCCACTTCACCTGCGTGGGAAGGGCGTAAAGATCTTCCAACGCATAGCTCACTGCTAGGCCTCCCAACCCGGTCAGATGGGCCGACCTGCTCCCCTGAGCAATATCTTTTAGTATCAAACTGAACGCTAAGGCGGAACCCGGGGGAGTGTACCATCGGCGATCCCCTCGCCCGCGGCCGGCAGTCTGTTCGTCAGCGACCACCAGTGATAGATTGGGGCAGCCTGCCTCAGCCCAGGATAGAGCTGCGACGTTGGTAGACCCGATTTGTTCGTAGAAGCGCACCGCCCCCAACGGCAGTTCGGCTAAAGCGCTTTCTAGGCGGTCTTGATCCATGCTAAGGATTTTACCCCTTATCGCCCTGTGTGCACGCAAGACTTGTCAGGAAGAAGAACGTGGGACACCCCACTTAATTCCCTTTGACGACATTTGAGTGCACACATCGCCCTAATGAGCTTGCCGATTCCGCTCATTTCCTATACAATTTTATTGCTTCAGAAGTTATGCAGTTGGGGAAGTACCACCCTTACTCTAGAACTGCGTAAGTTCTATGTTTTTTAGCACGCACAACGTGAGGGCTGCTCACCGCTGATGGTTGGGTAGCCTAAATGTGAGCGCCTTGCTCACATCTCCAAACCTGCAACCGGGGCTTTATGCGCACAGTTCGCCGTTTGTACCTCTATGCGGTTGCCATGATCTCGCTGGAAGTGGTCTTGTGGGGGTTGGTAGAGTTCGCGCGTTCCCTTTTATCTGACCAACTCGGAGGGGATAACCTCCAACAACTATCTGAGGTGCTGTCGCTCTCCTTGGTGGGGGTGCCGGTGTTCTCCCTCCACTGGTGGTTGGCACAGCGCGGCGCCCGACAGGACGAACAGGAGCGCTCCGCGGGACTGCGTGCAATGTTCCTATATGGGATGCTAGCTGTAACCTTGATACCCGTGTCGCTGAATGCTTTAGCGCTGGTTAATCGGGCATTTCTGCAGGCTTTTGGGCTGCCGCCTCAGCTAGCCTTGGTTGGGGGCGACCAATCTTGGCGCGATAACCTATTTGCTGTGGCTGTCAACGTTTCGGTGGCGGCTTATTTTTTCTCCGTGCTGCGAGATGATTGGGAAGAAGGGGTCCAGGGAGAGGCTTTCTCTCACGTTCGCCACCTCTACCGCTACTTTTGGGTGCTCTATGGTCTGGGGATGAGCGTTTTGGGAATCCAGTTGATATGCCGGCATCTTTTGCTGCTGGTAGCGTATGGATCGATCGAGTCGCTGGTCGAAGGGCTTGCTTTGTCTGTGATTGGGCTTCCCGTAGGAGGGTTCGCCTGGTGGTGGGTTGAGCGCTGGCTTGATCAACCGCTGGAGCGTCAATCTGTCTTGCGTTATGGGGTGCTTTTCGGTGTCCTTATGGTGAGTGTGGCCGGTTTGTTGGTTCCAGCGGGCGTGATTGTGGCGTCTGCACTGCGTTTCCTATTGGATGGCAGCCTGGACTTGTCCCCCTTTTTGGTGGAGGTCAGTGAACCGCTTTCAGTGGCTATACCCTTTGGCATCGTATTCGTGTATTTCAGAGGCAGGCTGCGGGATGATGATTTGCCGTCCTCGAACCGACGCCACATTCAATTTCGGCGATTGTATGGATATGTTGGCGCGGGTTTTGGGCTGGGCGCATTTTTTATCGGTGGGGAGTCGCTGACCTCCGTTCTGCGAGAGTTGGCGCTTAGTGATCCCTCGGTCTTGGGGCAGGCCTCTCAGGAGCAGTTCGCTACGGCAATTGCGACCTTGTTGGTTGGTATCCCCTTGTGGGTTTTTACCTGGCGGGCGCTGAACCGCGCTGCTGCTGGCGCGGATGAGGCTGGGAACGCCGCCCGTAGATCCACGATCCGCAAAGGCTATCTCTATCTGGTGTTGTTTATCGCGCTCATCGGGCTGGTGTTCACGGCCGGGGATTTGATTTACGATCTTTTGCAAAGTTTTCTAGGGGAATCGACGGAGGACTCATCTCAGGCTGCTTTAGAGGCTCTTAAAAACCTGTTGCTCTTTGGTCTGCTTCTGGGATACCACTGGATGACGCTGGGGGTCGATCGGCGCCGGACGGAGCGCTGGCTGGCTGAGCACCACAGCGAATTTCCGGTTTTGGTGTTGGCGAAGGGTGTGAGTGAATTTACCCAAAGCTTGGTCGCGGCTCTGCAGCAGGAAGCTCCCTCGATGCCGGTCGCTGTACACCTCGTAGATCAAGGTGCCCCTGATGAGGTCCTCTCCGAAGCTGAAGCCGTCATCTTGCCAGCCGAAGTTTGGACTCAGCCCCCCGAGGCGATCCGCCTGTGGCTGCTGGGCTACGCAGGACACCGCGTCGTGGTGCCTCTGCCGGTTGAGGGTTGGTCCTGGGCTTTTAAAGGAAAACGGAGTATCGCCACCCTTACCCGGGAGGCGGCCGAAAAAGTTTGCCAGTTAGCTGAGAGGGGTTACGTGTAAGGGCACACGGCATTGTGCTCCTACTTCACGCTGCTGATACCCGCCCAAACGTCCAGTTTGGCATTCACCCGCTGGATGACTTCGTCAGTGAATTCGGCGGTGGTCATGCTGCCGCCCAAATCTGTGGTGGCGTGACCGGCGTGCACGGCCTCGAAAACCGCCTCGTAGATGGCCCGCGAAGCCCGTTCCGCTTTTGCTGTCCCTGCGTAAGACAAAAGAGCGGCACCAGCCAGGATCATGGCGATCGGGTTGGCGATATTCTTCCCCTCCAGGGCTGGCGCAGTGCCGTGGGGAGCTTCGGTCATCACCACCTGGACATCATCTGCCGTTTTGCCAAAACCAAGAACCAAACTCTCGGAGCCGGCGATGCTGCCGAACATCTGCAAGATCATGTCGGAGAGCAGGTCACCGTCCCGATTGAGCGCCGGGACGACCAACGATTCACCCCCCGTTTTCATCAGCAATGCAAAGGTGGCGTCAATCAGCAGTGGTTCGTACGGCACGTCAGGATGGCGGGTGGCGGCAGTATCGAGTTCCTCTTTGAACATGCCCTCATAAACTGGGCTGACGGTGTATTTAGGGCCGCCGAAGACCCTAGCCCCCATGCGCTCAGCCAGTCGAAAAGTGAATTCTGCTACATGACGGCATGTAGAGCGCCGGATTTTGGCGGTGCGGAAGGCAATTTCGTCACCGTTCTCTGTGCGCTCGCGCCACTCCTTGGCGCCGTAAGCATCGTCCACCGCCATACGCACCACCGCGATTGGGGCGTGTACGCCCCCAATGGCGTGTACGCGCGGCAGCCTCCGCCCCACACGCAAGATCACCTCGCCATCAATCAAATCGCGCAGCAGGGCATTCGGGCTGCCCACGTCATCAGGATCACCAGGGGTGATCGTCGCTGCTTTGAACCCCAAACCGGTCCGGCACATGGCTTTGGCTGCCTCGCGCACCACCTGGTTGCGGGTGACTCGGCGGTTTTCCAGGCTTAGATCGAAGTGCTCATAAGCTAGCTTCATACGGATCACTTCTGGATTGAGCACGCGCAGGGCTTGCTCCAGCAGCTCTTCGCCGGTCTGGTCGCCGTGCATCACCGCCACGGTGGGCGTGGGGGTCGCGTTCGCTTGTTTGGTCATGGTTAATCCTCACAGGGGTTTGGGGTGTTACTCAAAAATTTCTTTCCCAACACCCATTATACTCATTTGTAGGGGCACAACACGTTGTGCCCAATCATGTCCATGACATCATTTGGATTGATGTATCGGATGTAGGGGCACGACGGCGCCGTGCCCCTACTGCCAGGCTGGGAAGGAAGGATTCGAACCTCCATTGCCTGATTCAAAGTCAGGTGTCCTACCATTAGACGACTTCCCAATGTAGTATTGCTAGGCTGGGAAGGAAGGATTCGAACCTCCATTACCTGATTCAGAGTCAGGCGTCCTACCATTAGACGACTTCCCAAAAAGAAAAAAACTGCGAGCTTTGCAGCCCGCAGTAAAAACCAAGATGGTAAAAACCGTTGCCTCGCTACCGAGGGCTACACACGTGTCTGTATCTCCATTCGCTGGCTTTGCTGTTGCTGGAAATCTACGCTGTGTAGTAAACGGTAATTCATGATCTTCTCGTTCAAAGATGTGGGTCAAAATCTACCATTAAAGGTCGGAGGTGTCAATATTACAATACCTTTCGTGTGTGCTCAAATGTTGTCAGAAGGAAAAACGTTGGTTTGGGGTAGTATATTGAAAACGAGGGAAATGAAATCTTCTGAGGAATGAAGGGATAATTAATTCGTAATGCTTTTCGTAACGTTTAGGATACGATTCTGGAGTAAAATAGACGAATATTATAAAAATTGGAAGGTATTTGCTGAGATTGGACGGGTTCTGCCCGCAAAGTCTCCTCACTCTTCCACTTGCCTTAATAGATCTTATGCAGGGATTTTTGTCTGTAAATTACGGGTGAAAATCAGTAATTTATTGGCAAATTGAATAGATCTGGAAAGTGAAAACGAATACCTGTTGCGTGACGCAGGAGGTGCAAAGTGAGCAATTTCTTTAAATGGGTAGGTATTGTCGCCGGTGTGATATTGGGATTAGCCCTCGTAGCCCTTGGATTGGCTTATTACAATGTCGAAGCGCGTTTGAACAAGGATTACGATATATCGGTGGAGAGCATTCCTATTCCAGCATCGGTCAGCAAAAATGAGGGCGAGTGGCCGTTGGCTTTGTTGGGTTTCTGCTATGATTGTCATGGCGAAAACCTGGCTGGGCAGGTGATGTCGGACGACAGCATTGGTCTCCTGGCCTCCTCAAATCTAACTGCAGGGGAGAGCGGCGTTGGCAGTTGGTACACGGACGCCGATTGGGTACGTGCCCTGCGGCACGGCGTCCGCCCAAACGGTAAACCGTTGCTGGTTATGCCAGCCCATGTCTTTTCAAAACTCAACGCTGACGACCTGGGTGAGATCATCGCCTACGTCAAGAGTGTGCCGCCGGTGGACAACGAGATGCCCCACAGCGAACTGAGATTAATGGGTCGGGTCATGCTCGTTGCTGGAATGATACCGCCTGCGGATGCCATCCCCGCGGAGGAGATTGATCATGACGCCCCTATTCCGCCGAAAATTCCGCCCAGCGTGACCGTTGAGCATGGCGAATATATCGCCTCTATGGTCTGCGCTGTATGTCACGGCGAAGACCTAGCCGGCGGGATGCTCGAGGGAGAGGGGGTGAACCTCACCCCTGCGGGGGACCTAGCGAATTGGACGGAGGAAGATTTTATGAAGGCAATACGAACGGGCGTCACCCCGGATGGCGAGGAACTTGACCCAGAGTTGATGCCTTATGAGGATTTTAAATTTCTCGGCGGCGATCAACTAAAAGCCATCTGGCTTTACCTACAGACGCTGCCTCCAGTGGAAACACCGCAAGGTGTCGAGCAGTAGGGACGCGCAACCTCGTGGTAAACTCGATAAGTATGGACATGATGACACTAAACCCACCGGCGATGTCGCAACGGCATTGTGACTCACAATACGATAGGGACAATGATGACAACGAACGCTGAGACGAACATCGAAATAAACAGGAATGACAAATCATCCTCGAACAGGGGCTGGCTTATAGCCGGGCGATTCGCATGGCTGGGCGTGACCCTCTTGACCCTCGCCCTCGTCCTAGTTGGCGAGCCTGAGCGTTACAGCCAACTCTTGGCGCAGTCCCAAGCCGACCGGATCACCCTGATAAATCTCGGAATAGCCTCTTCCACCTACGCGGGATTTATGACCGGGCTCGATCTCATTGTGGTTTTCGCTCACTTGATCGTTGCCCTGGTCATCTTCTGGCGCTGTAGAGTTGACATGTGGGCAGCCCTGTTGGTTATGTTTGCCTTGGTGACGAGTGGATCGCTCATCCCTTTGTCCCGCATGTACGCACCGGCAAGCTTACACCCGCTTTGGGAACTGCTGATCAACAGTGTGATCTATGCTGGGTTAGTCTCGGGCAGCGGACTGTTGTTCCTCTTTCCCGATGGGCGTTTTGTGCCGCGCTGGACCCGCTGGCCCTTTTTTATTTGGGCGGCGATCGTCTTTTTTGCGATCTTCTTTCCCAATCTCTCATTCAGTTTTCCTAATTGGCCTCTTCCCACGCAAATTTTAATCCTGCTGCTGGTGTCTGGGTTAGGGGTCTTCGCCCTAATATACCGCTACTACAACGTTTCGACTTTGCTCCGTCGGCAGCAGATCAAGTGGGCGCTGATTGGCTTGGTCGCTTCGATTGCGGGTCCATTTGTCTATTTTTTGCCTTTTGTGATCCTACCAAATCTTGACCTTCCCGTCGTCCCGAATTTCATGCGCAACTTGATTGGGCCGGCATTCTTCAGTTTCTCGCTGGTTTTTCGCATGATCACGGCATCCACTTTCACCCTTCTTTTGCTGATTCTTCCCATTACCTTCGCCATTGCCATCATGCGCTACCGGCTATGGGATATTGACATCATCATCCGGCGGACATTAATCTACACGAGCCTGACGGCGTTCCTGGCTTTGGTATATTTTGCGAGTGTGGCGATCCTGGAGAGACTGTTTAGCGCGATCAGCGGTCAGCAATCAGCGATTGCCACGGTGCTCTCCACACTGGCAATTGCCGCTTTATTTAACCCGCTGCGCCGCTGGGTACAAGAGATCATCGACCAACGCTTTTACCGCAGTAAGTACGACGCTGAGAAGACCATGGCTGCTTTTGTGGCTACTTGTCGCGATGAGGTCGAATTGGAACGGCTGGCGGACGAATTGCTGCGTGTCACAGATAAGACAATGCAGCCTGAGCACGCTTCGCTGTGGTTGATTCGTGGTCGCTGACAGACGAATGTCAAGTGGCAGAGTGTGAACTCGACCCTATCGGGGGGTATATTCAGAACAATCCCCAACAATGGGATCACGACCGGGAAGACTCAGGCTTCCTATCAGCCAACCGAGAAATTAATAATGGCTGAAGCTAAGGCTCTACCGAGAATCGGGCTAAGGGGAAACCCCCAATAACTTCGCCGTCCCCTGTGCGCGGTCTGGCTTCACTTAGGTCTTGGTATTATTCCTTCTGAAAACATTTTAACGCACACAAATTTCCGTGACCGTAACAAAATCGGTGGGTTTTAGATAAATGGCAAGCTCCTTGCATGATGGAAACGATCAAACCGCCATCAAAAGGAACCTGCCATGTCTATTATTGTACTCCGACTGCCAGATGTCAAGCAAAAAACAGAAGAACGACCACAAAAATGCCCCTATTGCGGTGGTGAAACCTTTCAAGGCTGGGGTGGGGTATCCAAAGCGGTAAAAGATAGTCGTCACCGTCGTGTCAGGGTACATCGCTATCGCTGCTGTCATTGTCGGC
>JASFVL010000377.1:0-4438 GCA_050049875.1 Anaerolineales bacterium
CTTCGTCATTCCCGACTTCCTCTGCAATGCTGGGGGCGTGACTGTATCATACTTTGAAGGAGTCCAGAACGATATGAACTACTACTGGACGAAAGAGCAGGTTTTGGAAAGGCTGGATACCAATATGACCCAAGCGTTTAAAGATGTACTCGATATGTCTGAGCGCGAGAGCGTCTTTATGCGTGACGCAGCCTACATGGTGGCCATCGAGAAAGTCGTGCAGGCGATGGAACTGCGCGGCTGGTTGTAATTATCCTATCAAAGTTTATGTAGTGGATATTCGAAAGGAGTAATTGAATGTCAAAGGGCATACGAGTTGGATTTGTTATCGGGTCGTTCTTTATCGCCATTCTCCTAATGGTGATCTTTATTAACCTCCTTACCCCTGCTTTTTTACGAGCACGACCTGCCAAGGCGTCCAACGGGTGGCGGGCTGATCGCTCGCTTGAGAGAACTAACCTTATCACTGATACAGGTGATTTATTCTTGCCTATAATTATGAACGGAGCAGGACTCCAGACCTACACAGTTACAGTCTTGATACAGGGGGGAGAGCAAGATGAGATAGATTTTGAAGCCGCTGTGGAGTCGTTTGAAGCTCAATCATCGATCAATGTCGTATTTGAAGCGCTTCCCAATATTGAAAACGAAATTTTCGACCGGTTAGAGAGCAGCAACCCTCCGGATGCATCCATAGTTGTCCAACCCAGCTTGCTTGATGAACTCGTCGCAGCTGGATATACGATTGATCTCAATCAGTGGTTTAACCAAGCATATCTGCAAGGTCAATACGACCAGTTTTGGCTCGATTTGAGCGATTACGAGGGTGAATTGAGTGGAGTCTGGTACCGCATCAACCCCAAGAGCATCGTCTACTACCCACTTCCCGAGTTTACTGATGCGGGTTATCAAGTTCCTCAGACCTGGACCGAGATGCTCACTTTGACGCAGCAGATCGCTGCAAGCGGAACGACTCCCTGGTGTGTCGGCATCGAGAGTGGTGGTGCAACGGGTTGGGTCGGGACGGATTGGGTGGAGGATATCATGCTGCGCACCACCTCAACCATCTCCTACGATCAGTGGGTCGATGGTGCGTTGTTATTCAACTCTCCTGAGGTCCGCAATGCCTTCGAGACCATGGCGGAGATTTGGTTCAACGACGATTACGTTTACGGTGGCAGATCACAGATTCCAAACATCCATTTCGGTGACGCTCCGCTCCCCATGTTCGATGACCCCCCAGGGTGTTTCCTGCATCGCCAGGGAACTTTCATACCGCTGTTCTTCCCAGAAGGCACCCAATATGGAGTCGATTACGATTACTTCTACCTGCCGCCCATTGACGCACAATATGGAACGCCGGTTCTCGTCGCGGGGGACCAGTTCGCCGCATTCGCTGACCGCTACGAGGTGAAGGAGTTTCTCCGCTACCTGACCACCGGAGAATCGGTGAAATATTTCATCCAAAATCAAACCTGGGTATCTCCTCACGAGGATACGCCATTGAACTGGTACCCGCAGGAGAACAAGGGCTACGCGGAGATCATCGCCAACGCCTCGACTTTCCGCTTCGACGGTTCGGATCTGATGCCCTCGGAGGTCGGTGCTGGAACCTTCTGGCAGGGTATCACAGACTACGTCAACGGCACGGATTTGGATACCGTGCTGAACACCATCGACGCTTCTTGGCCGTAAACTGCGCTTGACTTAATCCTGGCCTCCGGTATAATCAGCAGTCAAAGTAGGCTTTTGAATTAACATAGAGACCAGCACGGAGAAAAATAGCCGCGCAGCCTTTGGAGCAAGCGCTCCGCTCAGAGAGCCGCCGGTCGCTGTGAGGCGGCAGGTCAGGCGGCGAATTCCCCTCCGTCGGCTGAAAGTGTCAGCGAATGAGGTTTCCCTAGTTGATCCTTGATTCGCTGTACCATCAGCCAAGCGCTCCCGGAGAGATTGAGACACCGGGATAAAAAAATGTGTGTTCTCAATCATAAGGGAGCCGGCTATCGCCCGTTAGCGCGTTGAATGAGGTCATACAATGCGAGCGTTTATACGCTGCGCATGATGATAAAAGCAGGTGGCACCACGAGCGCCCCCTCGTCCTGCTGGCGAGGGGGCGTTTTGATTTCCATGAAACTCGCACATCCGCATTCGATTTTCTATTGTGCATTCTTGAGCTTGAGAAGAAAGAAGGAGGTGCTTTAATGTTAGATATCAACTTGATCCGCGAAAACCCCGATTTGGTTCGCGCGTCCTTGGAAAAGCGCCAGGAAGACGCTGCCCCTGTCAGTCTCATCTTGGATCTGGACGAGCAGCGCCGCGATCTGATCCAGCAGGTGGAGGCTCTCAGAGCCCAGCGAAATAAGGTTTCCAAAGAGATTGGTCGTATGGAGGACGGGCAAGAGCGCCAGAAAAAAATTGAATCCATGCGCTTGGTGGCGGATAAGATCGGCAATTTGGATGACCAATTGAGGGAGGTTGAAGCCGAGTTGGATGATTTAATGTCCAATCTCCCCAACATCGTTGATGAGCGTGTGCCCATAGGTGTGGATGAATCCGAGAATGTGGTCATCAAAACGGTTGGAGCGATCCCAGAGTATGACTTCGCACCAAAACCGCACTGGGATTTGGGACCTGAGCTGGGCATCATCGACTTCGAGAGAGGCGTCAAAGTGACCGGTTCGCGCTTCTACGTACTCAGTGGTTTGGGTGCGCGTCTGCAGCGTGCCTTGATCTCCTGGATGATCGATCTTCATAATCGCCAAGGCTACACGGAGAAATATCCTCCCTTCATGGTCAGAACGGAGACGGTCTATGGTGCCGGGCAGCTTCCCAAATTCAAGGACAACCTGTACAAAGATCACGAAGAGGATTTGTGGTTTGTGCCCACTGCAGAGGTGCCCCTCACGGGGTTGCACATGGACGAAATCTTGGATGAGGAGAGCTTACCCAGGTACTACACGGCCTTTACACCTTGTTTCCGGCGGGAGAAGATGAGCGCTGGGCGAGACGTGCGCGGCATCAAGCGCGGTCATCAGTTCGATAAAGTTGAGATGTACATCTTCTGCAAACCGGAGGAGTCGCACGCTCATTTCGAAAAAATGGTCGCTGACGCCGAGCAGACCTGCGTTGAATTAGGTTTAACCTACCGCATAAACCAATTGTGCACCGGAGATATGGGCTTCGGTGGTGCGATCACTTACGACATTGAAGTATGGGCGCCGGGCAGCGCTGAATGGCTGGAGGTTTCCTCCATATCCAATGTGACCGATTTTCAGGCTCGGCGCGCTAACATTCGCTATCGCCCCGAGGGCGGTGGAAAACCGCGCCTGGTTCACACTCTGAATGGATCGGGTTTAGGCTTGCCGCGCACTTTGATTGCTGTGCTGGAGAACAACCAGCAGACGGACGGTTCTGTCGTGATTCCTGAAATGTTGCGCCCGTGGATGGGTGGGGTTGAGGTCATCCCTGCGCAGTAGACACTCTCCATAGGGAGAACTCTTACCCATTGAAGTCTTTTGAAGGAGGTCATTTTGCCCACCTGGTTGGAATCTATCGTGCTTGTGCTGACCGCTCTGATCATGCTGTTTGGATTGTTCGGGCTGGTTATTCCGATATTCCCGGGCAACGTCGTTATCTGGGTAGCAGCTCTGGTCTACGGTCTGATCGACGGTTTTGGCACTTTAGGCGGCTGGATGTTCGCCTTGATCACTATTCTGATGGTTGCTGCGGTTTTGGCTGATAACGTGCTGATGGGTGCAAAAGCGCGCACCAGCGGCGCAGCGTGGAGTTCCATCATTCTGGCTCTGGTGGCTGGGGTGGTGTTCAGTTTTGTCTTTCCCCCCATTGGCGGCTTGATAGCGGCTCCCTTAGTGCTCTTTTTGATGGAGTTTTTGCGAGTTCAAGATAGTGAGCGGGCTACTCGCGTTGTGCGTGGTCTCTTGTTTGGCTGGGGTTTGGCCTTTGTAGTGCGTTTTGGAATTGGGTTAGTGATGATCGGTTTGTGGGTGATTTGGCTGACCCTCGGCTGATGGAGCCAAATCTAGATTATGCAGTGATTTTTCTGTAAATTGCGAGTGTTCACCCGCAATTTACAGAAAAACTGAAACACAATCCAAATCTAGCTGGGATAAAAGAATACCATACCGACCCCCATGCGCTCCAATCCCAATTCTGCCCAATGTGTAATTAGCACAGAATCTGCATCGAGCGCTTTGTAAAGGGCTGGAATGGCAATAGGGTCAGCTATGACTGCTAAAGAGCGCACGGCTTCCAGGCGGGCAGCTGGAGAGCTGTCTTCAAGGGTTTCTAAAAGCGGCTGTACCGCCTGCTTACCGTTGGCGATGAGAGCATCTGCTGCTAGGCGAGCCAGCAAGCGATCGTCATCTTCCAGCATCGCGATCAGGTCTTTCACAGCATCTGGGGAGGGCTGCTGCCTCAG
>JASFVL010000378.1:0-4424 GCA_050049875.1 Anaerolineales bacterium
CCGATTCCAGGGGTGCGTTTGCGGACGCGAGCTTTTATCAAGGTTCAGGATGGCTGCGATAATCGCTGTACTTTTTGTGTTACCACCGTGGCGCGCGGTCCTGGACGCAGCCGCCAGGAGGCTGAGGTGCTTGATGATGTTCATGCCGCCTTACGTGGTGGAGTGCAAGAGGTAGTCCTCACCGGGGTTCATTTGGGTTCTTGGGGTCAGGATTTCAATCACTCTCAAGACCTTCGCTCCCTCGTAAGAACCATTTTGAGTCGCACAAGCACTCCACGTCTCAGGCTCTCGTCTGTAGAGCCGTGGGATTTGGATGAGACTTTTTTCGAGCTGTGGGAAGAGGAGTGCCTAGCGCGCCAACTCCATTTACCTCTGCAATCGGGCTGCGGGAGTACGCTGCGAAAGATGGCTCGCAAAATTTCACCGGATTCTTACGCCAGGTTGGTCCAAACAGCCCGGTCTGCAATCCCCGACCTGGCGGTGACGACGGACATTATTGTTGGATTCCCCGGTGAGAGCGATCGTGAATTCGAAGAGAGTTTGACATTTGTGCGCGATCTGGATTTTGCTGGTGGTCATGTATTCACCTACTCAGCGAGACAGGGAACGGCTGCAGCGGAGATGCCGAACCAAGTACCACACGCAGTCCGTAAAGCCCGCAGCGCCCGAATGCGTACAGTGATTGATCAATCTACCCGTGATTACAGATCGCGATATTTAGGAAGAACGTTGGATGTGCTTTGGGAAAGCGCCACAGCTCTTGGACCCCATGGCTGGTCAGTCAGTGGTTTAACCGATAACTACCTAAGAGTGAAAGCTCAGGCTCCTCAGCAGTTGTGGAACCAGATCACACCTGTAAAATTAACTGCTCTCACGGGACGAGGTTTATCAGGAGAGATTCAAACAGGAGGAACGCCTTAATGAACCAGGATTGTATATTTTGTAAAATCATCAATGGCGAAATTCCCAGCGATCAAGTTTTCCAGGACGACCAAGTAGTTGCTTTCCATGACATCAACCCCGTTGCCCCCACCCACATCCTGATTGTGCCGAAGCTGCACATCGCCTCCGTTAATGATCTTACTACGGAGCATGAATCTTTGGTAGGACATATGTTTGTGGTGGCCAGCAAGCTTGCTGAGAAGCAAGGCATTACTCAAGATGGGTACCGCTTGATCATCAACACCGGTCCCCATGCTGGTCAAGTGGTCTTTCACCTTCATCTGCACTTGATTGGTGGTCAAAAAATGCGCTATCCGATGGGGTAAGTGAAATAAAAAACCGCGTCGAGCAGGTAAAATTAGCGTTAAGAATCTTAGCGGCGCGGTATAATCTGACTAAAATTGGTTGAATATGAATCCTACATCAACGAAACAACAACTAACACAAGCCTTAAAAGATGCGATGCGTGCCAAAGACGACTTGCGTAAAAGCACTATACGCTTGGCGATGGCGGCGATTAAGAACGCGGAGATCGAACGTCGGGGCGAATTAGATGAACCTACCTTACTGGGCATATTGCAGAAGGAGGTTAAATTACGACGTGAGACTATCGATGAAGCCCGGCGAGCTGGTAGGGACGAACTTGTCGCTGAAGCCGAGGCTGAGATCGCTGTTCTTGAGCAATTTCTTCCTCAGCCGCTCACCCAAATGGAGTTGGAAAATTTGGC
This sequence comes from Anaerolineales bacterium, assembly GCA_050049875.1. Classification (GTDB taxonomy): domain Bacteria; phylum Chloroflexota; class Anaerolineae; order Anaerolineales; family UBA11858; genus JASFVL01. Next base: position 1,671 of record JASFVL010000378.1, read on the forward strand.
ACGCGAGGTCATAACAGAGGTTGGCGCTGACTCTCCACGACAGATGGGGCAGGTGATGAAAAATCTCATGCCGCGCATACAGGGGCGTGCGGATGGTAAACAAGCCAGCCTAATTGTGCAGCGTTTGCTGAGAGAGTAGCCTCCAATCAGCATTGAAAGTATCATGAGTACTGGTTCTCGAGGTTGATCCTTGAAGCGAATTATCTCCAGGAGTATTCTGCTACTCGTTACAGGTGGCTTAGCTCTTGCAGCCATGATTCTGCCGCTTTCCCCGTCCCTCTCCGCGGTTTCCCTACAGGAGGGGGACGTAGCTTCACAGGACATCCTGGCACCTCTCCCTGTTAGATACACGAGCGAAGTCTTAACCCAGCAGCAGCGAGAAGCTGCCGCGCGAGCAGTTGCTCCGGTTTATGATCTCTTGGACACCAGCGTGGCCCGCAGGCAAGTAGAACGCCTACGAGCTGCTTTAGCGTACATCACCAGTGTCCGTGCGGACCCGTATGCTTCCCAAGAGCAGAAGACGGCTGACTTGGAAGCTCTAGAGGAGATTGCTCTTGATGATGAAACTGTAGCGAGTATCTTTGATCTTGGGGATGATGAATGGAAATCGGTACAGCAAGAATCGATCAAGGTGCTCGAGCAGGTAATGCAGCGCACTATCCGGGAGGACCGTTTACAGGATACCCGTCGCAGTGTGCCTGCCTCAGTCAGTCTTTCCCTACCCGAGGACGAAGCGGAGATTGTCGCTAAACTCGCGGCTGCTTTCGTCGCACCGAATAGTTTCTTCAACGAGCAGCAGACTGAGATAGCCCGCCAAGAAGCTTCAGAGGCTGTAGCTCCCGTCGAGCGGTCTTTCGCGGCTGGTGAGACCGTAGTTGAGCGGGGAGAGATTGTTTCTCCAGAGGACGTAGAAGCACTTGAACAACTGGGGTTAACACAGCCTCAAAGACGTTGGCAGGATCGAGCGGGTGCTGTGATTATTGTGCTGATTTCTATGTCCCTGGTGACCATTTACTTGCGCCGAAATCCAAATAAGATTGACTTGCGCGGACTCGTCTTGTTGGCGGTTTTATTCCTGATTTTTTTGATCGGGGCACGATTAACGTACCCTACAAATCCAATCGTCCCGTTTCTTTATCCGATCCCTGCATACGCGCTGATTTTAACCTCGCTTTTCGGTGCGGAACCAGCGTTAGTGATGACGTTCCCCCTGATATTTTTGACCACCTATGACGTACCCAATGCGCTCGAATTAACGCTCTACTACGGGCTGAGCAGTGTGTTCGGTGTGCTCATGCCCAGGCGCGCTCAGCGTGTCACAGCTTACCTTTGGATTGGGATGACCGTAGCAGCCACCGGTACTGCGGTGATCACATCTTACCGTCTTCTCTTATCCGATACTGATTGGGCGACGCTCTCAATGCTGGGAGCTGCGGCGATATTCAACGGAGTTGCTTCGGCGGGTATCACCGTCCTGATGCAGTATTTCTTAGCTCCAATGTTGGGCTTAACCACCCCTTTGCAGTTGCTGGAACTCTCCCGCCCAGACCATCCTCTGCTCGAATATCTGCTGCGAAACGCTCCTGGCACTTATCAGCACAGTCTTCAAGTGGCTAATCTCGCTGAACAAGCTGCTGAACGGATTGAAGCTGATAGCTTCTTAACGCGAGTAGGTGCTCTCTACCACGACGTGGGTAAGGTCCGGAATCCGCTATTCTTTATAGAAAATCAAATCGGTGAACATATCAACCCTCATGATGATATGGAGCCTGTGGAGAGTGCAACAATCATTATCCGTCACGTGCCCGATGGTTTGGAATTAGCTCGTGAATATGGTTTACCTCGCCGTATTCTCGATTTTATTGCCGAACATCACGGGACATTGAAAACCAACTATCAGTACACACAGGCTGTCAACGCAGCAGGAGGTGATGTCTCAAAGGTGGATCTAAGCCCCTTTCAGTACCCCGGACCGCGCCCCCAGTCGCGCGAGACCGCTTTGGTCATGCTGGCTGATGGCTGTGAGGCTCGTGTTCGTGCGCAGCGTCCCAGCGATGCGGAAGAGTTGCGCGCGATTGTCGAAGATACAGTCCAAGATCGCATCGCCAACGGTCAATTGGACGACACCAACCTCACCCTTCGAGATTTGAGCCTCATCACGGAAACTTATGCAGCAAGTTTGCGAGGCACTTATCACCCGCGGGTCGAATACCCAAGTATGATAAAACCTGGAGAGGAGGGAGTTGGCGAACCACCTACCCAACCACTGAAATCAAAAAGTGGTCAAAATGGGGAAATCCATCCCGTTGTAGCGAACCCAACCGAAGCGGAGCAGGAAACCGGGATGGACGATAATTCATGATCCACCTGGAAATATTAGAGGGATATCGCTCCCAGTTCGACCCGGATGTTCTTAAAAAAGCAGCGAGGGCTACGCTGATCAATCAAAGTGTAGATTCGGATACAGAGTTCACCCTGGTTGTCAGCGATGACGAGCATCTTCAACGTCTCAACAAGGAATACCGTGGGATCGACGACCCTACAGATGTGCTCGCTTTCCCCGCTTCGTTTGAAAACCCAGAGCGAGGGGTTCCTTATTTGGGTGACGTTTTGATCTCCTACCCGCAGGCTGTAGAACAGGCTTCTCAGGCTGGTCACTTGATTGAGGATGAACTTCAACTTTTAGTGATTCATGGTTTGCTTCATCTCCTCGGTCATGATCATGCCAATATCGAGCAACATCAAAAGATGTGG
>JASFVL010000379.1:0-4410 GCA_050049875.1 Anaerolineales bacterium
GCGCTCTTTAGCCTTCAGGTGGGCCTTTATATACTCCTCGATCTGCTCCACCCGGTTGCGCTTGATGAGGGTATATGCCTGTTGAGAAAACGCGCTCAGCACCTTGGCTTTTTCGACGGCTTGTGTCAGCACCTTCTCAGGTGGACAAATCCGGTCCACCAAGCCCATTTGGAACGCATCCTTTGGCTGGTAGAACTCCCCACCCTCCATGACATCCCGGGCTGCTCGAGCGCCGACCAAGTCCCGCAAGATGCAGTCGGCAGGATAGGGGACGGGGACGCCAAGCTTGATCTCGTTCAGCCCCATCAGCCGGCGGCCTTCCGCGATAAAGCGGTAGTCGCAGCAGAGCGCTAGGATGCAACCGCCCGCGATGGCGTGCCCCGTAATCGCCGCCACCGTCGGCTTGGGGAAAGCGTACAATTCGAGACAAACCCGGTTGAAGGCTTGATAGAACCTCATGAAGTCCTCCCTGGCAAGCTCAAACAGGCTTGGGATGTCGAAACCGATGGAGAAGAACTTGTCGTTGGCGCTCGAAAACACTAGGGCGCGCGCATTAGAATCCCGCTTGATGCGCTGCAAAGCTCCATCCAGTTCCTCCACCAATTGAAGATGGATCGCATTGGTGACGCCCCGGTCCAGCTTCACCAGGGCTATATTGTCGTGATATTCGATGTTAGCCACTTTCAACCTCGCTATTAATACTTGTAGAACTTACGCAGTTGAAGGAGAAGGGTGGGGGATTGGATGGGCGTTACTCGCCCGATCCCCCAATATCTTCCCAACTTCGCAACTTCTGACTTGCTCATCTTTTTCTATTACCTAACCAGCTAACTGGATGATCCCATACGATTCGATGAAAGCACCACACAGCAAGAGAACGAACGAGAGTGCGAAGAGGGCTTTCTCAGTTGTGGTTAGAGTTACTGCTCGCCAACTTCTCCTGGCCACTACCTTTTTACCATCCGTATACAGAAGCGTGAACTTAAACGAAGTTGCGGTAGCCAGCAAGTATCCGGATAACTCCCAAAGTCCAGCACGATGTACCACGTCAAAGAGACGGAGGAACCTGTATAGGAGAGGCGGAGCGGGTGTGATAACTTCCTGAGACCAGGTTCCCAAGTAGAGGGCGGCGTTCAACGTGACACCCCAGAACGCTAAGTATCCCACGGGGACAAATTTCTCCGGGCAGATCCTTGACTGTCGGGCGAAAATATTGGCGACAATCATCAACAGGGTGAAGATTAAGTTGTACCCAAATATTTGTAATGTGGAAATCCAAAGATTGGGTGAGAGTTCAAAGCCAGTTAATGGATGTACCCCTCTCAAGATTCCCTCTGGTAAAAGGAAGTGGCTCAATACCATTGCCGGCAACAGAAGCAGGAAAAAGGAGACATACATCCAGAAAATACGGTTCCAGATGTATTCGTTGGTGACATTTTGAGTAATCTTTTTGAGCAATCCCATTTTCTCACCTCAAAAACTATCTTTTGAACAATCTGGAGCAACCTGTTTATTCGGCGTGCCCTTTCTTGATGGCTTCAACAATCAGCAACGGATCACCCTCTCGGTATGCTTTAAAGTCATATCCGCCCCACTCTCGCCTGATTTCGAAACCCGTCGCTTTCAGAATCTGATGCACACTCTGACGATCGGTAATCCCTACCAGCCCATACTCTTCTACTCGCTCCAGTATTTCTCCATCCTCGTACACTTCATAAACCAGTTCCACGCGCTGTCGGCGCGGCGAGATCGTCTGCCCTGCGACCGACCGTCTGATCATTTTGTTTCCCATTTTCACCTCCCCGGCTGGAGACAGCGGTCTATCATCCATTAACCCGAGGAAGACATCAAACACCAGAACACCACCCGGAGTGAGATGGCGATGGATATTCTCCAGCGAGGCTCTGCGCTGCTCCTGGTTCACAAAATGATCAAAACACCCTGACAGAAATGCCATCGGGAAAAGTATATCAATTTCAAATGAAGCCGCGTCGGCCGGGATGAGCCGAATCTTATCCAATAAATCAGGGCGCGCTGTCAGCTTCCTCTCAAATTCCGCCCTCATCGCCGGCGATGGTTCCACACAGTAGATTTCTAGCCCCAATTCAGCGAGTGGAATCGCAATTCGGCCCGTACCAGCGCCAACGTCCAACGTTCTCTCTGCGCGGGAAGCATAATGATAGAAGAACTCGATGTTATCCTTCTGATCAAGCAAATCATAGAGGTGAGCGCTCTTTTCGTAACTCATGTCATCCTGCGAATTGGGTTCTCTCCCAGATCTTTGACTTTACGCGCCGTGACCATACCCATCGGTCCAAACGGCACGTAGTAACCCTGCTCGCTCAGCTGACGTTCCATCTCGATCTTCATCCGGTCATAGACCTGCTTGTACAAGCATCGCCGTTCCCTCAAGTCGGCGAGGCGAGCTTGGGCTATCCAACCCTCAGCATAGAGAGCAATAGCTCGCTCAGCTACCCGGCGGTCCCAACGTACGTCCAAAGTTCGCTCTGCCCAATCGATTGTAACTACCGGCAAGCCCGCCAAAAGTTCTTGGAACCGTGCAATGGGGAGTTCGTCCAATAAAACCAACGAACCGCCAACGCTCAACACTCGTACTGCTTCGTCCAGCGCCCGCCGTACGCCAACCCCTCCAAAACCAATCTCAATATCCTGCAAGCCCAGAAAGCAGCTCACAGAGCCAAAAGCACCATCTGGGAAAGGCATCCGGCGCGCGTCCGCCTGCACCAGAGAGGCCCGTACGTTGGCCTGCTCCAGCAGCTCACCGATGGTGGCGTGGGGGCCGGCGTAGTTAATGTTCAGGCCGATCAGCCGTGCATAAGGAAAGCGCCAGCCCAATTGAGCCAGGAAGGTGCCATAACCGCAAGCAAAGTCCAGGTGAGGGCCATTATTGGGAACCGGCATGCGCGCCGTCGCCCAGCGCTGTACCCCGCCCCACCCAACGTCCAAACCGTCAACCACGGCTAGGGCTGGATCGGCGTTCTGGGCGAACCAGGCGCGTAAGGCAGTCTCAAGAGAAAGGATCCGGGACGCATTCACGACAATGACCCATCCCCGCTCAAACGGGAAATCCACCTTGGAAGCAGGAAAGGTACTCCTCGCTTGTAGTCCAGGTATGACTGCCCCATCCTCAGCTCCATCTCGTACTCCTCAAAGTACTTGAGGTAGAAAACATGCACAGGTATCACGACGAGCAGTACGCCTAACGTCAAATACGTCGATCGCAACAACAAGCCAAACCCAACAGACCCCAGATAGAGCCCCAACGACATCGGATTCCTCATTTGCCTGTAGATATCACTGATCACCAACCGTTTGGTCAAGCGAAAGGCGTGCGCTCCTTTCCCGAAGCGCCGCAGAGCGACATTAGAGACGAAGAAGAGATACGCCCCAACCAGGAGTCCTAAGGCGCCAAACGCAAGGATAAGGGGTTGTCGTGGTAGAGAGCTTAGACCTAACGCCTCATCATAGCGAGTCAGCCCCGGGACAAAAACTCCAAACCCTGTGGGAGGGATAATGCCCATCCAGAACAGTAAATGTAGAATCCTACTTGTTCTCTGCGCGTTCCTTTTGCTTGGATTCTTTCGAAGCCATGCGCCGAGAACTGTCGTGCCGGTTGTAAATGTCAGCCACCCTAACGCTTGCAGAATTATGGTGTACATTTCCGGCTCCTCACTCACAATTTTATTTTCATATTGAGGTTCGTTTTCGACTGAAGCGCTTTGAGCTCGCTTTGCAATTGGATCCAGTAAGGATGGTCGCTCGAGAAAGCTGAACGGCGATAGCTCTCTGTAAGACTAGGATAATGGAGATCGAGGATCCCTCGCACGTTGCGCCAATTTGGATCTTCCCCGGACTCTATGCTCAAGGCGTAGAACCAGATTGTGTCCGCATAAGGAGCAACCATCTCTACACACGCCTCGACATCAGTGATGTGCGGCATGATCGGGCAAATCAGCGCATAGGTTTGAATGCCAGCATCTTTCAGCATTTTTAAACCGGCGATCCGCCTGCGGTTGGGCGGCGCTTTGACCTCGAACAATCTGCGCTCATCCTCACCTCGAAAAGCGATGGAGAAGCCCACCGATGACCCCGGCATCTGCGCGATCAGCTCGATATCGCGGGTCACCAGATCGGACTTCGTCAGGATGCACACGGAGAAATCTCTCTCAGCAAGCAGTTCCAGCGCTCGCCGGGTGTGCTGGTGGGTCACTTCAGCAAGTTGGTAGGGGTCTGAGTTCCAACCGAAATAAATAGGTTGGGACTTCAAGGAGGAGAGCTCGAGCGCTAATTGGGCAGCAAAATCCGGGTAGACGAGAATCTGCTGAGCCCAATCCGTTTCAGCCTGGTTGAGGGCATAGCAGTAATAGCAATGATGCTCGCAGCCAATAT
>JASFVL010000380.1:0-4400 GCA_050049875.1 Anaerolineales bacterium
CGCGCACTTCGACGAGATGAGTCGCAAGGATTACTTCGTGCTGGACATCGAGGTGGATGAAGTCGACGGGGTCGAGCGGGTTGGCGCCGTTTGGCAAAAGAACACCGACGGGCGCGGTTGGTTTGAGTACCGCAACTTAACTGACCAGGAGTTCCATGACAAATGGACCGAGCTTAAGGATGATGGCTATCGCCCTCACGATCAGGAGTGCTATTCATTAGATGGCAGGAGGCTGTACGCCGGCGCCTGGATCCAAAACGTCGAGGGTCTCAACTGGGCTTCCTACCGCAACGCAACCGACCAAGAGTTCTCCGATTTGTTCGACCAATATTCCAGCAAGAACTTCATGATGATCGACATCGATGCTTGCCCGATTGTGGACGAAATGCTTTATTCTGCCATCTGGGTCGAGAACAGCGAGAATTTGGACTGGCAAGAATGGCGCGATATGACCTCAGAACAATTTGCCGCCAAATTCGATGAGCTCAAGGAAGATTACTGGATCATTGATATCGAATCTTACCAATGGGACGGAACGCAGTACTACGCCGGAATCTGGGTGGAAAACAAGAGCAAGCGCGGCTGGTTCGAATACCGTGATATGACATCTAAAGGGTTCAGCGACAAGTGGTTACAGCTGCGCGACGCCGGTTATCGGCTGTACAACTACGAGCTCTATCAAACCGCAGACGGCTGGCGCTACGCCGGAGTCTGGCGGCAGAACGGCATCCGCCCTGTGTGGGAGTTCAAGGACGAGGTCGATACCCTTATGGAGGGCTACGCCAATGAATTCGACCTGCCCGGGATGGCGGTGGCGGTGGCCCACCATGGTCAGTTCGTCTACCTGCGCGGCTTCGGTTACGCCGATATCGACGATGAGATCATCGCCCACTCGCGCACCCTCTTCCGGATCGCCTCCATCAGTAAGGCCGTGGGGGGTGTGCTGAGCCTGCGTTTATCCGAGCAGGGGTTGATCGACTTAACGGATGATTCGAGTGATGAGATCGCCGGTTTGCCTGCCCATCACACCCACATCATCAGCCAGACTATCACCAACCGCTCCGGCATCGGGGATTACGACACTTACACGACCCCACCCGGTCATTTCGACACTGCCTTGGACGCCGCTGAGGAACTGTGGGACGTGGCGCTGGAATACACGCCTGGGATGGGTTATTTGTACAGCACCCACGCTTACACCTTCTTGGGCGCAGCTTTGGAAGGTGCGGTCGGTGATCCGGTCGAGACGATCTATGAAGACGAGTTGCGTGCCCCCTATAACTTGAACTCGCTGAAGCCTGAAGATCGCACGGTGGCGCACCCCTTCCGCTCAACGCTCTACAACACTGAGAACGAAGAGGTCAGCGCGGACGATTTGAGCTGGAAGCGGCTGGGCGGCGGGCTCGAATCCTCCGCTTATGACCTGGTTCGTTTTGGCGAAAAGGTGAACAACGGCACCATCTTAAACGCCACCTCCCTGAACACGTTATGGACGGCTCCGGATGGGTTCAAAAACTATGGTTATGGTTGGGATGTCGGCAGCGACGTGGTGGGTAAACTCGGCGCTCAGAACGGCGCGCGCGCTTATCTGCGGATTTACCCGGATGACGAACTGGTGATCGCAGTGCTCACCAACCGCAAAGAAGGCGGTCACGACCCACGCATCTTCTGCGTAGAGATCGCTGACATCATCCTAAGCAGCGGATCCTTGAGTGAGGGGATGATAGACAACACTGGGGGAGCGCTCTCGCCCCTGCAGATAGATGCCATCGAGGAGCCGGAGATGGAAGCCATGGACCCGGCGCTGGTGATCTATCCCGTCGAGAGCCCAGTGGCCAAGCCTTCCGCCGAGGATCTGCAGGAGGACGATGACGTGCCCGTCAATGGGTTCCAAATTTTCCTGCCGTTCGTGGATCATTAAGGGCGATTCGATAAGTATGTAGTTTTAGGGGTGCAAAATACGCTGCTCTCCGCAGGAGACCCTGCGGAGAGCAGCGCTGAAACTTCTGTACGGGGGATGTACTAGCTGTGACGCACTTTCGCGCAAAAGTGCGTCGGTTCCTTATATTGGACTTCTCAAACTTGACATTTTCTCCATAGCTTGTTAGAATTGGACTAATTTAGTCTTAACTAAATTAATATTTAGCTATGGAGATAGAGATGAATAAACCAGTAACCAGACGAGATTTTCTGCGCATGGGTGCCTATACTTTAATTGGTACCACGGGAGCCAGCGCTTTGGGGAGAGTGGCTCCCAACCCCATTTCCCGATTGGCAGATGTCCAGCAGCACGAGGAGGATGGCGGTCACGACCGCCATGGGGAGATGGGCACCGTCGGGGAGGTGGTTCATGAATTCAACCAGTTCCACCCCCACGACCTGCTCCACGATTACGATTACGGCGAAGTCAGCCAGCTTGAAAACGGCCAGACCCTGCGGGAGTACGAGTTCATCGCACTCGACCGTGAGATCGAGGTCGCCCCGGGGATTTACTTCCCTGCCTGGGTGTACGGCAGCCCCACTGCCCCGGCCTCCCAACGGCTGGGTCGTACTGTGGGGCAGGTGCCGGGACCATCCATCCGCTGTGTGGAAGGTGACCGCATCCGCATCAAGTTCACCAATGCCAGCTCCCACCCCCACACGATCCATTTCCACGGTATCCATTCGGCTTCGATGGACGGCGTGCCAGGCGTGGGCGCTGGGATGATCGGCTCCGGGGAGAGTACGGTTTACGAGTTCGACGCGTTCCCTTTCGGCTGCCATCTCTACCACTGCCACGCCATCCCGCTCAAACGCCACATCCACAAGGGTCTTTACGGTGCTTTCATCGTCGATCCCGACCCTGAGAAATATACCGGCGAGCAGGGTGAGATTGCCAAAACTCGCAACCACACTTATCCCGAAAATCAGGGGGTCAATGAGATGGTCATGGTGATGAACGGCTTCGACACGAATTTCGACGGCGACAACGAGATCTACGCTGCTAACACGGTGGCTTTCGCTTACATGAATCAACCGATTCCTATCCGTGGCGACCAACTGCAGCGCATCTATTTAATCAACATCACCGAGTTCGACCCGATCAACTCCCTGCACCTGCACGCCAACTTCTTCGATTATTACGATCACGGCACCACACTTGAGCCGACCCTCAAGACGGTCGACACCATTATGCAGTGCCAGGCGCAGCGCGGCATCGTGGAGTTTTCCTACCAGGGTTTTGAACCGGGGTTGTATATGTTCCACGCTCATCAAAGCGAATTCGCCGAGTTGGGCTGGATGGGTTTTTTTGACCTACACGAATAGGGAGGAACTGCGATGACAACTTCTAAAAAGAACTTAACTTCGAAACCGTTCAGCGAACGCATCCCAACCTGGTTGATTGTAATCTTACCGATATTGTTGTTGGGGGGGTTGATCGCCTTGTTCCTAAACACCAACCCTGCTCAAGTCACCACTGCTAATTTACCCCCCGTGGAGAACCTAAGCATCCAGCGGATCGACGTGCTGGACAGCGGTTTAGAGGTTCACGTGACAAACGGCGGTCCAGACCCGGTGGAGATCGCCCAGGTGCTGGTGGATGAAGCTTACTGGACGTTCACCATCCAACCGGAGCGTACATTAGACCGGCTGGAGAGCGCCCAGATCCACATCCCCTATCCCTGGGTGGAGAACGAGCCTCACGAGATCACCTTGGTGACCTCCAGCGGGGCGACCTTCAGCGGGGAAGTGGAGTTGGCTACGGAAACGCCCCAGCCCGGTTTCGAGGAGTTTCTAGCTTATGGTTTGGTGGGCGTTTACGTGGGGATTATCCCGGTGGGACTGGGGTTGATGTGGTACCCGGCAATGCGGCGTTTGGGCCGCAAAGGGATGAACTTTCTGTTGGCGCTGACCATCGGTTTGCTGGTTTTCCTGCTGGTCGACACCTTTTTGGAGGCACTTGAAGTCTCCGCTGGCTTGCCGGAGGTCTACCAGGGCATTCCGCTAGCGCTGTTCGCTGCCCTTCTGACCTGGCTGGCGATTACCGCTGTGGGAGGGCGCAGCGAGATCGCTGATCGCGACACCCCGCGGGGGCGCATGTTCGTCGCCCTGCTGATCGCCATCGGTATCGGCTTTCACAACCTGGGGGAAGGGTTGGTGGTAGGTGCGGCCTTCGCACTGGGTGAGGCAGCGCTGGGATCCTTCCTAGTGATTGGTTTCATCTTGCACAACATCACCGAGGGCATCGGCATCGCTGCACCTGTTACTCGGGATCAACCTTCAAGGCGTTGGTTCCTGCTCCTGTTGTTGATCGCTGGAGCGCCGGCTGTTTTGGGCACCTGGATCGGCGGCTTCGCTTTCTCTCCGCTCCTGGCGGTGATCTTTTTGGGTATCGGCGCAGGTGCCATCTGGCAGGTGAT
>JASFVL010000071.1:0-13858 GCA_050049875.1 Anaerolineales bacterium
GCAACTGTGGCTGATGGTCCAACCGCCGCTGATATCATTAAAGCCAATCCAGAGATGAACCTTAAGCTCGTGGAAGGTGTCTACACCGACGAGGAGTATGGTATTGCAGTCAACAAGGAACGACCGGAGCTTCTTGCTGCGATCAATCAAGGTCTGGCAGCTGTCAAAGCAAGTGGAGAATATGACGAAATCTATGACAAGTACTTTGGCACAGAGGAGGGTGAAGCCCCTGAGCTGGGTATGATCACCATCGGCACCAACGCCGAGTACCCGCCCTTCGAGTACGTGGATGAAGATGGGAATATCACCGGTTTCGATGTGGATCTGATGAACGCCATAGCTGCGGAAGCCGGCTTCGAGTTCGAGTTTGTCAACACCCGTTGGGATGGCATCTTCGTCGCCCTGGCTTCTGGTGAGTTCGACGCAGTCATCTCCGCTGCCACCATCACGGAAGAACGCGCCCAAACGGTCGACTTCAGCGATCCTTATTTCAACGCCGGACAGCGCATCGCCGTGCGCGCCGACGAGACCGAAATCCAGGGTCCTGAAGACCTGGCTGGCAAGAGCGTTGGCGTCCAGCTTGGGACCACTGGCGACATCTGGCTGACCGAGGAAACCGAAGCTGAAGTCGTGCGCTACGACGAGAACACCCTCGCTTTCCAAGCGCTGGCTAATGGGGATGTGGATGCAGCCGTGGCTGATGGACCAACTGCTGCTGATATTATCGAAGCCAACCCCGAGATGAACCTTAAGCTCGTGGAAGGTGTCTACACCGACGAGGAGTACGGTATTGCAGTCAACAAGGAACGACCGGAACTTCTTGCTACTATCAATCAAGGTCTGGCAGCTGTTAAAGCTAGTGGTAAGTACGACGAAATCTATGAAAAATACTTCGGTATGGAATAGATCTAATTAGCACCGAGCTGGTTACAGTTAACTGACCAGGGATATTAAAAATCCACTCAGAAGGAAAATCTGGATTTGTCAACATTGGTGGGGAGATACTCCCCACCAATGTATTCTTTCAAAAATTAATATGGAGGGGTGAATATGGGTCTTGAAACAAGAAAAGCAACCAGAGACAAACTATTACCAATTCCTTGGGAGAGCATCCCATGGTGGGCGGTTATTCTTGCTATTGTTGGAATTACCATCGGGTGGTCTGTGCTAACTTCTGAAGCTTATCTTAATGTCATTCGATTTGTAACTGACGGGGTACAACTAACTTTAAAGGTCACGTTTATTTCTTACCTAATTGGTCTTATCTTGGGTTTATTATTCGGTTTAATGCGGGTTTCTGATAATCCAATTCTCTACGCTACCTCCACCTTATACGTTGAGGTAATGCGGGGAATACCATTACTTGTAATCATCCTCTATATGGGATTTGTTTTGACACCCATGCTGCGCGATGCAACAAACGGTCAGATCAATATTCAGGGCATGCCAGCTGCAGTACTCGGTTTAGCCGTGGGCTATGGTGCATATATGGCTGAGGTTTATCGAAGTGGTATTGAATCGATCGAGCGCGGTCAGATGGAGGCGGCTCGTTCACTCGGTATGAATTATATGCAGGCTATGCGCTATGTAATATTACCTCAAGCGATTCGCCGTATCTTGCCCCCATTAGGAAACAACTTTATATCTATGCTTAAGGATTCATCTTTGATCGCCGTTATCGCCTTACCCGACCTATTACAAATGGGCCGATTATACGTATCCCGTACCTTCCGAGCGTTTGAAGGGTATAATACTGTAGCTCTTCTTTACCTTGTTATGACTCTATTCCTATCTCTAATTGTTCGCATTATTGAAAGGAAGGCAGCCATTGAGTGAGCCAATTATCAAAATTGAGAATGTTTGTAAGAATTTCGGCTATATCAACGCAGTTGTGGATGTTAGTATGGACATCTATCCTGGAGAGGTGGTTGTGATCATTGGACCATCAGGTGGCGGAAAATCGACTTTATTACGTTGCATCAACCGTCTAGAGACGATTGATGAAGGGAGCATCATCGTCGATGGTTACTCCGTCAAAGAGGCCAAAAATATTAATAAAATTCGCGCTGAAATCGGCATGGTATTCCAGCTCTTCAATTTATTTCCCCATCTTACAGCTTTAGAGAATATTACCTTAGCTCAACAGATCGTTCGCAGGCGAAAGAAAAAAGAAGCTGTACGAATTGCCCATGAACAGCTGAAAAGGGTGGGAATCGGTGAAAAGTGGGATACTTACCCATCCCAACTTTCTGGAGGACAAAAGCAGCGCGTCGCTATTGCTCGGGCGCTCGCTATGGATCCAAAGATCATGCTTTTTGACGAGCCCACCAGTGCCCTGGACCCCGAGATGATCAAGGGTGTCTTGGATGTCATGCTCCAGCTAGCTAAGGAAGGTATGACGATGGTTGTGGTCTCCCACGAGATGGGCTTCGCCAAAGCTGCGGCAGACCGGATTGCCCTACTGGATGAAGGTTCTGTTGTTGAAATAACTACACCAGAAAAACTTTTCGCTGCCCCAGAAATGGAACGTACACGACAGTTCCTGAGCCAGATTTTGCATTAATATCGTATTCAGAGGTCCAAGACCATAAAGAATTACAATCAATAATAATAAACAGCCGCCGTTTGGCGGCTGTTTTCTGTGCGCTGGGCGGGGGTCGAACCCGCACGCCCTTACGGGCACATGGCCCTCAACCATGCCTGTCTGCCAGTTCCAGCACCAGCGCAAATTTACAATCTCAACACATCAATACTTGACTATTAATAAGCCCAAATCCTGGGTATGTGATGAGTTTTGTTAAGAGCAATGGTATTATAATCCCCTATTAATGATTGTCAAGTTCGTACCTTTTTGGTGCTAGCATAGGAGCATTTATCATGCGTATTGTCTTAGATGCCATGGGAAGCGATAATAACCCTGATCCCGAGTTAAAGGCAGCCGTAGTAGCAGCGAAAAGTTTTAATGAAGAAATAGTGCTAGTAGGTCATGAGGATTTGTTAAGGAAGCGTCTAAGTTCCAGCGATTTCGATACAAATATTACTATCGTCCACGCTCCTGACACAATCACAATGGAAGATAAAGGCTTGAAACTTGCGCTTAAAGCCAAACGTCGCAACGCCCAAAATTCGATGGCAGTGGGTATTGATCTTGTCAAATCAGGAGAAGCGGACGCATTCGTTACAGCTGGGAATACGGGAGGAGCTTTAGCAACCGCTTACTATCGAATGGGGATTATAAAAGGCCTTGAGCGCCCAGCTCTAACTGCCCTTTTTCCAGTCAAAGATGGACATTGTGTCGTTCTGGATATCGGTGCAAATCCTGATTGCAAACCTGAACACCTCTACCAGTTCGGTGTCATGGGTACAATATATGCACAGAAAGTTATAGGAATAGAGAATCCGCGGGTAGGTTTGATTTCAAACGGCGAAGAAGCGGGTAAAGGAAACCAACTAATTCGAGATACTTATCCACTTTTGGAGGCAAGCGAATTAAATTTTATTGGCAACTTGGAGGGTAAAGAACTCTTCGGTGGTCTGGCTGACGTGGCGGTTACCGATGGGTTTACAGGCAATGTATTGTTGAAATCAAGCGAAGCAGTAGCCAAACTACTGACCGATTTATTAAGGGAAGAAATGCTGAGTAGCCAACGGACCAAAATAGGTGCATTATTAGCCAAACCTGCTTTTGATGCTTTGAAGAAAACCATGGACCCGGGCGAGGTGGGCGCAGCACCTCTATTAGGGATTAATGGTTTGGTTTTTATCGGTCATGGTAGATCAGATACCAGGGCATTGTTGAACGCCATTCGGGTTGCGCGGCAAGCTGTTCATGCAGACTTACTAACTGCTCTGATAACCGCTATTGAAGAGCGGTTAACTGATTTGACAATTAAACAACCAGCATGAATAAGTCGCGAGTAGTTATTACTGGTCTTGGTTGTATTACCCCTCTCGGATCATCTATAGAAAAATTATGGGATGGATTGACCAACGGAAGTTCAGGTATACGCAAAATCTCTCAATTTGATGCCAGCGATTTTCCCTGTCAAATAGCAGGGGAGATCCCCGATTTTAACCCAAGTGAATATATGGATCGTAAGGAAGCCCGGCGAATGCCTCGGGCAGCTAAAATTGCGCTTGCTTCGGCCATTCAAGCTGTAAAAGACGCCGGTTTCCCGGAAACCATGCCAAATCCTGAACGAGTAGGGGTCTATTTTGGTACCGCGAATGGGGCTATCCATCGAGCAGATGAAGGGATTCAGATATTAAGATCGCGCGGTTATACAAGGGTCAATCCTTTTACCCTACCATCGACTCTCCCTAATTTGCCTGCTTTTTTAATTGCCCGTCGGTTCAACTGCCTCGGACCAAACGCCACGATTACAACCGCTTGCGCAACCAGTACCCAGGCGATCGGTGAGGGAGCAGAGTTCATACGCCGGGGTGCTGCTGATATTGTAATTGTAGGCGGTACTGAAGCACAAATTCATGATTACACGATTGGTGGTTTTTCAGCTATGCGCGCTCTACCGATTAATTACAATGATCGTCCGGAAGCGGCATCGCGCCCCTTCGACGCAGATCGAGAAGGGTTTGTCTTATCAGAGGGAGCCGCGACTTTGGTGCTTGAGAGTATTGAACACGCTCAAGCCCGGGGAGCAAAAATTTACGCTGAGTTTGGCGGTCATGCATCATCGGCTGATGCTCTACACATTGCTGCTCCTGACCCAGAGGCAGCCGGACCAATAAGGGCAATGCTGTGGGCATTAAAAGACGCCAATATCGATCCTGATGAAGTTGACTATATCAATGCTCATGGCTCGTCTACACCCAAAAATGACGCCGCTGAGACGCAAGCTATTAAGACCGTATTTGAGCATAACGCTTATCAAATCCCAATTAGCTCAACAAAATCTATGTTGGGACACCCAATGGGTGCAGCGGGTGCACTAGAAGCACTTGTTTGCACTTTAACCATCGTCAAAAACGAAATCCATCCAACCATCAACTACGATACACCGGACCCAGAATGTGATCTTGACTACGTTCCAAACGTTGCTCGTTACCAAAAAGTTGATATCACGCTTTCGAATTCATTTGGTCTCGGTGGCCAGAACGCATGTCTTATCCTTAAACGCTATCATGCAAAAGCATGAGATGAACTACCAACTTGAATCAATCCGTACGTCTCGAATGCTGGAGACTCATCGGAAGAAGATGACATCTTTTCATACAATTAACAAATAAAGGATCTATTATGGAGATAAAAATTAACCAAGGAACCATAAAGCGCAACGCTAGAATTGGACAAGTTACCAGCATAGTCTCTCTCGCGGTCCTAGGAGTGGGGATGTACATAACTTTCGCAAGACCGGATTTATTTAGCCTTTCAATTGGCGCTCTATTGGTTGGATTTATTCTGTCTCAGATCGGGATCTATTTTACAAACCGCTGGGGGCGTCGTCCACGACCTGATGAACACTTAGATCAAGCCCTAAAAGGGTTGAACAAACAATATAAGCTTTTCCACTACGAAACTCCTGCTTCTCACCTCTTAGTGGGACCCGCTGGTGTCTGGGTGCTGCTGCCGAAGAACCAGCGCGGTACCATCACTTATCAAAAGAAGCGTTGGCGCCAAAAGGGGGGCGGATTGTTGTTAAGTTATTTAAAAATTTTCGCTCAAGAGGGATTAGGACGGCCGGATCTTGAGATACAATCCGAGACCGAAGCTGTCAATCGTTTCTTAGAAGATAAATTAGCCGATTCTGAGGTCCCACCCATTCGAGCCGCTCTGGTCTTTACCCATCCCGATGTAGAAGTTGAAGCTGATGATGCACCAGTTCCCACACTGCATGCATTAAAATTAAAGGATTTCATACGCAAAACAGCTAAAAGCGATCCCCTATCGATGGAAAAGGTAAAAACAATCAATGATACATTATTGAGTAGTGCGTAATTAAAATAACGCAGGGTGCTATCACGAAGCAAAAGTTGATAAGCACCTCGCGTTATCTTTACCCAGTAATGGATGGTGGGCTAAAAAAATTAGAGTCGTTACACTTATTTACAATTTAATTACCTAAGAAATCCTCCAGTGCCTGCTTACTTATTCGGAAAGCCTTCCCAATCTGACGAGCTTTCAGGTCACCTGCTTCAATGGCAGCAATGACATCCTCCTCTGATACTCTCAAATAGGTGGCTGCCTCCGAAGGGGTCATAACATCCGGGATACTGGGGGATGGAGCTCCCCCTTGAGGAGATTGGGGCTGACCTGCACCTGCTCCGGTCATTCCTTGCAATGACGAACTAAGAACATTCCCAACACCTAGACCTGCTCCAATACCTGCGGTTAATCCCGCGCCTCCACTAGGATTCTGAGCAGCATCTCTTAAGGCATCCGCCGCCTGGAGTTGGGTATAAGTCTGCATATCTAACATACCCATAGCTCTTAATTCTTCGGCAGATTTCTCCGATGGTTTTAAGTTGGCAATAATGAAGGTCTTGAGGGTTAATCCCAAAGAGGCGAAGTGATCTTGTCCTTTAGCACGTACCCCCGCACTTAATTCATTAACCAAGCCTATAAGTTCAACCACACTCTTATCTGCGGCAGTCTCCCCCAACAAATCGGTTAAATCGGATAACAAAACATCGCGAAGGCGGTTTTCAATATCTCGAGTGCGATAAATCCCTTGGGTCCCAACAATTTGAGTCACGAACTGCTGCGGATCAGCAACCTGGAAGCTATAGGTACCAAATCCCTGCAATAATGCTACACCTAATCCCATACCAGGATTCCGGACAATGATCGGCTGCGGGGTTCCCCATTTACGATCAACAAACTCTCGCATTGAAATAAAATATACCTCAGCTGTAAATGGTGTCCGATCGCCAAATGCTTTTCCGATAAAATCAATCACACGCGGGATATTCGCTGTGGCAATCGTATGTCGCCCAGGACCAAACACATCCAAGGCATTTCCATCCCGAAAGAACAACGCAGCTTGAGATTCACGCACAATAAGCTGAGATCCAATCCGGAAATCGCCAAAACCAGTTTCGGGAAAACGGTGAACAATCTCATCCCGCATCTCATCTGGATATTCAATTACATCAAAAATTCTTGCCATCTCCTAACCTCCATACTGAATATTTATTAAACATACCACCCCAAATTAACACAAACTATCCTAATGATAATTGATTACTCTTGGGTGATAACTTCCTCTCGGCGATTGAATGTTTCAACCGTTTGACGAGTTGTGCCAACTAAATGACGAATTGCCGCAGGCAAACCATCAGTGCCCATTGAAGTTTCTACATTATCGATCGCGCGACTCACCTCATCTACGAGATCCAGCATCGTAGCATCAAAATTATAGATACGCGATAGTTCCTCTTCATTAATTTTGACAGCATCGAAAAATCCCGTATAACCATAGCTGGCACGGCGAACACGGTCAATGAAAGTTCGAATCTTGATAGCGGCTTTTTCTAAATCATCAACATACAAGAGCTCTCCCTGATCAACGAAATCTTCCTGCAACTCGGAAACACGCGTATAGAGCTCTTCAAAGCGATCAGCGAGGGTCTCACGCATAACCTTGTCAGCAGCCCTTCGGTTCTGTCGCTCTATATAACCACTAAAACCTGGGATCTTACTGGCGATTTTTTTGAATGGATCTTGGTCTCCAGTTACTTGTTCAAACAAATCACTCATTACATCCTCCATTTGTATGTAATCTTTATTTTATCCTTAGATTAGATTGGGATATCGACTATACTCGGCTGACATTATAGCCCGATCACACCTAAAAAGCAACAATTTCCGCGCTTCTTGCGAATTATGAAAGAGCGTTTATAATGTTTACTGCTTTGTTTCTGTTAAGATACTAAGATAAATGGTTATCTTTGTTTGTTAAAATTGTTATTTCTGTTGACGAGAGAATGAAAAGATCTCTATTTCTATATACGCACAATCAGATAAGGAGTTGCAGATGTCAACCAATGATCTTCAAGGCTTATTAAATCTATTTAATGGAAGTGTTCAATTCGAAAATGGACAAATCAACATAGTCGATGAAAGCCAACTTAGGAAAAAGATCTACAGACTAACCGAAGTGTCAGTACTTGAGAAACGGGAGAAACAAGCTCTTGCTCGTTTTTTGATCCGAAAAATCTCACATGCAATTGGGATAATCCCTGCTTCGATCCATGATCTCTATATAGCTCGGGGTCGCGGGGATGTTCCAGCGAATTTTACAGTCCCAGCTATCAATCTGCGCGCATTGTCGTTTAATGCTGCCCGCTCAGTGTTCCGTGTAGCCAATAGTATGAACGCAGGGGCTTTTATCTTTGAAATCGCTCGCTCAGAAATGGGTTATTCGGATCAGCGCCCCGCTGAATATATAACGAATATCTTGGCTGCAGCAATTAGCGAAAATTATATCGGACCAATTTTTATTCAAGGCGATCATTTCCAAGTTTCAGCTAAAAGATACAGTGATAATCCTGACACCGAGGTACAAGCAGTTGAAGACCTAATAGAGGAATCCATAGCTGCTGGCTTTTATAACATTGATGTGGATACTTCCACTCTAGTGGATTTAGATAAAGAAAGTGTTCGAGAACAGCAAACTTTGAACACTCAACTCTCAGCTATGTTTACATCTTTTATCCGGGATCTAGAGCCGGAGGGGATAACGGTATCGGTTGGCGGTGAAATTGGTGAAGTCGGTGGACGTAACTCAACTGAAGAAGAGTTACGTGTTTATATGGATGGTTTCAACGATGAATTAAGAAAGATTGATCCTGGCGCGATAGGTCTAAGTAAAATCAGTATTCAGACAGGAACATCCCATGGTGGTGTAGTGCTTCCAGATGGTTCAATTGCCAAGGTTAGTGTAGATTTTGACACAATGTTGAGATTAAGCCGAATTGCTCGTAATGAATATAGTTTGGCTGGTGCTGTCCAACATGGAGCCTCAACATTACCGGAAGACGCGTTTGGCAAATTTGTTGAAAGTGAAGCTTGTGAGGTACACCTGGCGACTAATTTTCAAAATATGTTTTACGATCTCATACCAGACGAGCTCCGTAAAGAAATGTACAACTATCTAGATGATAATCATGCCCATGAACGTAAGGAGGGTCAGACCGACGAACAGTTCTACTACAAAACGCGTAAACGAGCACTCGGACCGTTCAAATCCGATGCGTGGAATTTGAATCAATCTGTTAAACAGAAGATAGAAGGGGTTTGGGAAACTCAATTCAGCAAATTGTTCACCTTATTAGGGATGAAAGACACACGCCAATTTGTAGATGATTTTATTACTCCGATCGTTGTGGAACCTACTATGGAGCAATTCCTACTCCAAAAAGTCGAAGCTGAAGATACCAGTAATTTGGCGGACTAGGAGAAAAGACTCATAAATAAATAATCCCAATGCCTACTTCTGATCAAGGTCTGGATAGAGACCGCTATAAGCTGATCCCACGAACTCTTACTTTCCTCCGGAATGAAGATCGAATACTGCTATTGAAAGGTGACCCTCAAAAACGATTATGGTCTAACCATTACAACGGTGTAGGAGGGCATGTCGAAAAGGGTGAGGACATATTATCTTCTGCCCGTAGAGAGGTATTCGAAGAAACAGGGATCATCCTCGGAGAATTGAAACTTTGTGGAATTGTAACTATAGACACGGGTGAAGAGACAGGCATTGGGATTTTCATATTTCAGGGTTTTTGCACGGATACCGTGACAAAAGTATCAAGAGAGGGGACATTGGAATGGATTCGCTTTGATCAGATTGATAAACTCCCCCTCGTAAAGGATCTAAAGGTGCTGCTACCGAGAATTTTGTCTATGAAAGACAATGATCCACCTTTCTCAGCACATTATTCTTACAGCAATCTTGACAATCAACTTGAAATAACTTTTGGAGAATAATTTGCACATGTACATTCTCAAATGGGCTTAATTTCTAGAGAGATCAAATCGAAGATAAATATTGACAATTTCGTAAGTGATTCACTCAGGCGTTCCAGTTAATAGCCTTCCTATATGCCTTCTGCTAGATGCTCAAAAAAAACAAGCAGAGTGCTGCCATAACGACGTTGATCAAACTCTCTCAAGAAGTTCATCTTCAACTTTTCATACTCTACTGGATCTATTTGCACAATAACCCAAGATTTATCCGACAACCATGCGGGTTCTAGATCGATTACTTCTAAAGATTGTCTCCAGAGTCTTTTATACTGAGGTGGTGCTATATAAATATAATCAAAGTCACGATCAGCACCACTCTTCAGCATCGAGAAAGCATCAGCGTGATAAACATCTGCACCTGCGGTCAACTTTGTATGTTCCAGATTAGCACGAATGGTTTTTACCGCTAAAGGATGACGCTCCACAAAGCGAACGTAGGAGGCACCGCGACTGAGCGCTTCAATCCCCACACTGCCTGTCCCCGAGAATAAATCTAAAAATGACGCCCCATATATATCCGGATCGATAATATTAAACAACGCTTCTTTCACTCGATCGGTTATTGGACGTACAATGTCACCAGGAACAGACTTCAAATGTAGACCACCTGCTGTTCCTGAGATGACCCGTAAGGTCCTCATTATTTTTCGACGCTCTGACGGACTGCTAAGAGATTTCCATGAGGAGCGTTGATGGGGGTTACACAGCCGGTTCCCAAAATGAATCGCGAGCTATTCGTATCTCTTATCGCGATTTCTGACTCGGTATACACATCAGACGGAGTCCCTAAGACAATAGTAGACAAGCGACTTAACCCTCCACAAACCACACCGGGAAACATCGTCTGGGCATCCGCTAGAGTCGGTTCAGTCTCCCGATCATGCCAGTTAATCACAGAAACGGGATAATCTATCAGGTTTTTAAACATGACATCTCCCCCATGAAGATGAAGCACATTTAGCCAAGCATTTTGTGCGGGTTCCAACACCTGCAAATCATAATGCCTTCCGAATGAATCAAATTCATCGACAGATAATAAGCCAAATTGAGCATGTTGAACAGCGAAGAAGACCCCAGCAATACCAGTCTCGAGAGCAGCTTCGACAAAACGACGAGTGCTTCTCGCGATTGTTTCTAATCCAGTGTGGAACTGTTCTGGATATCGGCGAATGTGCACAAGCAATTTATTGGAACCAACCAGATTCTTGGCTTGTGATAGAGGGTTAAAGATCGTTTGGATAATAGGAGTACTTTGACCAAGCTCCTTAACCAATATTCGAAGACAAGCCAATTGAGAAGCCAAATGATCAGCACTTGGATTTAAGATTGGTAATTTGTCCCAATCATCAGGTTTATGGATTACTCGAGAAACATATTCCCTGGTTCCTTCTGTAGCTCCCCGCCATTCATCCATAATACCCCAATCCCGTAAACAAAACGACGAAGCGGGGGTTACTTTGACTAAATCAAAATCGTAAGTTTTTTGGAAATGCAAATGGGCACTAGCCAAACTATCGGGATGCTGGTCATCAACTGGAAAGTGCCGCCATAGAGCAACCGGAGGACGATCCAGTTGCTGACCAGAAAGACAGTTCTCTATTCGTTGGCGATGTGATATGTATTTTTGCGACAAAATTTCCCTCCCAAAAAGAATGCTAATCTGATTCTGTTAGAAATTCTGAAAGAATATCCTCTAATTCCTGCTCCTCTTTTTCTTGGTTGGACAAATAATCACTGATGAATGTCGATCTGCGAAGCCTCAAAGACATTGGCGCAACTGCACGTAGGTCATCCATTGATACTTCCATTCGTCCATCTGAGACCGCATGTGCCCGAGCTGCTTCAAAAAGGGAGATTTCTGCCCTGAGGGAGACAATCTGAAGTTTTTCCACAAGCGCGAGGCCTTGACGGGCGACATGATCAGGTAGATCGACTTGAGGAACATGATCACGCGCTGCTTGAATCTCGTTTTGGGCACTGGCTGTCTCGATGGAAAATTGATCAACCGTTTGCCTTGGATTATTAAGATAGGAATGAACACGGCGGTAGGCTTCAAGACGGTCTTCCGGATCCCTCAATCCCCCAACAACAACGCGTAAACCAAATCGGTCCATGATTTGTGGTCGCAGATTTCCCTCCTCCGGATTCATTGAGCCTATCAAAACAAAACGAGAGCGATAGGTCGCCGAGACCGGACCTCTCCGAACCGTGTAATGACCTTGGGCAGCAGCATCCAAGATAGCATCTACCACTTGATCATCAAGCAAGTTGACCTCATCTACATAAAGCAAGTTGCGGTCCGCGTGTGCTAATATTCCCCGACGCAAGCGAAGACGTTCGTGGATCGCCGCTCTTTCGTCTAGACCCCCTACCACATCTTCTAAACGTGCATTGAGTGGCAATTCAACCAATCTCACACGATCTAAAACAGCTAAAGGTTCTCCCATAGCGAATTTTTTCGCACAATCAGGGCATACGGCATCCATACCACCATTTTCAATATCTTCTGGTAAACAGCCATAAAAACACAGACTTCGAGGAACCTCCGGTAATAGATCCACCAGACTCCGGACGATTGTGGTTTTTCCAGTTCCGCGGGGACCTATCAATAACACGCCTCCCATTGTGGGGTTGATCAATGCCAATAAGAGCGCCAGTTTCATTTCTCGCTGACCAACCATGGCAAGAAATGGAAATGGAATCACATCTGCAAAGCCTGCGTCCTCCTGAACTTGGCTGGATGTAAGGGTACGCCCCGTTGCGCGATCGATTAATTCTCGTAAAGATTTAACTGGGGGAAGAGAATTATCATTATCGGATGTTTCAGAATGTGTTTTTTCATTCATAAGGATTTTTTCCCCTCTTGGTAAGACGATTTTGTTGACGGATATGTCCTTCTTCCATCCGCTGTCGCTGATAATCCGTTTCAGGGATTAATGGAGGTACGGTCACAGGAAAACCTTCTTCATCCAGGGCTACGTATACTAAGAATGCCGTGTTGGTATGAACAGTTTCTCCAGTAATAGGATTTTCAGCGTTCACCTCAACCTGAGCCTCTAAGGAGGTCTGACCAACGAAACTAACTTCAGCTACGAAGGTTACCAAATCACCAATACGAATAGGATGACGAAACATCATCTGATCTACAGCCACCGTAACGACTCTATGCTGTGCATGACGCATGCAGGCGAGTGCTCCAGTTTCATCCATCAGTTTCATTATCCAACCTCCGTGTACATTCCCTTGATTGTTTGCATGCTGAGGTTGCATCAACTGCGCGAGAGTAACTCGAGATTGGCTAACATTTTTTCCTTGTAGGTTATTACTCATCAGGTATCAATCCATATCTTCACGTAATTCATCTAGGTCAAGGGTGCGTAGTCGTTCGGGTTCTTCGTGCAAAACATCAATTGTAGAAGATGTCAACTCAGACATAAGCGGAGCCAGTGGAACCGTTGCAGGTACACGGATATTTGGGGGTGGGTGTGGTGGTTCCGTACGAGGGTTCGAGTAATCATAAATACGCTTCCGCAATATTCTGGGGTCATCACTAAGCCAACCTACATATTTCCCGCCAACAGAGTATACATCACGCTTTGGTGTAACCCATCCGATCCACTCACCCTGACGATTGTATAAGAAAGGATAGTAGAGAAAAGCAGCGACATCCCCGGGAGTCGTGTAGATTGGCACAATACGGCGATTGTTATTCATAGAATTCAATTCTCACAATAATATAGTTTGACAATGTCAGATTAAGGAGGTGCATGATCATTTGAACGATTTCTGAGACGACTAGCAGTTGAACGAGAACGATTGACCAAATGTTGGGTGACAAGTTGTCTGGCCTGATCAGTTGACAATTGA
>JASFVL010000381.1:0-4394 GCA_050049875.1 Anaerolineales bacterium
CAACCAAAGCGCCAAAAGTGGTGCCCAAATCAACAAACGTATTGTGTTTGTAACCCGCCAGCATCCCCAAAGGGACCCCAATTAGGACAGCCAGGACAATCGCTGTAAGAGCAAGCTCGATGGTTGCGGGAAAGAAAAGTTTCAGCTCGTTGACCACAGGAGACTTGGTCATTATGGATGTCCCCAACTCCCCTTGGAAAAGTTGGGATAGAAAGCGGCCATACTGGATGTAAATGGGGTCGTCGAGACCATAGCGCTCCCTGATGGCCGCGCGCATCTCCGGTGTGGCGTGTTCCCCTGCCAATGCGGAAGTCGGATCGCCGGTCATCAGGAGCATTGCGTAAGCGATGAAAGTTACCCCGATGAGGACCGGGATCGCTAGGAGTAAGCGGCGCAGCAGAAATTGGCCCATACAGTTATTCACCTCATGATCACGCTTAAGACTGACCCCCTGATAAGCATTCTAAATCTAAATGCAAAAGTGGACCGGGGGGTAACTCCCCCGGCCCACATACAGGTTCAGCTACTGCTCGATATCGAGATAGGTAAGGACCTCTCGAACCGGGCTGGGTACGTAACCGGTGACTTCCGCGCGCAGCAGCGTGGGAGGCGTGCGGGTTACAACCGCCACGCTGACCACACGATCGAAAATCATCTGGTTAATCTGTTCGTACATCGCCTTGCGGGTTTCGAAATCGACCTCGGCAACCGCATCTCGCAGCATCTGGGCGATCTCTTCATCAGGCGGTAAGCCACCGCCTTCACCGTCGTTGTTGAAGGAAGTGTCGCCACCGCAGAAGAAGGTGCACAGGAAGTTATCGGGGTCACCGTTGTCGCCCACCCATCCCAGCATGAACAGATCATGCTTGGTGCCGTCCTCTTCCAGGTCGCTCAGGTAAGGATCGGGCCAAGCCGGGGATTGGATCTCGGTGTTGATGCCAATCTCCGCCAGCATCGCCTGGATCAGCTCACCTGTCGGCTGCGGGAAGGGGTAGTAAGCCCGTGAGACCGGCATGACGTAGAAGATAGCCGTATCGGGAATCTCCACACCCTCATCAAGAGCCATCTGCAGGTGTTCCCTGGCAAGATCAGGATTGTAGGGGTAATCCACGATGGAATCATTGTATCCCCACAAACTCGGCGGTTGGAACTGAGAGTTTGGCTCGGCGTCGCCAGGATAGATAGAGTCGATGATCGCCTGTTTGTCAATGGCATGGGCGATGGCCAGGCGAACGTGGATGTTCTGCAACCACTCTTTGCCATGGTTTAAGCCCAGATAACCAACGTTAAAGCCTGGGTTGTAGATCACCTGCAGGTCAGGATCCTCCAGTGCAGCGGCGATGTCATCGGCTCCAGGGCTGGCCCACAGGCTCAAAGCATGAATCTCACCCGACTGGAGCGCCAAGAAAGCCGCAGACGTATCAGGGATGACGCGGTAGACGATGTTATCCAGCGTCGGCGCTTCGCCCCAGTAGTCATCGAAGCGAGCAAGGGTCAGATGATCCTCTTTAACCCATTCCGATACCATGAAGGGACCGGTACCGACGGCGAGACCCTCAGCTGTTCCGTAGATATCGCCTTGTTCTTCAACTGCTGCCGGGCTGGCGAAACGGAAGTTCTCCATGGTCAGCGTGTTGAGCAGACTAGCGTTGGGTCGGTTCAGGGTGAGCTTGACGGTCATGTCGTCAATCTTCTCAATGCCCGCCAGAACGCTGCTTTCATCCCCCTTGAAACCCTGGAACATATAGTCCCAATAGATGAACTGGTCAGCGCCCAAGTTGTAGGGATTCTCAGTGTCCCACCAGCGCTCGAAGTTGAAGACCACCGCGTCGGCATTGAAGGGCGTACCGTCGTGGAAAGTCACGCCTTCACGCAGGTTGAAGGTCCATTCCAGGGCATCGTCGGTAACTTCCCAGGAGGTCGCCAAACCAGGGATGGGCGTGGTGGTGCCAGGCTCGAAGGCAGTCAAACCCTCATAGATGTGGCTGGCGGGAGCCAAGCTGTTGGCGCTGGTCTCCAAAGCGGGATCCAGGGTCCCTGCATCCGCAGACTGCGCAAAGATGAGGGTCTTTTCCTCCGCCATGGGCTCCTCCGTTTCCATGGGTTCTTCGGTCTCCATGGGTTCTTCGGTCTCCATAGGTTCCTCCATGGGCTCTTCGGTCTCCATGGGTTCTTCCATGGGCTCTTCCGTCTCCATGGGTTCTTCGGTTGGGGCTTCTGTAGCTGCGGGCTGGCAGGCAGCCAGGATCATGCTGACCGCAACCAGAAGCCCAAGAATTGCAAATAAGGTTTTCTTCTTCATTTACTTCATCCTCCTTAGCAGAGTAAAGTATGGTTAGGTTGATAAAGAATAAGCAGGGTTTTCAAAGTATGCGCTTCCCAGAACACCTCCTTTCCGAAATTACTCAATCATAATTTACGCAGTTGGGGGTATATGGGGATTGGGTATACGTTACCGACCCAACCCCTCAACCCCTAAACTGCGTATGTCCGATCAATGAAATTGGATGTGCCCTACATTATACGCTACTACCACCACATGTCAACTTGATCGGAGTGAATCGCCGGGATCTTAACGGGCGAGCGACTGACCGTTGAACAGATATTCGCTCACACTTTATAATGGGACAAATATGACCCAGAATATTGTCATAAAAACGGACGTCATTTGTCAGGTTTAGATATGATGCCTGACACTTTCCATCCTTCCGTCTTTCAAGGTATACTATCCACAAGCATTTTTGGTTCAGCCAGAGGAGGTGGATGATGTCAGCGACGAAAGCATGGCAGGTTATAAAGGTGCAGTACTGCCACCACGTGAGTGAGCAGGTCGGTCTCGAAGCGCAGGTCGTTTACCCCGCCGAGTGGCTGCCCGATCAACCACCGCGGGTCTTAGCCCACCGCTGTTCGGAGGCCTTTCGGTGCAACCTAGATGGCCGCCCCAGCTGTGTTTGGGCAGGCACGAACCCCGCTTACGATCCCTTTGTAGATTAAAACTAAACCCGTATAATAACGCGCTACTTACGAAGTCAGAGAAAGGTATTTTCTGGCTTCGGTTCATTTTAAATGAGCATTATCAGTGGAGCAGATAATGTGCTTGACCCATTATAGTGGACACCGAGAAAAGCGAGCCTCAGTGAGTGTTTTAATGTACGACGGGATCGCGTAGCATGCCAATGGTGCGCTGTCCCGTCGGGATCGCGAAGCACAACGGAACATCCCTCGCGAAGTAAAACGAAGCATACCCGCAGGGTGCGAAGAGGGCATGTGTCAGCGACCTGTCCTACTCCAAGGGATGCCCGTTTACAATCAGATTAAATCACTCCCAACTCACGCCCCACTTGAGCGAAGGCCTCCAAACCTTTGTCCAGGTCTTCCACCTGGTGGGCAGCGGAGATCATCACCCGAATGCGGGCTTTCCCCGGCGGCACGGTAGGATATCCGATCGCCATAGCGAAGACTCCAGCATCAAATAGCTGGCGGCTGAACTCCTGCGCCAAGGGGGCCTCCCCCAACATGACCGGGGTAATCGGCGTCACGCTTTGTCCCGTGTCGAAACCCAAGCGCTGCATCTCGGATTTAAAGTAATCCGTGTTCGCCCACAGCTTATCGACCAGTTCGGTGGATTCCTCCAAAATGTCGACCGCCGTCAAACAAGCCGCCACATCCGGGATGGTCATCGCTGAAGAGAAAAGGAAAGGCCGGCCGCGCTGGTGCAGCCACTCCACCACCAAGGGATTCCCAGCTACCACCCCACCAACCACACCAAAAGCCTTGGAGAGCGTTCCAACTTCCACGTCCACTTTGCCGTGCAGTTTAAAGTGATCGACGATACCGCGCCCTCCACTACCGAGTACACCTTCGCCGTGAGCATCGTCCACCATCAAGAGGGTATCGTATTCCTTGGAGACCTCGTAAATCTCATCCAAAGGAGCCACGTCCCCATCCATACTGAAGACGCCGTCGGTGACCACCAGGGCACGCTGGTAATCGCCGCGCTGCTCTTCAAGGGCGCGCCTCAAATCCTGTGGGTTGCAGTGAGCGTAGCGGGCAATCTTAGCTCCAGAGAGACGGCAGCCATCGATGATGCTGGCGTGGTTGAGCTCGTCAGAGAAAATGACATCTCCCTTCCCCACCAAAGCTGGAATTGTGCCCAGATTAGCGTTGAACCCAGATTGAAACGTTATGGCAGCCTCGACGCCCTTGAACTCAGCCAGGCGCTCGTCCAATTGGACGTGCAAATCCATAGTTCCGGCAATGCTGCGCACCGCGGCGGGCCCTAGACCGTATTGCTCCATTGCGCTTTTTGCTGCCGCGACGATTCGAGGGTGGTTAGCAAGCCCGAGATAATTATTTGAGCAGAAATTTAACGTTCGCACCCCGTCCACCACCAA
>JASFVL010000382.1:0-4390 GCA_050049875.1 Anaerolineales bacterium
CAAACAATGTTCATAAATCCTGATATTCGGCTTGTTGATGCCGATATCGCAGGAATAAGTTTGATGATCAAAATGCTTCAGCCAATCTAAGTGCTTGCAAAGGTTGCCTTTGCGGCTGTTAGGGCATTGCAGAACTTGCTTTCCAGGTTGACTGATTAATGGTGCTTGCCAAGTATTGGTGGTCAAACCCGCCGCAGAAGCTCTGGCCGAGCAGGCTCGTTTCTTCATCACAACCCGTTTACAGGATACGCTTGAACAAGTTGTTCAAGCCGCTGCTTCACGTTGGGCTGTCGAAACCTTGTTTGCTGATTTTAAGGAACTAATGGGCAGTGACCACTACCAACTGCATACGGCTGAAGCCATTCGCCGGTTTTGGGCACTCGGTTTGTGCCTGTACCAGTTTTTGGATAGCTTACGCTGTCGCCTGCAAAGGTTGAGAAAACGGCATGTTTCCCTTGGCGAAACCCTGCACTGGTTGCGAGAGAGACAACACAAACAGATGATCGGTTGGATCTGCTCGCTTTCTGCCAGAGGAGCTCCGCCACAAATCATCCATCAGGAGCTTGCTCCTGCTTTATCTGCCTTGTCCGTGTCTAATTGTTAAATCCGCAAAACTATTGATATAATACAGATGAGCAGTTCTTGGTCAAAAATGCGTCATAACGCCTAAGTTCTTATCACACAGTTGCACGCTAATAAACATCAGGCGCAAATGTGAAAGAAATATGGACATGAGGATAAAATTATGAAAAAAATTGCTGTCATCATGTTTTGGATTTTGTTTCTCATAGCAGGTTGTGAGCAAGCAACTGAAGTTCCTTCAACACAAGAGCCAACGCAAGTTCCAACAGATACAAATGTACCTCCACCTCCAACGTATACATATGAGCCAACGAACACAGAAATTCCACTAACAATTGAAACGGGTACACTAGAATTTGATGGTCAAGAAAGAAATTTCATAGTTTTTATCCCTGACAATTATACGGATGAAAAAGATTTTCCCCTTGTGATCTATTTACATAGTTACGGCTGGAATGCCCAGAAAGGATTGGACTACACCCAGCTAAACCAGGTGGGAAATGCATACGGTTTTATCATTCTTTATCCAAATGCTAACAGAAATTGGAACAGCGGAATTGGAGATAATCCCGTATATTCGACTCCTGATATTGATGATGTCGGATATATAAGCGCTTTGATTGATGCTATCAGTGAACAATATAGCATTGATCAGGAAATGATCTACGCTGCAGGGTATTCCAACGGTGGATTTATGGCTTATAAACTAGCATGCCAGCTAAGCCATCGGATCGCAGCTATAGCATCCGTCAGTGGCGTTTTCTCCACAAGTGTTAAAGACAATTGCAATCCAACTCGACCTGTGCCGGTTCTCCACATACATGGAACAAAAGATCCATGGGTGACTGATCAAGGAGGAACAGGATGGTATTCGGTAGACCAAACTTTAGAGTACTGGATTGATTTTAATAAGTGCGAAAGTTCTGAAACTTCAGATCTGTTGGATATAGATTCAACAGACGGTAGTACAGTAGAAAAGATCTATTATTCGAATTGCGCCGACGATAGTAATGTAATCTATTATAAAGTCATCGGTGGAGGACACACTTGGCCCGGTGCTGGTCCACCTGGTTACTCGGCAGGGAATACAAATCAAGATATTAATGCCAGTGAAGAAATCTAGAACTTTTTTAAGGACTATCGTCTGAATTTAGAAAACTGAAAGATAAAATACCTCATGTTTTTCGCCTAACCCCGCTTGCAAGGGACACCGCTACGCCGTGGGGTAAGCGATGCAATTTATGGCGATTCTTTACGATCAAAGAATGTCGGGAAATAACAACGCCGTGCTCGACCGAGGACCGGTGAAGCTCTGGTTCACGACCGGATCTTTTATTTCGGTCTTCCGTCTTCGGTCATCCGTCAGTCGCGAAGGACCATTCCATCAACTGGTATGGCGGCTTGATTTTCATTTTGTAGTTTGACTTCCTATATAATACAGACATGCAGTTCGTGATCAAAATTGCGTCATAACGCCTAAGTTCTTATCGCGCAGTTGCACGATAATTAACTTTAGCTGCACAAGACGGAATTAGCTATTGACATTGACTATGAATGTTATATAATATGTACAGAATTTCGTACTAGAAATATTAATAATTATTGTACGTGATCGAGGGTTTTATGTTTAGAACCGCGACTGTTACTGAGCTAAGATCAGATCTGTCATCCTTTATTTCCAGTCTAAAAGATGGCCCTCTGCTGGTTCTTTCTCACAGCAAACCTAAGGCTATGATGATTGAACCTGAACTTTTCGAAAACCTTCTTGACCGTGTTGAACTGTTAGAAGATATTCTGGATGGACGCCAGGCGATTGCAGAATATCTGGAAAACACTGATGTTGCTTTAGATGCTGAAGAGGTTTTTAATCGGATTGGTCAATGAGCCCATCCTATCAACTGAAGATCCATCGCAAGGTAGAAAAGCAGCTTCAGCGAATACCTAAGAATCACCGAGAGCGTGTGGTACAAACCATGCGCTCTCTTCGTGAAAATCCAAAGCCATCTGGATGTGTAAAGTTAGAGGATTCTCTTTATCGAGTGAGACAAGGTCAGTACCGCATTATATACGCAGTCTTTGATGAAGAAATAGTCATTGTTATTTGTAAGGTAGCCAGGAGGGCAGAAGATACTTATAAAAACTTGCCTACCTTATTAGCAAGGGCAGAGCGTGTTTTAGATGAGTAATGGCAGCTAACCCCCACTCCACCCGACAGCCTACCGCGCCTGGCTTCTAACCGTTTCCACTCATTATTGGTTCCTGATCTATAATCAAGTTAGGTATACCCGACTGCAGGTAAGCTCAAACGTTAGCCTCCTGATATTCCTTCTGCTGCTCTTAAGTAGTCTACTGATCTGCAGTCAGTAACCCAGAGAATCTTCCTGATGGTCAGTCAGACGACAGCACTTCCTTCCCCTTCTACCCCCCTATTTAGAGGACAAATCTAAGTCGCAGATCCCTGTTCTGGCACCAAAATGAGGGGGTTTTCGCATTAATTGCACCGGAGTTGCACCAAAAGCTGTTATTAGGGTGAATTTACTGGCAGTCTCTTATACAGTAGTATTGCACTTTTAACAAAATGATAGGGAAAGGCCATGAAGTCTCTGGTAAATTGGGTGTGAGAATACTCAAACCGGAGGACAAACATGGCCCAACCCATTATCATCCAAGAAGGGATATTCTGCAACTATCTAGCAGCACTCCAAGAAGCCATACGGCCATCCCAGTGGAAGTACTTCGTGACCGTACAGATGGGATTGGTTCATTGCCAGGCATCTCGGGATGTGATAACCACCGTAACTACGAAAAATGATTTGTATACATTTCCAGTGACCATTCTGGTTGTCACTCTTGACCAGGCAGCATTACAGGGTCTTTTACGTAAGTTATATTCACTCGGGCTTCCACTGATTTCTGTAGTATGGGTTGAATCCTTTCAATAAACACTGGGATATTGGGTAACGCCAGAGTCATTTGACGATTTTCTATGCTGCAATTATCATTCTACATAGGTAATTCTTTCGAGACTCATTGCCCCCATTGATGGGTAGGACTCCGATGCTCCTGCATCGGAGTGGCCAAAGAGCGAGCGGATAACGCTCTTTGGCTCAAAATTGTGGGGAAGGCGGTTCGAGTTGGGTCCAATACCGCCCACAACTCGAACCCCTCGATGATCTCGAGGGGTTTTTGGCTTCCTTATGCTTCGAGAAGAGGGAGCAATTGGGGGGTTAAGATAGGCTCTTTTGATTAATCAGCGAGAAAATTTTTTGGTGGGCTAAAATTCTCGGGACTGAACTACATATCTTCACCCCTCGATTGGGAAGTTGGGGCGTCCAAACCGTTTTCGGTGAGCGTAGGCCATGAGAGTTCAGTAGGATTCCAAGTTGTGTTCATTCATGATATAAATTTATGTAATAAAGCAGTTTTTCTTTTTAGGAAGTTTTTTTAGGATCAAGCGATGATAAACACGCGAGAAGATTACCTTGAAAGCCTGCGGGGGATGAAGAAGCGAATTTTCATGTTTGGGGAGCAGATCGAAAATTATGTCGATCACGCCATGATTCGGCCTTCGTTGAACGCGGTTGCTATGACTTATGAACTCGCTCAGGAACCAGATCATACTGAGTTGATGACGGCAGAATCTAATCTAACCGGTCAGCGCGTCAACCGCTTCACGCACCTGCACCAGAGCACCCAAGACCTGGTTAACAAGATCAAGATGCAGCGCTTGCTGGGCCAATGCACAGCGTGCTGCTTCCAGCGGTGTGTGGGGATGGATAGTTTTAATGCCCTCGATGTGGTCACTTAC
>JASFVL010000383.1:0-4382 GCA_050049875.1 Anaerolineales bacterium
CAATTCGCCACGAGAATTTCCCGAGCGATGCCAATCTTGGTACACGTCGATGATCTCTAGGATGACATCTTCGCCTTCCCCAATTACAAAGGCGTCGACAAATGCATGCATCGGTTCGGGATTGAAGGTTGCATGACCTCCGGCGATTATAAGAGGATCTTCGACGGATCGTTGTGAACTGAAAAGGGGGATATCTGCAAGATCCAATAAGTTTAGCGTATTGGTGTAAAGTGTTTCATATGGTAGCGAAACTCCAACAATGTCAAAATCCGAAAGTTGGTGCTTGGTCTCCAAGGAATATAGTGGAATCCCAGAAGAACGCATCTGAGCTTCCATATCATTCCAAGGAGAATATACGCGCTCTGCTAAGACATCAGAGCGCTTGTTAAGCAAGTCGTAAAGAATCGCTAACCCCAGGTTGGACATGCCTAGATCGTAGATATCGGGAAATACCAAAGCGACACGTGTTTCGATCTGGGCCCATTCTTTTAAAACCTGATTGAGCTCACCACCGGTATATCGTCCCGGTTTTCTAACTAGAGGGAGTATCCGTTCAAGACGGCTTTGGATTTCTTTAGGCGTCATAATTTCTATATCGTAGATCAATAAAAAAAGTGATAGGGGTGGGATTATACCAAATCGAAGGGATATTTGGACATATTATATCTAAAAATCCTAACAATTCGATATATTTTCATGACCCCCATTCTCAATAACACTACGAGATGGATAATAGTCTAAGTAAGGTAAGTATAGGTGTAAGACTCTTTAGCGATCTATCAGATCGCAGTTAAATTAAACCATCAATAAATGGATGTTTGATAGCAGCTGTATAAAAATGATTAGGATTAATTAGCTATTTGCGTATAGCTGTACATAGCGAGCGTTGATTTGGGGGCAGCCGCGATTGTCTGGTTGGCGACTGAATCCCATCTTTGAAACATCACCTCTAGCATCATTTTCACACATCCAACACCAGCGGGCAGCAACCGAGTGCCACATACAGGAGTTTTCTTTCCGGATTTCATCACACAAGCGAACCGCGATCTCGAAGGGGATAGGCTGAGTGCT
Organism: Anaerolineales bacterium; assembly: GCA_050049875.1. Classification (GTDB taxonomy): domain Bacteria; phylum Chloroflexota; class Anaerolineae; order Anaerolineales; family UBA11858; genus JASFVL01. Next base: position 1,072 of record JASFVL010000383.1, read on the forward strand.
TAATTGATTTTGCATTGTAAGACTCCTAATTTTCAATTGATATCAGTGGTGATTACTGGTATACCTCAGGTTTTAATTCAGCAATAAAGGGTAGGGTGCGGTGAGTGTCTGCGAAATCGAGCCCATATCCAACGACCCAGACATCTGGGATATCAAAACCCAGGTAGTCAATGGGAACATCTAGGTTATGGCGTTTTTTGTTAAGTAGAACACAAGTCCGTAGGGAGACGGGTTTTCGCCCTTTGAGATTGTGGTAAAGGTAATTGAGAGTGTGACCTGTATCAACGATATCCTCAACGATCATGACATGCTGATTCTCGATCGGTTCACGAACATCCAGTACCAAGCGGACCGCGCCAGTAGAGGTTGCTGTTTTTCCATAACTGGAAACAGCCATGAAATCTACGCTGTGAGGGATCGTTAATTGGCGGGTGATATCGGAGAGGAATATAAAAGCACCCTTTAATATCCCGATCAGGAACAAACGCTCCACATCTTTGTAATCATGGGAGATTTGTTCAGCCATTTCCAAAACTTTTTTTTGTATTGTGTGTTGGTCGAGAAGTACGCGCGCCAAGTCAGGATGAAGTGAACTCAAGATTAACTCCTTTCGTTATCAGCCGATTTAACGATGAATTCTTCCAATATCCTCGCTAATTGTTGGGCGATTTCTTCGCTGGTCCCTTCTAGATAATCGCGTTTACGGGTTTTGCTTGGGGCTTGTTCTAGACCAGAAACAACAGTCGGAGATCCGGAGAAACCGATATAATCCGATTCGGCATGTAGATCTTCTTGATCCCATATCGTAGTTTTTGCCTTCTTAAAAGCCCATAGCTTTACTTTGTAATCCATGAAACGCGGTTCGTTAGAAGCGGTTTTTACTGATATCACCGCCGGGAGAGGAACCTCCAAATTTTCATAGCCACCTTTTGCTTCCCTTCTTCCCATAACAATTCTGCGTTCCAAATCCAAATTAACTTGGCTGACCATGGTGATTTGGTTGATACTCAACCATTCAGCGAGTCCTGGTGGCACCTGACCGGTAGCACCATCGGAGGATTCCTCACCGCAGATGATCAAATCCACATTGCTCATCTTGCGAACCCCCTGAGCCAAAGTATAGGTTGTTGCCAGAGTGTCGGCACCCGCGAAATGGCGATCACTAAGTAGGTAGATATGGTCACAGCCCATGGCTAATCCTACTCTCAACATCGGTTCGAAGAAAGGAGGCCCCATGGATAGAATGCTTACTCGTCCCCCATAAATGTCTCTTAAACGTAACGCCATTTCCAAAGCGTTCATGTCGGGTGGGTTGATCTCAGAACGGACACCATCGCGCACCAGCAAGCGGGTTCCAGGGTCGACTCTGATCTCCTCTGGTTTGGGGACTACTTTGACGCATACTACAATGTGTGGTTCAGACATTCGTATCTCCGGATTTAGGAGGTGTGTTATTAATGAATTATTGATGTGATGTTGTGAAAAGTTCTAAGTTCATGGAGAAGTGCGGGGACAATTTGGTGAACATCCCCTACAATGCAGTAGTCTGCATGGTCAAAGATGGGGGCTTCGGGATCCGAATTGATAGCGATAACGATATCGGCATCCTGAACGCCTACTACAAAATGAAAAGCACCACTGATACCACAGCAAATCGCTACTTTGGGTCGGCAGACTACCCCTGTCTGACCAATCTGCCGTTCGCGTTCGATGTGCCCCTCATCAACCGGGGGTCGTGTAGCTCCAACATCTCCTCCCAATCTGTCCGCCAGTTCTCTCATCAAATCAAAGCGTCCATCGATCCCGCGCCCCCCTGCAACCAGCACAGGAACCTGGGTAAGATCAAGCGATTCACCAAGAACTCGTTCGACGATTTTGGTATGAATATCATCCGCTGATAATTCTACAGGAAAGTGGAAAACTTTCCCTTCTCGAGATTCTTGTGATTCGCCAGGAGGAAATACACCTGGTCTCACCGTAGCCATCTGAGGGCGGTGAGTTTTCATTTCAATCAATGCCAGAACCCCACCACCAAACCCGGATACCTCGCAAACCAGGATGCCATTATCTGGATTGAGTCTCAAATCCGTACAATCGGCGTTTAGACCGGTTTTCAAACGCACCGCCAAGCGACCGGCCAGATCACGGCCATTGGGTGTGGCCCCCAGCAGGAAGACACTGGGCTTGTGCTCTAATATCAAATGATACGAGACTTGCGTATAGCCTTCTGGGGTGAAGGTTGCCAAAAGAGGATCATCGCAGATTAGTATTTCATCCGCACCTAAATGGATTGCATCATCAGCAAGAGGATCGACTCCATGACCCATGAGCAATCCCACAATCTTCCAGTTTGCTAGGTCAGCGAGTTCCCGACCTTTAGAGAGTAATTCTAGGGAGACATTTTCCAATATCCCGTCTTGCTGTTCCAAAAAAACCCAGATTGCCTTCGTTTCATCATCAATGCTATAGATAGAATCAACCATGCAATCTCCTTTTCTATTCGATCTATGGGATTAAACTCGATTTCCAGGTCTCAACGTTCTCTGTGGAACGATTTTCAATAAGATTAACCAGAGTAAGTAGAGTTTTCCTCGCCTCCCCAATAGGATAGTAAAATGCCTTCCAATTGTCGCTATCCTCTCCATCATGGTTAGGGATAACATAATCGAAATGCCAAGCCATTTTTAGCTCCTGATAAGCGTTGGAAGCACGTACCTCAATATCGCGCAAATCATTAAGCGAGATTTCGTTCTTTTGTCGTTTAATTCTTCGCAACAACTTCCGCCGCATGACCTCAGTTACAAATTTCTCTAAAACCACAGTATCTTTTTGTGTCAAAAGGAATTTTATTTCTTCTTCTGATAAAGGTGAGAGAAAGACGCTTTTTCGTGAGATGCCCTTCAATCGAGGATGATTTTGTAAAGCCCGTGAAACATAAGGATTACCCTCGTATAGAACATCCGAGTTCTTCAGCATCTCTAAGAGCTCTTGAATATTTAGAGCGTGGATGTCCCTTCGAACATCAACGACAATAAAGTTATCGTCTTCATGAAAGGATTTGATTTGATCTCGCGTTCTGAAGTAGTAATCAACTCCATCCTCCTCTCCCGGACGTGGTTGGCGATCATTATATAGCACAAGTATTTTCATGCGATTATATACTTGAGGGAAGAACTTAGCTAAAGATTCAACGAGAGGGGTTTTCCCAACGCAAGAAGGACCGGTTAATAGGATGAGGTGACCCGATTCTTCGGATGTCATCATGGGTTATCTATGTGAGGATTACTGATGTCTGCTGTTCTAAAGTAAAT
>JASFVL010000384.1:0-4368 GCA_050049875.1 Anaerolineales bacterium
GGCGGCTCAGCCGCCCATCCCTAAACCAAGACCCCCCCTTCATTAATCAAGATAGGATTGCAGCTCTTTTTGAATACTCGGTGTGCGCAGGCGGCGCAAAGCTTGTGCCTCAATCTGTCGAACTCGTTCACGCGTTACCCCCATTTTTCTGCCAACTTCGTTTAGGGTTAAATTCTGCCCATTTATTAAGCCGTATCTTAGTTGAAGGATGCGCGCTTCGCGTGGTGGCAATTTCTCCAGCACAGTTTCAAGATGTTCAGAGAGCAGATTTTGTATTGCCGATATATCTGGCTCAGGCGAACTCTGATCTTCGATAAAATCACCAAGCATGTCATCTTCTTCATCACCAATAGGCATTTGTAAAGAGAGAGGTCGCCTAGCCAGCTGCATCATTTGTTCAACTTTTTGTGGGGTTACTTCTAAGAATTCAGCTAATTCACTAATTGTGGGATCGCGACTGTATTGTTGTTTCAATTGGTTTTGCACGCGCAGCATTCTGCTGACTTGATCCCCCATGTGAACGGGTATACGTATCGTTCGACCTTGGTCTGCAATTGCCCGAGTTATCGCTTGTCGTATCCACCAAGTTGCGTAGGTGCTGAATTTGTAACCGCGTTGATACTCGAACTTTTTAGCAGCTCGCATTAATCCAATATTGCCCTCTTGAATCAAATCTAAAAAAGGTACCCCCCTGCCCATATATTTTTTTGCTACACTAATAACCAAACGGGCGTTTGCTCTGATGAGATGATCTCTAGCCTTCCATCCATCTTCAATAGTCTTTCGCAGCTCACGCCGACTTTCAAAATTAATATCCCGGTTGGCCAGCTCTTCTCGAGCCAGGCGGCCGCGTTCAATCCTTTTGGTGATTTCCAGTTCTTCCTTGGGAGTAAGCAGGGGCACTCTCCCAGCTTCCTTGAGATATAAACCCACAGTATCACGAGTATCGATATTTGCCATGAAATCATCATCTTGATCTTGCTCTAATATTGATAATTCATCGGCATCATCTTGTTCTTCCGTTAAATCCTCAGTAGTGGGATCAATTTCATCGGCATCTTCAACGTAGGGAATCCCAGCACTCAGCAAGGCTGTAAAAACTTCTTCAAGTTGTTCGATGCTCTGTTCTGCTTCTGGAAAAAGAAACAAAATGTCGTCCAGCGTGACAAAACCTTTTTCACGCCCAAGCTCCATCAAGTGAGCAACAGGAAAGTTATCTCCCTGCTCGTCAAACTTTTCTAGCAAATTCTCCTTAACAATTTGTGCCATATTATTGTCGAAAAATTTTGACAGATATAAATGGGGTTTAACTGGGTGTCTTGCTAAATATCGATTTGATTATAGCATGGGTTTTGGATGGAATGAAGAAGTTATCAAAATTCATAGGGGCATGTTTTGGAACCCCCACCCCCCCCAACAAGTTGGGGGAGGAGCTCATGATATTAGGGCTTTTTAGGACGGTCTTGCCGCCCTAAAAACCTACTATTCCTTCCCCCATTCCAAGGAGGAAAGGATATGCGATCTAAATGTTGATGGATTGCCCCTCTGCGGCATGAGCGGCTTCCATCAGCGATTCGCTTAGGGTGGGATGGGAATGGACATTGCGAGATATCTCCGCGGGTGTCAGCTCCATCATCTGAGCTATCGTTAATTCTGGGAGCAGCTCTGTGACCTCTGGGCCAATCATGTGAGCTCCCAGTATCTCCCCGTATTTGGAATCTGTAATCAGTTTTACCCAGCCAATTGTGTCTCCTAATCCTAGAGCTTTTCCATTCGCCTGGAATGGGAATCTTCCAACTGTAACCTCAAATCCCCTCTCCTCAGCTTGCTCTTTTGTCAACCCAAAGGATGCGATTTGTGGTTGGCAGTACGTTGCTCTGGGCATCATTTCATAATCCAAGGTGGTCGTATCAGCTCCAGCGATATTCTCGGCGCAGATGATCCCCTGAGCAGATCCGACGTGAGCGAGCATAAGTTTACCGGTTACATCACCAATCGCCCAAATACCTTCCACGTTTGTTGCCATACGATCATCGATATCAATGAAACCGCCATCTGTGATCTCGACGCCGAGATCCTCTAAACCCAGGTCCTGGCTGTTTGGGGAGAAGCCAATGGCAATCAACGCCTGTTCAGCCTGCAACTTTTGCTCCTCTTCATCGCTTGAAACGGTTACTTGGACACCTTTATCTTGGGCCTCTATCTGCTCCACTTTATGACCAGTCATGATATTAATGCCCCGTTTCTTGAATGCCTTTGCTAGTTCCTTGCTGATCTCCTCATCTTCTAATGGCACGAGGCGTGGGAGCATTTCTAGAATCGTAACATCTGTCCCGTATGAATCCCAGACGGTAGCAAATTCAACACCCACCGCCCCTGATCCGATAATGATTACTGATTCCGGTAAGTTTTCCTGAAGGATCGCCTCCCAATAGGTAACAACTTTCTCACCATCCACTTCCCAATCAGGTGGGACCGTCGCCCTTGCTCCTGTGGCGATGATGATATTCTTTGCTTTCAATTCTTTCGTCTCGCCCTCTTCGTCTGTCACGCTGACGGTATCACGGGCATTTAGTTTCGCAGTCCCCATGTGGACATCGATCTTGTTTTTACGCATCAAAAAGCCCACACCTTTAACCAACCGCTCCGATACTTTACGACTGCGTTTGACAGCTTCTGAGTAGTCCAGGTCCAGGTTCTCAAAGTGTATTCCGAACTCCTCAGCCCTTTCTCTCAGAATGTGGGCGATATCCGCATTTCTGAGTAAGGATTTGGAAGGGATGCAGCCAACATTCAAACAGACACCCCCCAACCATTGTTTGTCGATTATTGCAGTTTTCTGTTCGAGTTGAGCTGCTCGGATTGCTGCAACATACCCTGCTGGTCCTGCACCAATTACAATGACATCATAATCGCTCATAAGATTCCTCTCATTAAATTTTTTGAATACTCATTGATAGGACTTACGCAGTTCACGGGTGAGGGTGGGTGGGCTTGGGTGGGCAACGTCCACTCACGCCCACCATACCTCCCGTTATCAAACCTCTTGTTAAGACCAATTTTGTAGTGTTTCCACGAGTTTTCCAAGGAAATAGTCCCCGATGGCTCCATCAAGGACGCGGTGGTCGAAAGTCAGGGTAAGGTAGACCATCGGGCGGATTGCTATTGCGTCATTAATTACCACAACGCGTTTTTGGATCACACCGACGCCTAATATTGCACTCTGTGGTTGGTTGATGATGGGTGTGGCAAATAGCGATCCGCTAACCCCGTGGTTTGTTATCGTAAATGTACCTCCTTGAACTTCTTCTGGCTTTAACTGCTTAGAACGCGCTCGAGTAGACAAGTCGTTGACAGCCCTCGCTAACCCGAGTAAGGAGTAGCTATCGGCTCCTTTTATCACGGGTACGATGAGACCCTCTTCCCCAAGCGATGTAGCAACTCCGATATTGATGTTTGGTTTAACCAATATCCCATCTTCTGAAAAGCTAGAATTGACAATTGGAGTTGCTTTTAGAGCAGCGACACTTGCTGCTACGAAATATGGTGTAAAGGTGAGTTTGACACCATCCGCTTCGAATGCCTCTTTATTCGCCTGTCGGTGTGCAACTACCCGACCGAGATCCGCCTCCATAATAGTTGTTACATGGGGAGAAGTATGTTTACTCATCACCATGTGCTTGGCTATCGCTTGGCGCACAGCTGTCAGAGGGATCACTTCGCCGGGAGTTGCAGCCGGAATTTTGGGTTTTTCTAGACCTTCATCATCAGCCGGTTCTGCCTCCCCGAAGATCTCTTCGGTGGGACGGAAAAGATCTCCTAAACCTGGGGTCTCCCAAGCAGCTGGGGCGGGTTCGAGGGCTTTTTCCTCGACTTCTGCTTCACGTCCTTCAATGAATGCGAGGACATCCTTTTTGGTGATCCTTTCACCGCGCCCAGTTCCTTTGACTTGGAATAGATCGACATTATGTTCAGCGGCAATTTTTGCTACTACGGGTGAAATGAAACCAAGATCCCTATCGCGTCCGGGAGAGATTGTTGGTGTTTTTTGGGCTACCTGAGTATCTGGGCTAACTTGGCTTTCAGTCTCCGGTCTCACCTCTGCAAGTTCAACAACCGCTTGAATATCCTCGTCGGGAATGGTTTCTCCAGGATCTCCTACCCAACCCAATACTGTTCCCGCGTTGACCGTCTCTCCTTCTGATACTAAAATCTTGAGCAATGTCCCCGATGCTGGACTCGGTATTTCAGTATCAACCTTGTCGGTATTGACCTCTAAAAGGGAGTCAAATTCCTCAAGTTCGTCGCCTTCCGATAATAGCCACTTTGTTACTGTGCCTTCTACGACGGATTCACCGAGTTGTGGCA
>JASFVL010000385.1:0-4367 GCA_050049875.1 Anaerolineales bacterium
CACCCGTACCGACATCATCCACGCCGCACACCCATGCCCCATCACTCCACTCGGCGATACCCCCGTTAGCGCAGGTTTGCGGCAATTGGTAGCTTGATATGAGGTCAAAGTTCGTGCCGTTCAGGTCCAGACCGGTGCCAGCTGAGTAGGTGGTATTGTCATCGAGCTCACACACCACGCTTCCGTCCTGGTCGATGGACTGAATCGCCCAGCCCGCCGGGCAAACTCCATTCACCCGAGTCTGGATGGTATCCGTGAGCACGTATAAGCTCGCCTCCCCGCTGGTGGAACCACCTCCCAGCCCGTAGCCCGCGTTGACTGCAGTGATATCACCACCACCAACACCAACGTCATCCACGCCACATACCCAAGAGCTACCACTCCACTCGATGATATCATCCGGGGCACAGTTTAACCCCGCTAGGGTGTCGTCGTCTACGCCGTCGGCAAAATCACTCGGTAGACCCGATAAACCATCCCACGGCGCTTCCATCGCGTAGCCGGCAAAAGGCACGGGGGTGAGTTCTTGGCGCGGAGATAGCGTGGTGTAGTCCACCCCACCCCCTGCTGGGCGCACCGCGACCTGCAACCACAGGGCGGTGCCGTCAAATACGTCACCAAAATCTAGGGGGACGACAAACAAACCGCCCTCCACTGTGATGGATTCCGTGAGGGTGCTGCCCACCTGGACCCCCGTACCCATCTCGGGCGTATCGAACAACTGGAACCGGAAGTCATAGTCCCCATTAACAGGAGAGCCATTTTCAACAAGCTGGCCTTGATAAGTGAATGCTGTGCCCAGGGATGACTGCGAGACAAGCACGCTTTCAGACCTGATCCCTTGCGCAACCGTGGTGCTGTAGCGAACAAAAATGAATAATCCCGTTAGTGAAAGAACCACCGATATGCCGATAAGTATCACTCTCTTTGCCATCGTCCACCTCCTAATAGAACTACCAGAAGTTATGCAGTTGAAGGTTGTACTGTACTACATGCAATCAGAAGTACAACTGCAAGAGCAGTGTTGAACACAATAATCCTTAGGTCGATCGTTTTCATCTTTCCCTCCCTGGATAAACAAGTCGCGTCATAAAGGGGATGGCTCACATATCTGCGCGGGTGATTACAATCAGGGCGATATCATCGTCCTGAGCAGACTGCCCTACAAAACGATCCACCTCATAGAATATGTTATTTTGGATGTCCTGCGCTGAATCGCGCGCTGATTTTTTCACGGATTCGACCAACCTCTCCACGCTGAAGAACCCGCCTTGTGGATTCTGCGCCTCGGTAATACCATCGGTGTAAAGAACCAATACATCACCAGGCTGTACGGTGACCGATCTTCGTTCCCAAACTTGATCTTCAAATAGCCCCAACGGAGGTCCCGTATTCATTAAGAGTTCGTGTTGATTCTCGCCCTCGGAACGCATCAAAATGGGCGGGGTCTGGCCCGCGTTGCAGTAAACCAATTCCCCATTTGTGGGATTAAGCAATCCAAAGAAACTGGTCACAAATTGCTTTGCGTGTGTGTCCTCAAGGATATGACGGTTGACCTCGCTGAAAACCTTCTCCGGTTGAGTGGATAATTCCTCAGCATAGGTGCGGAAGAGCGCCCAGCTCAATGCCATGAATAATGCCGCCCCCACGCCTTTATCGAGAACATCGGCAACCAGTATCACCATCTCCCCATTGGGTAGTTGATTGATGTCGAAGAAATCCCCCGATGTCTCCCTGGCTGGTTTTAGCTCGACAGAGAATTGCCAGCCGGGGATCTCGGGTAAATTCCTGGGCATAAAACTGGTTTGTACGTTGCCAGCCAGGTCCAATTCACGGGCCAACTTGTCATTTGTCTCCTGGAGTTGTTTCTGAAGCTTACGCAAAGCCAAATGAGTTTGTGTGCGGACCAGCACCTCTTCAAGCTGAAAAGGCTTGGTAATGTAATCCACCCCACCGATCTCGAACGCTTTGACTTTGTCTTGGATTTCATCGAGGGCACTGATAAAGATGACCGGAATATCCTGTGTGTTCTCGTCTGCTTTCAAACGCTCACATACCTCATAGCCATCCATCTCGGGCATGCGAATGTCAAGCAGGATCAAACTCGGTGGTAGCGCACGTATTGATTCCAACGCTCTACCTCCCCCCTTAACAGCGCGCACATTGTAACCCGAACCCAACAGCATCTGGGAGAGCAGGCGCAGATTAGCCGGGTTGTCGTCTACGATCAGGATGTCCTCTTGAGCTTCCATATTTTGAGCGCTCACTCGCCAGTCTTCGAACCCCGGATCAAGGTGAGAATCTTATCGTGCTCGAAGTTGATCGCCAAAGTTTTCAACGCCTCTGCCAGCTCGGAATCTCGCGTGCTAATCTGATCGATGCTGGAGAGAATGGCATCCAGATATCCCAACACAGTGGCTTGGCGCAGGTTGTCCACCCAATCCTCCGGCAGGCGTGACAACCTCCTGACGAGCCCGGCGTCTTCCACATCTTCTAAATCTATCTTTTGACTTCGCTCTAGATCAGACTGAGCTTCAGGGGGTGTAGCTTGCTGATAAATAAAACGTACACCAAGATGTTCTTCGAGCGAGGCGAAGATTTCATCCTCCCGAAAAGGTTTGCGTATATACCCATCGCAACCCTCTGAAAGGATAATTTCGCGATCCTCTTCAAGCGCGCTGGCGGTCACTGCGATGATCACCGTGGCTTGTCCTTTTGTCGTCGCTTTGATGCGGCGTGTAGCCTCATAGCCATCCATCACCGGCATACGCATGTCCATCCAGATCAGCTGCGGGTTCCAGCGCTCCCAAATCTCAATCGCCTCCCTCCCGTTGGAAGCTTCCCGGACCTGAAAACCGAGAGGCTGCAGCATTTTCAACAACAATTTACTGTTGACTTCCTTATCATCAACAGCCAGGATGCGATAGGTTGGCTGCCCAGGCTCGATCCCGACCACTCGGGGGGCTGACCCGGCGATCTCTTGCGGCGCGGTTTCCACGATTTTCAAGGGTATCTGCAAAGTAAACACGCTGCCATTCCCAATATCGCTCCGGACGGATAGTTCGCCGCCCATGATTTGAGCGAACTGCCGGCTGATTGCCAATCCCAAACCTGTCCCTTCTTGGGCTTGCTGCCCGCTTTGTGATTGTACGAAGGGATCAAAAATGGATTCGATCTCACTCGCAGCTATGCCCGGACCGGTGTCTTCGATCTCGAATTGCACCACTCGAATAGACTGCTCATTTTCACGATCCTTCTCAGGCGCTGCGCTTCCATCCCCCTGCTCACAATTGACCCGCAGAAGCACGCCACCTTCTTGGGTGAATTTCACCGCGTTACCCAGCAGGTTCATCAACACTTGGCGCAGCTTACCCTCATCGGCATACACATATTGCGGTACACACGAGTGCAGGTTGACTTCCAGCGCCAGTCCCTTCTCCTCTGCACGCAGCTCGAACATATCCTGCAAGCCTTGTAGCATGTGGTGCAAGTCGAAAGTGTCCTCCATTAAGGTCGTACGACCTGCTTCGATTTTTGACATCTCGAGCACATCGTTGATCAAGCCAAGAAGATGCTCACCGCTGCGCATAATTACTTCCAGGTTTTCGCGCTGCTCAGGGTCTAAATCTGCATCCCAAACTGCCCCAGAATCAGCGGATCGAATCATCAACTGGCTGAAACCCAAGATGGCATTGAGGGGGGTGCGCAGCTCGTGGCTGATATTCGCTAAAAAGACACTCTTGGCTCGATTCGCAGCCTCGGCAGCATCCTTTGAGCGTTTCAACTCCACCATGATGTCATTAAGCTCTTGGGTTCTTTCAGTTACCTGGACTTCAAGCTGTCTTTTCTGCGCTTGGATCACCCTGAGACGTAAATTAAATGCCCCCCACACCGCCCCTACTAACAAGAATCCCAACCCGATTCTGAACCACCATGTCTGCCAGAAGGGGGGTATGATGGTGATGCCCAATGCGGCCCCTTCTTCGTTCCAGACTCCATCATTGTTGGCAGCGATCACCCGGAAGGTGTAGCTCCCTGGCGGGACGTTCGTGTACCCTGCAAAATTTCTATCTTCTATGTAGTTCCAATTCTCATCCAAACCTTCTAGCCTATAGGCGTACTGATTTTCTTCAGGGGAAACGTAGTGCAAAGCAGCGAATTCGAAGGAGAAAAAGTCATCACGGTAAGACAATGTGATTTCCTGCGCCTGCTCAATCGGCACTTGTAGAGGAGATACTTCACCAACCTGCACTGGTTCATTAAAGAGTTGGAAGTCGGTGATGACAACCTCCGGTGGGTATGGATTTTCCCGCAGTTGACCAGGGTAAAAAGATATGATCCCCTCAATGCCGCCAAAGAACATCTCG
>JASFVL010000386.1:0-4354 GCA_050049875.1 Anaerolineales bacterium
GACTTCTTCGGGAACAACACGCTAGAGAACACACCACATCCCGATCTAACTTTTGAAGGGGTGCGTCTGGAGACTTACTTCTCGCCCGATGATGGCACTTCAGCTCGAATCGTGGATCTGATCCAGGAAGCCCAGGAGAGTGTATATTTTATGGCGTACTCCTTTACATCTGATGATATTGCCACTGCCTTGTTGGATAAAGCGAGTGAAGGCGTGATTGTCGCAGGGGTGTTTGAGGAGACCCAATACTATTCGAATATCGGTACTGAATATGATCGTTTGCATGATGCCGGTCTGGATGTGCGTTTGGACGGCAACCTGCGCAATATGCATCATAAGGTTATTATCATCGATGAGCAAATTGTGATCACCGGATCGTATAACTTTAGCGCCAGTGCTGAGAAGCGCAATGATGAGAACACCTTGATCATTCACAGCCCTGAGATCAGCGAGGCATACCTGGCTGAGTTTGAACGTGTAATGGCTGCGGCTCAGCAAGAATGAAAACCAATCTCAGAATATAATATCAACCAGAAATTTAGTTGAGGAGGAGAGGATATGTATTTCTATGACCCCCCCGAACGACAATCTAAAGAGTTGGCACCTGGCATCCTAGCTCGCACTTTTTGGGGCGAAAAAATGCTCGCTGCTGTTGTCGATTTGAAACCCAACGCGCCACTCCCGCGTCACAACCATCCTCACGAACAAATCGGGATCGTTCTGGAAGGTGTCCTCGAACTTACCATTGATGAGGAGAAACGCACCCTTACTCCCGGGCAGCTCTACATTATCCCCGGAGGGGTGGAGCACAGTGCGGTCAGTGGTGCTGAAGGTGCTAAAGTTATGGACGTTTTTAGCCCGGTTCGGGAAGAGTATAAGTATTGATGAATAAACGATATTCTTGGATTTTGTTTATCATCCTTTTAACGTTCGCTGGAGGCTGCAGTCTGTTTTCCACTTCCCAGCCGACTCCCTCAGTTGTCCCTTCGGATACTCCCGCCCCTCCGACATCAGTTCCACCAACTCCCACCGAACCCCCACCGACTGAGCCACCTCCCACTGTCACTCTCCCCGAACCGTCTCCGACCCAGGAACCATCCCTCACACCGACTGAATCAGCCGCCCTTTCACTTGCGGTCATCAGCACTCAGAACGCTCAAACTGTTCAGATGCTGAATTCCTGGCAAACTGAGATTCGGGAACTGACCTCCGCTGGACTGGCTTTCTCGCCGGATGGGGATCGTATAGCTGCTGCTCTTAGTCAAGGCGAACTGCGGGTTTGGTGGCTTGCTTCCCCTATCACTGATGATAACTTTAGCCCCCTTCTTTTAGAAACCTTCAATACCAGTGAGTCGCAGTTCGGTGTCGCTTACACCGGTGTAGCTTTTTCCCCGCATGGGCGCTATCTCGCTTCAACTGTCCGCACTTGGGTTGAGCAGTACGGCGAGTATTGGGGTGCGGTAAAACGTTGGGGTCTTACCGCTGAGGATGAAGAAACTCTCACGCTCATCGGCACGAGCCACCGCGCCATTACCAGTGTTGTCTTCTCCCCTGATGGGAAGAAACTAGCTTCCGGGACCGAGGAAGGTATGGGCGGTGGTGGCACATTGAAGGTTTGGGATGCTGTGAGCGGAGAGAAACTTCTCGATGTCCCCTATATTGATTGGATCACTGGGGTCTCTTACTCCCCTGATGGGGACGAGATTGCGGGTGTCTCTTACGGGGCGGTTTTGCTGTGGGATGCTGAGAGCGGTGCGCAGATGGTCCGCTTCGCGGTCGGATCCGGCCCCCTTTGGGGTGTGGCTTTCTCTCCGGATGGAAATCTTCTCGCTGTGCGTGCTGAGACTGAGATTTTCCTGTTGGACCCTGTTAGTGGGGAGATACTTCACTCACTTCCAAGGGATGAGCGCATCACTGCTATGTCTTTCTCCCCCCAGGGGGATATCTTGGCGGTCGCCGACGCTGAGTCGCTCGTACTTTGGGACGTGGTCACGGGTCAGCGTTTAACTGATATCTCCAATCAGGGAGAGTTCTTGTCGGTCGCTTTCTCGCCAGATGGTCTCACCCTAAGTTCTTTGACCACCTCAGGGCAATTGTTTTTTTGGGGAGTGGTTATTGAGGATGAGGAGCCATCGGGAGACTCCAGCATCGTACCTGTCAACGCTTCCCAAATCCAACAAATCGATCAGGTAGGCGTCGACCAACCTACGGATCTTTCGCTCTCCCCGGATGGAGAGAGTTTGGCTGTTGCCCGTCGTGACGGCGTCATTGAACTGCGTGAATTCACCAATGGTCAACTTACCCATCTTCTAGAAGGGCACACGGGTTGGGTATACCGGGTTGAATATTCGCCCAATGGAGAGATGTTAGCTTCTGCTTCTATGGATGGGACAGCTAAATTATGGGATTTGGAAAGTGGAGCAATCCTGTACACTTTAAGCGCTCACGAAGGTGAGGTCTCTAATTTAGCCTTCGATCCCCAAGGGGAGATGTTGGCGACTGTAGGGGAAGATGGTAAGGTCTTGCTTTGGGAGAGCGCTACAGGTCTTTTATTGAACGAATTTGAAGCCCACAATGATTGGGTCTGGGCGGTTGATTTCTCCCCTGATGGGGGGGTGATTGCCACCGCCTCGGCGGACAATAGCGTGCGTTTGTTGAATGTCGAGACTGGCGAGACGCTGAATGTCCTGCAAGGGCACACCTCTACGGTATGGGATGTGGCATTTTCTCATGATGGTCAAACCTTGGCGACAGCCTCGTGGGACGGCACCATCAAGCTTTGGAGGGCATCCAATGGGAACGAGGTACGTACGCTGCGCGATCATCAGGACTGGGTTTATCAGCTCGATTTCTCACCAGATGACCGCCTCTTAGCGTCGGTCTCCAAAGACGGTACTGTGAGAGTTTGGGATGCTGCCGATGGTAGTGAACTGGCCACCTTACATGGTCACAGCGACCGCGTCTGGAGTGTGACCTTTTCCCCAGATGGCAGCACACTTGTATCCGCTTCAGATGATGACACACTGCGCGTATGGGGTTTGCCTAAGTGAGTTCCCTAAAACATTTGGCAATTGATGATCCATGAATAAACCGCTTCCAATGGTTTTGTTATTTCTCTCAATAATCTTGACGAGTTGCAGGTTCGGTTTGAGCGTACCCAGCCGCCTGGACGATGCCCCCGCAGCGACCACCGTCCCCTTGGATGAAGCTACGACTGTCGGGGAGATAAAGCTGCCCGTTGGCTTTACCATTTCTCAATTTGTGGATGATCTGGACGACCCCCGCATGATGGCTGTCGGACCTGAGGGACACCTGTACGTCGCTGAGCGCGGTGCCGACCGGGTGATACGCCTGCCAGATCGCGATGCTGATGGATCCGCAGATCAGCTTGAGGTTGTGGCCGAGGATCTGAACGCCCCTAGCAGCCTTGAGTTTTTTCAAGACGGTTCCCTCTTCGTTGCTGAGACCACTAGGATTTTACGCCTTAGCGATCCCGATCAGGATGGTGTCTTCCAAGAGCGTCAGGTGGTCGTTGATGGATTGCCCCGCGGTGGTCATTCAACACGTACCGTGCTCTTCTCCCCGGATTGGGAACATCTTTTTGTCTCCGTGGGATCTTCCTGTAATGTGTGTGAGGAGGATGATCCGCGCCGAGCAGCGATTGTGCGCTACAATCCTGATGGAAGTGGAGAAACGCTTCACGCAAATGGGTTGCGCAACGCGGTGGGCATTACCTTTCAACCTCAAACGGGTCAGCTTTGGGCAACGAATAACGGGCGTGACTGGCTTGGCGATGACCAACCCCCTGAGACAGTCTACCAGGTTGATGCTGGGGATGATTTTGGTTGGCCGCGCTGCCACGCTGGTCGTATCTCCGATCCAGAGTTTGGGGGTCGGGATGCGTGCCAAGGGGTGGAAGAACCTGCCGTGGAAATGCAAGCCCACTCCGCCCCATTGGGTTTGGAATTTTACACTGGGAACCAGTTTCCTGAAGAATATCATGGTGACCTGTTTGTAGCTTTTCATGGCTCGTGGAACCGCACTAAACCGACTGGTTATAAAGTTGTGCGCATACCCATGGAAAATGGTGAACCTGGAGCTGTTCAGGATTTTGCTTGGGGTTGGCTGCGTGAAAATGACTCCTCATTTGGTCGACCTGTGGACGTGATCACCGGTTCTGATGGTAGTTTGTTCGTCTCCGACGACTCCGGAGGCGTAATTTATCGCATTTCTTATCTTGGAGATTGATATGATCAATACCAATGGAAAGTATTATCTCGGACGTGTCTATGATCATCAAAAGAATGAGACCACCAAACAGCCGTTGCTTTATGACCCTGATGATTTGACCACC
>JASFVL010000387.1:0-4342 GCA_050049875.1 Anaerolineales bacterium
CGTTGGAAAATGGAAGCGCTAGTTAAGGATGGGATCATACGTTTGTTTAATAACTAATGGATGTCAACATGTCGTATTCAGCCAAACAATTCGCCGAAAAATATAAGCTCGCTCTGGAGACTGCCCAAATTGAGAACCTCCAAGGAGGAACATGCGGTTATGAGTTGGAGTGGAACTTATTAGATTCACAACTCCGCCCTCTTCTCACCGTAGGATCCGGCCCCGATCGACAATCTTTTGTAGATTACATGCGATCTTGCTGTGTTCATCCAGGGTTATTTGGGCACAGTCAGTTAGAGATCTTCCATTGGATGATTGAGTGGGTCACCCGACCGTATTACACTCCCCGAGGGGCAGTGTACGAATCGCGGCTATTGGAGGCTGCTTTATTAAACACCCTCCATCAAGCAGGACACAAGTTTGGTGAGCAGCTTTACACTTGGCATGGTAATCTTCTTTATCTCACTAAAGCCAACCACGAATCCATCCCTGGCTCTTGGCATCTGGCGAAAAGACGCTACCTAGAACGCTGCGTAGATCTTTACGGGGATACATTAGCTACTGCTGGCATTCACACGAACCTCTCTTTGCCAGAACCAATGCTGGCTTGGGATTTTATGCATCTCAGCCCAAGTGATAGGGGAGACTCCCATTTAGACGACTTTAAAAACCAAGTCTACATCACCAGCACGCGTTTAATGCGTGCATTTAGCGCTCTTTTCATTGCCACCACTGCATCTACGCCGCTGCAAGCTCAGATTCGAGAAGGAAATCCGGTTGTTTTGCTGACCCCCAATAATTCTGTTCGCAATCTAACCTTTCCTAATCCCACCACCTTGGACGTTCCTGATTTGTACCGATCCCATGAGGATTATTTGAACATCTCATCTGACCTAGTTCGCCGGGGGGTACGCTTCGGTAATAACAACTGGACGCCGGTTCGGGCACGATCGTTCGCTGAACCGGTAGAACAAGTTATACAGGTAACAAGTGAGCAACTACACAACCTATACACTCGGGGGTTGTACGCAATTGGTGATGCCGAACCAGTTGAGGAAATGGCTCGTCAAATTGAGGTTGAGAATCTACTGGCACGTCTAAATATCCCAATGGCTAGAGTAGAAGTACGATCTGATGATGGTGGTAACCCGCTTGATGTCGATATTGCCAATCTGACGCTTAAACAATTACTCTTGATGCGTTTTTACGCAGATCCAGAATTTGCCCGTTCCTTCCGTTATGATCGCGAGGATATAAACAGGGCACGTCAAAACGAAGAACAAGCCGCACGTCGCGGCTTGCATGCCGAGATCAACAATCCCCTGACGGGCAAACCGGTGGATATGCGTGCTTTCTTAAACTGGACTTTGGAAGAAATTCGCCCCCTTGCTGAGGCTATGGAATGGTGGCAGGACTTAAACCCCTTAATGGATATGGCTGCGGGTGGAGAGAATACATCCGAGCAAATAAGACGACGACTTTGTAATGATTTGGGTGAATGCGATGAGATCCCATTAGATTTATTGCAGCAATTGGCGGTTGAACATGAAACCAAAGTTGCCCAGGATATGGAGACCATTGTCAGCCATCTGGGATTGCTTGGTGATGAAACTGCCAAATTCAGCGAATTGCTCCAGCACGCTCGTGACCAAGTCCGTAACGACCCTCAAGCCCCCATCCACTTTCGAACACATCAGAAAAGCGCGATTGATATATCTTATCCAGATAAGTCCACTGAAATCGTAGATCTAGCTCAACGCTTAATCCGGATTCCATCCGTAACTGTTGGTAATCAGGTGCGCTTGGACGAAGTTTATCGTGCTGGGACGATGATCTGCGATTATTTGCTAGATTATGGTCTGGATGTACGTTTCTTCAATAAGCAAGCCTATCCAGCGGTTTTAGCTGGCTTCCCCCAAGAAAGTGACGAAACATCCACAAACCCATTAGTATTGCTTTGTGGACATTTTGATGTTGTTGAACCTGAACCTAATGATACCCAATTAATACCACGAGTTGAAGGTGATTACCTCTGGGGACGAGGGGCGGCAGATATGAAAACGGTGGTTGCCACATATATGGTTTGGATGAAGGATACCCTTCGACAGGGTCCACCATATCCTCCAATCCAACTACTGCTTGTAGGAAACGAAGAAAATGGTGAGATTGAACCTATGGGAACCCCGCATATCTTACATGATCTTGCCAATGAAATAGATTATATACCACAGCTCCTTATCGCAGGAGAACGAACTGAGGAAAATGGGAACAGCAAATGGGGAGAAATTTGCATCCAAAATCGTGGCCTCGTTCGGTTTGAACTTATCATCCAAGGCAAACGGGGGCATTCCGGGTCAATTAACGCACAATTAGGATTAGCCGACCAACTCCTAGCAGCTCAGACGTTCCTTGCAAATACTGCAAAAAAGTATCTAACATTAACGAGACGGGAGAACTGGTACTCACAAATCCGATTTCCATTCATTCAGGTTGGATCTCCGGGGGTATACAATATCACCGCCAACAGAGGCGTTTTGGGCGTTGAGGTTCGTCCCATCCCTCAAAATGATATCAGTACTTTTATTGAAGATATTCAAGAATATTGCCAAACCAACAATATAAAAATCAATAAATTGAACCAAGAAAGTGGGGTTGCTTGCGATTCTGACAACCCGTATTTAATCAAACTCATACAATCCTTCGATCAAGTTTCAGGGAAAGCTCCAAAACTTGGACAAAAATTACCTGCTACAAGTGCTCGTTTCGCTCCCCAAGGGCAGGGTATAGTTTGGGGTCAAAGCGGGTTAGGACCACACTCTAAGGATGAACGGCACTATATCCCAAGTATCATCCCTTATTACCAAGTCCTACAAAGCTTTGGAAGATCTCTAACCAAATAACATTCGCAGCGTTCTAGGTATTCGACTGTATAAATTTAACCTTGGACGGGATAATAAATTATTGAGTACCCAAATAGAATGCCTTGAATAAGTGTTTACCAGTAAAGGGGGATTGCGTTTGCCAACAATTAAATTGAGGATACCACTTATTGATTAACCCCAATATTCATAACTTCTGTTAAAATTAAAATCTATTCAGGCTTTGAGTAGCCGATCCTGGAAAAAATATACATACAATATCCTGCAATCACCTCAAATAACTGGGTAGACATAGGAGTAAAACGTGGATATCGTTCAAATATTTCGCGGCCTCTTCCAAGAGAACGAACCGGATATCATTGAATACCAACTAATTTTCATAATCCTCATACTCATCATCACCGTTGTCGCCATTGCAGTGCGCATCCGTCGTGTAAAAATCCCTTACACTGTTGCGTTGGTGAGCGTCGGTCTCGGATTATCATTAATTCCAGAAACTCCAGATCTGAACATAACTGGAGAATTAATTCTTGCCTTATTTGTTCCCCCACTAATATTCGAGGCAGCATTACATATCGGTTGGACAAGTCTTAGAAAAAACCTATTACCCATATTGCTATTAGCAGCACCAGGTGTTTTGATCGCCACCTTTATTGTTGGTAGGATCGTAACGCTTAGATTAGATATTCCCTTGGCTTTGGCGTTAGCCTTCGGAGCACTAATATCTGCAACCGATCCAGTGGCCGTGATTGCCTTCTTCCGCAGTCTTGGGGTGAGCAAGCGCTTAGCAGTTCTTGTAGAGGGAGAAAGCTTGCTTAATGACGGTATAGCAATCGTAATATTCACCATCGCAGTCGGATTGGCGAGCGGCGGTGAAACAGATCTGACCTTATTAGACGCTGTCTGGGAATTTATCCGTGTTGCGGGTGGTGGCGTGATCATAGGACTTGTATTAGGTGGTCTGGTAAGTCTGTTGCTCAGCCGCCTAGATGACAGCATCATTGAAACCACAATGACAATGACGGTTGCCTTCGGAGCTTACGTTTTAGCTGAGACCTTCCATATGAGCGGAATTCTTGCAGTTGTCTCTGCTGGAGTATATGTAGGTAGTGTAGGATTGAAAAATATATCCCCAACTACACAAATTGCACTGGATAATTTCTGGGAATTCCTCAGCTTCGTTGCAAACTCTATTGTCTTCCTATTGATTGGATTAAGAATTAATATCATTGATTTATGGACTAGACCGATCCTGATATCAATTGGGATCGCTATCCTGGCAATCATAATCAGCCGAAGTCTAGTTGTTTACCTAATGAGCTGGCTGAGCACTCGATTTGGCAACCACATCCCCATCAAATACCGTCATGTAATGTTCTGGGGCGGATTGCGCGGTGCTGTAAGCTTGGCGCTGGCATTAAGTTTGGAAGGGCCAGGAGCCGAACAAATCCGCCTAATGACTT
>JASFVL010000389.1:0-4333 GCA_050049875.1 Anaerolineales bacterium
GGTTCTCTGACACCATGGAAGCGCCGGTCTTAGCTGTCTGAACATTGTCTTTATCTTACTCGAAAACTGATCTGTTTCTTTCTGTTTGAGCAGCGCCAATCGCGCTGTGGGTTTACTCGCAATGACAATTGTCTAGGAGGACAAGCGCGGCGTCGTGCCCCTACATGGGGGGAGATCGCTTCGCGGAGCTCAGGGCAGGGGCATATGGTTTTGGGAAGAGAACTCAAATTAAAATCTACACAAAAAGAACTGGACAAATTGCATATTATAAACGATAATGTGTGCATAACCTTCGTTTATATGTGTGCATTTTATTTTAAATATGTTTCCGGTAAGTTCAGAGATGGATTATAAAAAATTCTCCAATACAATTACTGAGCATCTTCTCCAGCAATTGCTTGAGGATTTCCCAGAGCTATTGTCGTTTGGAATGGCAAAAGGTTCCAAAGAATTTCGATGGGTTCTGATCGAGAGAGAAGTAGGAATTCCGTCAGATGAGGAAGGAACGGATAGATGGTACCTTGATCATTTGTTTATAGATCAAAATGCGATTCCCACATTAGTTGAGGTTAAAAAGGCCTCGAATGATCAAATTCGTAGAGACGTAATTGGTCAAATGTTGGACTACGCTTCTAATGCCACAAAGTATTGGCAACCTGGAATCATTCGACAGAATTTCCTGAATACATGTAAGAAAAAAGACCATGATCCCATTCAATTGATCCATAAGCTGTTGAATGGAGAAGATGATATTGATCAAAAAAATGTATTCTTCTGGAAAAAGGTCAATAGTAATCTAAAGAGTGGGAGAGTGAGGATGGTTTTTTTCGCTGACATCATTCCAGCCGAGTTAAACACGGTTGTCGAATTTCTACAAAAACAATTATCTCTTGCAGAAGTTTGGGCGGTTGGAATTAAGGAGTTTATAGTAAAAAATACTAAAATCATTGAAAAATATTACCTAGACTTTTCAACTACAGGGATGGAGGCCAAAGGTCCGGATTATGATCAATTGTATGTATTAGCGGAGAGACAATCTGGTTACTTTACTGCTTCCCAGGCTAGGGAGGTGGGATTCTCTTGGGAGCGGCTTTCAGATAATGTAAAAACTGGTAAGTTTTCAAGGGTTGCTCACGGAATTTATCGTCTAGTTCATTTTCCTGGATCATCTTTTGAAGATCTCTATGTAGCAATGCTTAGGACTGGTCCTCGATCAGCTATATCGCATGAAAGTGCCTTATCAGTTTATGATCTTTCTGATAACTTACCATCTGGGGTGCATGTAATTGTTCCCCGAACTGCGTCCCGTAGAAGAAGAGGTTTTAAACTTCATACCAATAAACTGAGAGATGATGAAATTATTAAATATAAGGGACTACAGATGACAACTGTGGCGCGTACGATCGCTGACGTGGCATCTAGTGGTATGGCTGAGGAGTTGGTTCGCCAGGCAATCCAGGAAGCACTCGCTCGCGGTTTGGTCACCCCTACAGAGCTTCGCACCCAGGCAAGAAGAAGCAGGGGAAGGGCTAAGAAGATCATTGAGGATACCGTAAACAAGTTAAGTGGATCTTGAAATACGCCAGTGGTGGATCCTTTCGCAGAGCTTTAGAGGATCGTCTTCGGAAGAGGAGTTTAGAGACTGATGAACCCGTTAGTTCGGCTACGCAAGATGGTGGCATTCGAGCGATTTCTTGCTCGTTTGTTCAGTCTGCAACCCGATAAATGGTTTTTAAAGGGAGGCTTGGCACTTCAACTACGACTTGGAATACGGGCACGGACAACAAAAGATATGGATATGCTTACCATAGCTGAGAGTCAAAAGATATATCAGGCATTAAGAAACGCCGGAAGACTGGACCTAGGTGATTGGTTTGCATTTGAGGTGGCAAGGGCATCACAGCAAAGCCCCAAAGATTTTGGGGGACTGCGTCATCAAATACGGACACTCCTTGATGGGCGCACGTTCGAGGATTTTCACATTGATGTGGGGATTGGCGATCCCTTATCCGAGCCTCCGGAATATCTAACCACTCCAGATTTATTGTCGTTCGCCGGCCTTGAGCCAACAAGAGTACCCTGTTACCCCGTCTCGCAACAAATAGCTGAGAAGTTCCATGCATATACACGTCCACGCACAACCGGTGAAAGTTCTCGTGTAAAAGATTTCGTTGATATTCTTTTATTGGCAGAACTTGGAAATATCAGCAGCAATACACTTCAGCTAGCGATTCTGGAAACTTTTCGAAATGCTGATACTCATACACTGCCATCCAACGTACCACAGCCGCCCAGTAACTGGGAGCAAATGAATCGAAGCATGGCGGATGAGGTTGGGCTTAACGGGACATCGCTCAACCAAGCCTATGCCGCACTCCAAAATTTCCTAGATCCGGTTTTGAGAGATGTGGAAGGCGAGTTAAGCTGGGATCCAATTAAATGGTCTTGGGGTCAATGATAGATTATTCTGGTGAATTTGACTGAGTGAGACGAATGCTCTCGAGGCAAGCCCAATGACAGGTGTAAAGCAGGAGGGGGTTCTTTATTCGTCAAATTCGCCGTAAAAAACGTCCATGGTCCATCGTCCATCGTCCATGATCCATCGTCGCGCAACGCAGCGCAGCACCCTCACTGATATAATTGGCGCGCAATCATTTCGCAAGCATCAACGGAGGCAGACCATGAAAGTATTGTTCATCGGCGGGACGGGGGTGATCAGCTCGGCTTGTTCGCAGTTAGCCCTGCAGCGCGGGATCGATCTGTATTTGCTGAACCGCGGGCGCAGCGCCCGGCCGGTCCCGCAGGGTGCTGAAATCCTGCAGGGCGACATCCGCCAGCCGGACTCGGCAGCGGCGGCGTTGGGGGATTTGACTTTCGACAGCGTGGTGAACTGGGTGGCTTACACCCCGGAGCACGTGCGGAGCGACCTGGAGCTGTTCCGCGATCGCACGGGACAGTATGTCTTCATCAGCTCGGCTTCGGCGTACCAGACGCCGCCCGCATTTTTACCTATCACCGAGAGCACGCCGCTGGACAACCCCTTCTGGGCGTACTCGCGGGAGAAGGCGGCTTGCGAAGCCTTTCTGGAGCGAGACGGGCGCCAGGCGGGCTTCCCCTTCACGGTTGTGCGCCCGTCGCATACCTACGACCAGACCATGCTGCCCACCCCGGGCGGCTACACCACAGTGGCGCGCATGCGCGCTGGTAAAGAGGTCGTGGTGCACGGCGATGGCACCTCGCTGTGGACGCTGACCCATCACCGCGATTTCGCCGTCGGTTTTGTTGGCTTGCTGGGCAACCCGCACGCCCTGGGGGGGGCTTTCCACATCACCAGCGACGAGTGGCTGACTTGGAACCAGATTTACCAGTTCGTCGGGCGGGCGGCCGGCGTCGAGCCGCAGCTGGTGCACGTGCCCTCCGACTTGATCGCCGCCTACGACCCCGAGTGGGGCGCCGGGATGCTGGGCGATAAGGCCCACAGCATGATCTTCGACAACAGCAAGATCCGCCGGCTGGTGCCCGAATTCCACCCCGTGATTCCCTTCTGGCAGGGGGCCCAGGAGATCATCGCCTGGTACGACGCCGACCCAGCGCGCCAGGTGGTCGACCCCGCGGTCGATGCTATGCACGATCGCCTCATCAACGCCATGAAGGGGGCGTATCCTGGGGAGGGTGGTTAAAACTTTAAGGTGGGGCTGTCCCAAAAGATTGTCACACTGAACAAAGCGAACGTGCCCTCAGGATGGGTGCGATGACAAATTCTTAGGGTGGTTGCGGCGAGTTATCTCCACTTTCCCGGGCGCTTAACGATAAAATCTGAAGGCAATTGAACTTGATCGGGGAATTGGTTCTTTCTGAATTTTTTCTCGTAGATTGTGAAACTCGTTGGAGCGGTATTCTTTAATTCAAAGGATGAGCGTTCTGGGTGAAAGAGGCCACAATGATCTCAAGCAGCGGCAGTGCCTTCTCGAACACGGCAAGATCGTTCGAATCGTCAAATTTTCTGCCAAAGTGAATCAGATTATCCCTGACGGTGTAAAGCAAGTCCACGATTTGTCTGCTTAAAAAGTCCCGATCTTCTTCATTGTCAGGGTTTGCCAAATAGGCTTCATAAATCTGGGGGTCAACGGGGCTCCAAATGGGATAATCGCTGCTGGTGGTGTAATTGACGTTGATGACGCCATTGACTCTCTGCCCAAAGGCATCGTGCTCAATTTTCTTTCCCTGCCAATATGCAATTCGGTCAAGGAAAAATTTGGTGCTTTCATGCAGGATCAGTTCGTGTTTCAGCTGGTCGTCGAATTCTTCAAGCGCCAGGTGGATTTGCTCTCTT
>JASFVL010000390.1:0-4331 GCA_050049875.1 Anaerolineales bacterium
GAGGAAAGGTTTTATGGGAGCCGGATCTTGATAGACTGAATGGAGATTGGGGACGGTATTTAGATTTGGATGAAGATGGTATCCCATATCGTACAGTGCCAGGCAACCGGCACAAACGTAGTGCCTATTTTGCAAGGGGTACCGGTCATGATGAATATGCCCGATATACTGAAGATCCCGAAGTTTGGAAACGAAATATGGAGCGCTTAAATCGAAAGTTTGAGACGGCACGAACGTTGGTCCCTAAACCAGTGATTGATAGCAAGGGTTCTGAGTCAGATATTGGCATCATCGCTTTTGGCTCTACAGATCCGGCGATACAGGAAGCTCGAGATCACCTTCTGGATGCGGGTTTGAAGACGGACTACTTGCGTTTACGCGCCTTACCCATTGGTAAGGAAGTTGTGGATTTCATCCGGGATCATAAAAGAATATATGTTGTGGAGATGAATCGAGATGGCCAGCTACATCAATTACTGTCTTTAGAGGTTCCGGATAAAGCTTTGTCTATCATATCGCTGACTCACAACGATGGTTTACCACTTACAGCAAAATGGATTGAAAGGGCAGTTTTAACTGAGGAAAAAAGATAACAATGGCTACAAAAACAAGAAGAAACCGCCGTACTAGGGTAAATCTAGTAAATTTAACGAAATCGGATTATCGTGGGGCACCAACAACACTTTGTCAAGGATGTGGGCATAATTCAATTTCGAGTCAGATTGTCGCAGCGTGTTTTGAGATGGATATTGTTCCTGAGGATATTGTCAAGTTCAGTGGCATTGGCTGTTCCAGTAAAAGCCCGACCTATTTTTTGAGCCGATCTTTCGGATTTAACAGTTTGCATGGCAGGATGCCTTCATTGGCAACTGGTGGGATGTTTGGGGATGCCTCTTTGATTGGTATTGGAGTGAGCGGTGATGGGGATACCGCCAGCATCGGTATGGGTCAGTTTAAACATGTGATGCGCCGCAATCTACCTTTGGTATATATCGTGGAAAATAATGGTGTATATGGCTTAACCAAAGGACAATTCTCCGCCACTGCTGAAGAGGGATTGGAACTTAAAAAGCAGGGTGAAAATCCTTATATGCCAATTGATATTGTTTGGGAGGCAGTTGTTGGCAATGCTACATTTGTGGCACGATCATTTGCTGGAGACCCAAAACAGGTGAAGGAACTTCTTAAAGCAGCTCTGAGCCATCGAGGGATCGCGGTCTTAGATATCATCAGTCCTTGTGTTACATTCAACAATATGGACGATGCCCACCATTCTTATGCATGGGGTAGGAATCACGAAGTGGCACTTCACGATCTTGCTTATGTCCCCCCAGCGGATGATATTATTGTGGATTACAAAGAGGGAGAAACCACGGAAGTGACAATGCACGACGGGTCTAGCGTTGTACTCAAGAAACTGGAAAAAGATTATGATCCGACCGATCGTGCAAAAATACTCTGTATGTTAGAGGATGCTAATATAAAGCAAGAATTAATTACAGGGTTAATATATATCAACACTCGAGGGAGATCCCTCTTTGATATATATAATATTCCAGAAGAACCGCTGAATCGCTTGACAGAGGATCGAATTCGACCAAAGCGCGAGACGATACAAAAAGTTAACGGAATGATGTTTTAAATTGTAAAAAATTGATTTGGGAGTGGGAAACTAATAAAACCCACATTGAGTTACTCAAACACCCATTGGTCTATAGAGCGTTCCCAGGATAACAACTCATCCGCATCGAACCATAAGGCTACTTCTTTCTCTCCATTCTCAACAGTATCTGATGCATGGGTTAGGTTACGACCTACTTCTAGTCCAAAATCGTGGCGCACTGTTCCTGGAGATGCTTCAGTTGGTTTTGTGGACCCCATAGTTTGCCGCACTGCAGCAATGGCATTTGGTCCTTGCCATACCATAGCCATAACCGGCGCAGAGGTGATATAACGGATCAACCCATTGTAGAAGGGTTTACCTTTATGAATTGCGTAGTGAGTCTCAGCTAGTTCCTCGCTTACGTTCATAAATTTTGCAGAGAGAAGAACTAATCCTCTCCGCTCTAAGCGAGATATAATCTCTCCGATAAGACCCCGTTGAACGGCATCTGGTTTAATCAGCACAAGTGTTTTTTGCATATTCTTCCTCAATGTAGATAAAATTGAAAACGTGAAACGTGGTCACCACGTTTCACGTTTTATAATTCTTCCATCTTAATCGATCAACGAAGCAATTCCTCTGCTCTGTTATAGGTTTCCAGGGCGTCTTGGAGCCGATCAGAACGCAAATATGCATCACCTAAGGATTGCAGAAGAGCGACATCTAGTGGGTGCTGATAGGTCGCTTCACTCAGCTCTTTGATGATTTTTTCCAATTCATAATCTGATTTTAGGAGATGATCATAATCCTCCAGGGCTTTTTCAACATTCCCTTGGGAGAGATTGTTATGAGCTCTTGTGTGAATAATTTTGTATTCATCCTCAAGTGGTTTTTCTGCGACTATCTCCTCAACAGGCTCGACTGTTCCAAGCCCTTCAAATCCTTCTAAGTGGGTAGGACCGACTCCAGCAACGTTCAGTATGTCTTCTAATTTTATAAAGGGACCGTAAGTTTCTCGGTGAGCTATTATGCTTTGTGCGAGATGTGGACCAACACCTGGGAGAGTTTTCAAGCGCTCTTCATTGGCAGTATTTAGATCGACCAACTCAGGCGTTTTGATTTCTTCCTCTGCAGCTTGAATCTCCTCGATTTCTTTTTCAGGCTCTTCCTCCTCTTCGAGAATCCAATCGCGGTCCTCATCAAATACTGGTTCGGTCGAGATGGTCTCGAATTCATCTAGGATTTCATCTCCTTCTTTTTCGACCTCAACTTCTTCAAACTCGAAATCATCTTCTTGAAGGGGCTGAATCTCAATTGACTCGCTTGGCTTAGCTTTATCTATCTCGCTGATAGGGTATAAAGCTTCTTCTTCGATCACTTGCTCAGTCTCATCAGCAGGTGTTTCCGCTTCACCAGCCTCCACTCCCGGCACTTCCTCCTTCTCTATCAACCATTCTGGGAACTCTTCAGACACGAGCTCCTCTGTAGGTATTTCATACGTTGGCTCTTCGATAGCTTCTTTGGTCGGCATTTCGGCTTGTTCATCTATTTCCGGCTCTTGTGGTTCAACAGCCTCTGGTTTCTCAGGGGTTTCATCAGCTAACTCAATCAGCCAATCCGGAAGTTCGCTATCAATTGTTGGCACAGGTTCTTTATCTTTAATATCGGGTTCTGCTTCCACAACAGGGGGTTCTTCATCTAGCTCAGCATGTTCTGGTTGAGGTTCCGTTTCTATCGGTTCTTCTGTGATGATAGGTTCTTTACTTTCCGATATATCTGGTATAGCATCTGAGACATCATATTCCTGCTCATCAAGATCAACCAACCATGCGGGCATCTCTTCCTCAGTCGATTTTTCAGAAGTGATCTCTTCCAGTGATTCGATTTCCTCGGATTCGACCTCTTCTCCCTCTTGCGCTGCTTCTTCCATGAAATCTTCTAACCATGCCGGTAACTCTTGTTCTCCTTCACTTGTTTGATCGCGATCCAAGGATGGAGCAAAGAGCTCTTCCTCAACGATCTCAATATCTTCGCTTAAGATAGGTTCGAGTTCGGTTTTTTCTTCGGAGGATATCTCTGGTCGTTCTTCTGGTTGAGTTATTAATTCTTCTTCCTCGACACCCTGTTTGGCTGCAAGACCCTCTAACCAGGCTAAGGCAGCATCCTCATCATCTAATGAAAAGGGTAATCCCTCTTCATCGTCATCGGTGATGGAGGGTTCTTGCACTCCCTCAGTTACTTGCACTTCTTCTGCCATATCTTCTAGCCATTCGGGGGCATCCTCTCTATCAATATCCAAATCATCAAGATCCTTCTCCGATGCAATCCCTTTTTCCATAGCTGTGGGTGTTTCCTCAGCGATATCTCTCAGCCATTGGGGCATGTCAGCAGATTCTAATTCAAATTCTCCTTCGATCTCTACTTCTGTTTCTAGTGTGGATGCATCCAAATCCTGCAACCAATCTTCACCCTCATCTTGAGGAATAGTCTCTCCGGGAAGTTCATCTGGTGTTGTCTCTGGTTGCAATTCATCGATGGTTTCGGAGATTTCTGTTGGTTCAGTTTCTTCTGCTATGTATTCAGCCTCTGGTTTGCGGCTGATTGGTTCTTCGCTTACTGCTTCTTCCCCAACCTCTTCCTCGTCTAGACCAGCTAACCAATCAGGAATTTCTGCTTGAGCAATTTCATCGATTTCTTCTGGGGAAGTTTCTTGTTCGAGATCTTGAAG
>JASFVL010000072.1:0-13692 GCA_050049875.1 Anaerolineales bacterium
TGGCTCGAATGACGTCTTCCAAGTGGGTTTCTCCATCGCCGACGAAAGGAAGCACCGGCATCAGGGCGGTGCCGACCAAAATGCCGGCCTCGGCGAGCTTCTTCATCGCCCCCAGACGACGCTTAACGCCGGGACTGCGCGGCTCGAAGGCACGCTTCAGCGCTGGGTCGAGGCTGCTGATGCTGAAAACGACGCCCACCCAGCTCTGCCGGTTGATCTCCACCAGCAGATCCAAGTCGCGGATCAGCAGTGGTGAGCGCTCGACGATGAAGAGCGGGAAATTGAGATCACGCACCACCTCCAGCATACGGCGCGAAAGTCGGTAGCGATCCTCGGCTGGCTGCTGCCAATCGCCTACGGTGATCACATCACGCTCGCGGCCGAACAGTTCGCCGCGCAGCAGTTCCACGGCGTTGATCTTCACCTGGATGAGGGTGTCGAATTTCTCTGGATCGCGCCGACCCAGGTAGCGCTCCCCGCGGCAGTAGCAAAACTCACAACCGCTGCGGCATCCGATGTATGGATGCGCTGTGTACTTCCCCCAGAACCAAGGTCCATCTACGTGCTTGTGCACGTTCAGGATTTTCTTGGCGTGGTACTCTTCATAAACCAGTTTCATTGGATGAACCGCTTTTTAACTCATGAATAATTACACGGACGCCAACGAGAAGGTGTGCATGCAAAAATATGTCAAAAGGATTTCCGTTGGTTATGGTTTCATCTTTATTGATATAATCATTTATGGTCATATTTTAAGCCAAAATCATCAATAAATAACATTATAGGTGTGCACGCAAGACTTGTCAGGATGAAGAACGTGGGGCAACACACCCCACTTAATTCCCTTTGACAACATTTCAGTGCTCACCATTATAGCCAGATTTTGTTGATCATGTTCTGATGACGAAATCAACAAGAACCCATGGGAGCGTGTAAAGATGGAATGTCCAATTGATGGAACAACTCTCGAAACACACACAATTCACTCGGTTAAAATTGAAGAATGTGCACAATGCAAAGGGCTCTGGTTCGAGGAAGGCGAGCTCCGTAAAGCCAAGGACGAGTCGGAACTCGACCTAAACTGGCTTGACTTTGATCTTTGGTCGGATCGAGAGTCGTTTAATGCTGATTGGTCATCCCGTAAGTGCCCCCAATGTGGCAAAAATATGACGTCAATATCATACGCTACGACAGAGGTTATCGTAGAATACTGTGTTGAAGGGCATGGGGTATGGCTCGATAAAGGGGAGTTCCAGGCTATCATCGAAAGCCTCCATCAAGAAATATTATCGAAGGATGTTTCAGACTATGTCTCGGCTTCCTTGAAAGAAGCCATGGAGATCTTTGTTGGAGATGAAGGATTTATTTCAGAGTGGAAAGACTTTCTTACAGTCACGCGTTTGCTCCAATATCGAATACTCGTCGAAAACACAAAGATAGCGGAATTGTTAATCGCTCTTCAGAAATCGAGTCCTTTTTAATTGATGATCGTCTTGAGCCTATGAAATGCGCTCACAAGATATGGATACGGTCATGAACGATAACCTGATTTATGAGGAGAGAGTATCTTCCAATTGGACGGAAGCGCTTTTCGTGAGTTTAACCATTCTCTTCTTAGGATTACTGATCTGGCTGATAAAAACAGGTAGCTCAGACTTTCCCCGAGCTGCATCGTTTGTATTATTCACTATCTTCCTTTTCTATTCCCTGAACTACAGAATCCTCATTATCCGCCTTACCCCCGAATCTTTGAAGCTCAAGTTCGGAATCTTCACAAGGACAATCCCTTTGGAGAATATCGGAGAATGTCGTCATGATGATGATCTCTCTAAACTGATGTGGTATGGGGGGGCAGGGATACACTTCATGATGATTCGGAAGAGATATCGGGCTTCCTTCAACTTTCTCGAGCATCCCAGGGTTGTGATTGCGCTTAAAAGAAGAGCAGCAATTGTTCGTGATATTTCATTTTCAACGCGCTATCCAGATGAAGTCATTCGGCTTTTGCGAACGGCAACATCAGCACGGAGTGCCGTATAGTAGCGCTCTCGTCCGCGCTCAATCCTTGATCAACAAAATCAACACATACACTCGCGTGAAGTGAGCCTGCATCCTTAGAACTGCGTTGAAGCATATGGGATGGTTTGGTAACCGTCTTCTAGTTGTAGATATTCAAGCGTAGCTTATACCTAGTTAGCGGAGTGCTAGCAGCTAACCTTTTCTGTGGCGCCACATAAGAGATTATTCAAACAGCGAAAGGTGCGACGATAAGCTCACTTCATAGGCTATTTGCCCTTGGTGCTGGCGCTCAAGACGCTGTTGTCGCGATTGAATTGGTAACCATCCAATACCACGTCATCTACTCTGAGGGTAAGGGTACCCCGAGGAGCGTCGAGAATCTCGAAGAAAGCGGTCCCGCTTCTGGAAGTGAGGTCGTTCGCTGCTCGTGTGCTGCCATTGGGGAAGATCCAGGTTGCGAATACGGTCGCGCCAGACGCAGACCAGCCTCGCTCATCTTCTACGATGACATAAGCCCTGACCTGGCGATCGCCCTTAACTTTCGTGACCCTCAAGTCAATATTTGAGACGTGGGTCTCTTTTTCCGGTGCCGGGACTGGCTCGCCTGGAAAACGAGTGACCATATTCACAGTTATGGTTCCTGACAGATAATGGAAATTGTAATCCACCAGGATGCCAAGAGCTCTATCCTCTATGCTTTCAATGTTGCCAAACAAGGAGTTGTAGGTAACGACGGCGTTTGGATATGCGGCGATGACGGCGTCTGGATCTGCAAGCGCCAGCGTTGTGTTGACGCCAGCGGAAGTAACCCAGCCGCTGACAGCTTGCGACCAGCGAACGATGGTGACTACATCAGAAGGCAAACCCAGTGCTGGACCACCATCGGAATCGAAATAGTATGTGGTTACCTGGCCACCACTTTCAACGTCAAACTTGCAAATGCCATCCAATCCCACTCGTCCATCGTAGTAACCCATATCCTGGCAAGATTTCGGTTGGCCATATACCGCTTCCACTTGTGCCCTGGAATCTCCCAGGGCGAAACCAGGTACGCTTTGACCTTCAACCACAAGGCCATTGGCTGGGGCAGCTGCCAGGGCTGCCACCGTCACTAACAAGCTTAATACCACAACAAACATCGCAGAGATTAGTTTACGAGACATTGTAATATCCTCCAGATCAACTTCTAAATTTTTAAACAACGACCGATATAAACTTATTATGTTAATGGTTAGATCTGCAGAGTGACAGATGCAAATGGACTATTTTTCTGGTCTGAGTTCACCATTTTTCGGACCACCCTCACGAATATAGTTTCACCATTCAATCCAGTCTATCCATAATATATTGCCTAAATATTACTAACCATGATTGAAAGGATTAGACACGTATTAAAGACTCAACCCCAAAAGAGATCGGGTTTCAGTTTTTCTGTAAATTATGGGTAAAACCCCGTAATTTACAGAAAAATCGCGCCATCATCTCAAAAGATTGTACAGAAGCAGATTCATTGACGGACAGTTTTACAGGTTGTCGCCATAGGGTCCCTTTGGATTGCTTAGCTTCTTTAGGATATGAAGGGTATAAATCTAACCTCCCGGGTAGCTTATCTTCTACTCCATAAGCAAAAATTATGATAGGATGATCAAATGGCTAGACACACAAGATATCAAGGATTGATTATCCAAGACCATAAAGTACTATTGATTCAGCATCGGCAACACTCCACAGGTCGTTCTTATTGGGTTATTCCTGGGGGAGGCATGGATGGTTGCGAAACCGAAGAAGAATGCGTCATTCGAGAGATGAAAGAAGAAACCAATCTTGATGTCGTCGTCGACAGATTGGTTTTCGATGAGCCCGGTCATCCAGATGGAGTCTACCAGTGGAGGAAGTCCTATCTTTGTACGCCCATTTCGGGTGAGGCAAGCCCCGGTTACGAACCAGAACCGGAAGCAGCGGCGGACTATTCCATAACCGCTGTTCGCTGGTTCGATTTGCGCGATGAAAGCGAATGGGGTGATCGCCTGCGCCAAGATCCGTATACGTATCCCCAACTTGTGAAGCTGAGACATCTGCTTGCAGACGAATGAGTTGTTGCTTGGATGTTCGAGACCCCTTAGGTGGATAGAGGGGGTACGAGGATTTTCAAGCTTTGACATGACGACTAAGCAGAAGATTCTATTCGGTAGACTGCAATAAAATAGATATTCTAAGATGAACTCACACTTAGCGGCAGTACTTCAAGCGCTCTTCGTAGTTTTCTTATGGGCAACCTCTTGGGTGTTCATCAAAATTGGGTTGCGTGATATACCCCCGCTAACTTTTGCTGGATTGAGATATGTCATCGCTTTCGTCTGCTTGCTGATCGTCCTGCTCTTTAATGAGGCTAAAAAAGAAGTAAAAGTGTTGCCAAAACGAGCTTGGGGACAGTTGGTTGTTCTTGGCATTCTATTTTATGCCGGCACACAAGGGGCTTCGTTTGTCGCCTTGTTTTATTTACCGGCGGTAATGGTGAATTTGTTGTGGAGTTTTAGCAGTGTCACGGTAGCGCTCTTAGGGATTGTGTGGTTATCGGAGAGGCCGACATGGTTTCAGTGGAGCGGGATTTTAATCGCCATAGTCGGTGCACTGATCTATTTTTATCCGGTGGCAATCCCGGAAGCTCAAATCATTGGGGTATTCGTCGCTCTCATCGGTGTCTTGGCGAATGCCGTATCTTCGATTTTGGGAAGAGACATCAACCGTTCGGCTGTATTTCATCCTTTGGTTGTTACGGTGGTGAGTATGGGTGTGGGGTCGGTTGCATTGCTCGTGGCTGGTTTGTCTTTAGAAGGGATTCCGGTGATCGATATGAGGGGATGGGCAATCATCTTATGGCTTGCGGTTGTGAATACAGCATTTGCTTTTACGCTCTGGAATCACACCCTGCGTACACTGACGGCGATGGAATCGAGTATTATCAATGGCACGATGCTGATCTGGATACCGATATTCGCTGTCATCTTCTTGGGAGAGAGCATTACAGGTAAAGAGATCATTGGCTTGATCGCGGCAGGTATTGGGACATTAATTGTTCAACTCCGTCGGTTTCCAAGAAAAAGTTCTCTAACAAGCTGATACCAGTAGCCCCTCCCCCAAATTTGGGGGAGGGGTTGGGGTGTGGGGTTCGAAAAAGGCCCTCCAAATATCAAAATAAAAAAATCCTACAGAAACTGTCCGCTAGTTAGGATAAAATTCTAAATAATCCATTATCTCCAGGATTTGTTTGAGTTTCTTCTCTAGGATGGTGAAATGCCAGATCATTCTCAACAAGATTTCGCCACAACAGAGTTAGACCCACATCTTCTGTCAACCCCTTTCGGGGTTCAGACGAACTGGCAGGTGATAACGGGTGGGCCCTCTTGTGGCAAAACAACGCTGATTAATCTGCTAGCCAACAAAGGGTTCCGGACTGCACCGGAGGGGGCGCGATTGTACATTGAGAGGGAG
The DNA here is from genome assembly GCA_050049875.1 of Anaerolineales bacterium. Classification (GTDB taxonomy): domain Bacteria; phylum Chloroflexota; class Anaerolineae; order Anaerolineales; family UBA11858; genus JASFVL01. The sequence continues at coordinate 5,512 of JASFVL010000072.1, forward strand.
GTTGCCAGGGGGCAAACTGTCGAGGAAATTCGCGCAAATATGGTCGCCTTACAGCGTGGGATAAAAGACATGCAACTGGTAATTGAGCGTGGATTGCGACCAGCCGATATCGTCTTTCTCGATCGAGCCGTTCCGGATACCCTCGCGTGGTACCGGGTCTTTGGCCTGAACCCGAATGAGTTTTTGCTAGAATGCTTCCACCATCGTTATGCTTCTGTATTTATCCTCGACCAGCTGCCTCTTGAGTTGAACGGCTTCAGGTTCGAGGATGACGCTTATACGGGTTTTCTCGATCAGTGGCATACAAGGGATTACAACGCCTTGGGATATAAGGTTATAAGGGTGCCAGTATTGCCGCCTGAAGAGCGGCTCGCGTTTACTCTTGAGAGGCTCTCTGAGCGAGGTTTTATCTGAGTACAGGATGGTGAGGATTGGCCGTCCATCTTGACCGTTGAGAACCATTTAATTCAAATATATTAACATCGAGATCAAGCATCCGATCAAGTGGGGTTCAAGCATGGATACACGAATCCTTTGTCTAGTTAAGAAGGACAAAGGCATTTTTAACGTGATTACAATTCGGGTTTTGTTCTACCATCACAACGCAGCTCCAACAGCGCGAGCTCGCTGGGCATCGGAGAGATAGGTGAGCGCCTTGCGCAGCATCAGGGCGCGGTATTGGCGTTCGCTGGGAACGATCTCCTCGACTAGCCAAGAGGCTACCAAGTTGGGGTAGTGCTTGCCTAGCGTCTTCAGACCCCAACCCACACCTTTAACTGCCGGCATCTCCCACTCCTCAAACATTGGCTCCAAGAATTTCAATAGTGACTTTGCCTTTTGGGCGAGTTCCTGTGTGCCATGCGAGCGCTTGGCCCAGAAATGTACAGCGACACCGGCGCTCCGTCGAACCCAGACGTTTTCGTCCCCCCGCCAGGAAGCCAGCAACTCCAGGGCTTGATTAAAGCTGTTCACCAACGCTGGGCCGCCCACGCGCTCACCAAGGATGTCGGCACCGTACCACACGTCAGCGGCGACGATATACCTTCGGCTCCGTTCCAGGGCTCCCGCCAGGTCGCGCTCCAGCTGCTGGCTCAGAGCCCTCCCAATTACGACCCAGCCGCCCTCCGTCTCGTGAGCCCTGATGAGTTCCAGGAAAGTGTTTGCTGAATCCAAGTCCCCGCTGCCGATGGTCTCTCCAATCAGATCGAGTTTAGCGAACGGCGTCCGCTTGGCGAGCACCGGCGCCAGGAGTTCGTACGCCTTTTCAATCTCCCCGGCACCGATGTGCGTGGCGATATGTGCACCCAATTCTCTGGCTTCTTTGGTCTTCATGCGTAGAACCTCACATTGCTATTCCCTGGCTCAGTAGCACCAGGGAGGCTGATTAAACTTTCACTGGGCATCCCCCAAAGGCGTTTCGAAGGGCTGCAATTTGCCCTCAGGGAGCATCGATAGCGCTGATGGTGCCGTGCTCGTTTGGGACAACCTTTCTTCCTGGGACAAGATTTCGAGAACAACCTCCGTGCTCTCCTCGACGAAGCGGTCCATAGCCGTTTTGTTCAGGTAGGGGTAACGCCGGTCCAATCCACTCTTAGGGTCTGGTTTTATGTATTTGTCGCGGATGTGTGCTCGTTGTCCCTCAATCGCCTCGTCTGGAAGGTAGTCCAGATAGGAGCGCGGTTGATGGGCGTTCAGCATCACCTCCCAGAGCCGAAAACTTGGATTGTCGCGGATGAATTTGCGATCCAGATCATGCCAATCCTGCTTAAAAAGTTCCCAACCTTTGGCTTCATTTGCCTGGATGATGGCTCGATACTCTCTTTTTGTCGCCTCAACGACCCACAGGGACCAAAGATTATCGCAGATCAGATGGATAAAATAGCCCAGACGGAAACTGAATGCTTGGAAGGATTTGCGCTTGTCCACAGCTTGCAGATGGCCTCGGTAGAACGCCAGGTCATCGAGGCGTTCTACCTCCTGGCCCGGTCTCAGGAAATGAGTGATCGTTCTGGGCGGGTCGAAGCGGGTCCAATCCTGGTTGGGTATTCCCGCATCGGGTGCCAGGTTACCAAAAAGAAAGGCGATCTCATCCAGTCCCCTAATCTCGTCGAGTAGGATGTCAGTGTTGCGTAGATGGCTGATGTAGGTTCCCATCTTCGGTGTCGTCCTGTGAAAGTCTCTCCGACCAGTTGGTTTCTCGTAGTCTCGCTGATGAATCGTTAACCATTAGTTACCCCCTCGGATGGCTTGTCCTGAACGCATATCATCGTCGCCTGCATGGCAGCCACTCGCTGACGTTGGTCTCCCTCAAATGCAAACAGTTCCCCTGCGCACACGGTCAGTGTTCTACCTGCTTTAACGACCCGACCGCGGGCGAGAAAGCGCTCTCCCTGAGCCACAGATAGGAAGTTAATCTTGAACTCGACCGACAAGACCCGCGAATCAGCCGGCATCAGCGTGTAGGCCGCATAGCCACAAGCCGTGTCGACTAGAGCGGTAGTCACGCCGGCGTGCAGGAATCCATCTTGCTGGGTGAATCGGTCGTCGAAAGGTGCCGAAATTTCGACTTCACCGGGATGGATGGTATTGATCTCAGCTCCGAGAGTTTGCAGGAAACCCTGGCGGGCGAAGCTGTCCCGAATCCTGCTCTCGAATTGCGGGTCCATGGGGGAGAAGGTTTGTTGATCGGCGCTCATCGTGGTGTACCTTTGATTCGTAAAGAAGCGGGTGATCAGACCGGCTGGCACTTGGGACAGATGAAACTGCTGGTGCCCCCGGTTTTGATTTTTTCAATCGCCGTCCCGCATACCGGACAAGGCTCGCCCTCCTGGTAGCCGATCAGGATGTGCTCCCCAGTGAAACCGCCTTTCTCCCCGTGGATGTTTAACTCGTAGAAGGCGCCCCCTTTATCGACACTCGGTTGCAAGCCTTGGTGAATCGCCTGCCACAATCCGTTGATATCGTCTTCACTGAGGGTATCCACCGTTCGCAGCGGGTGCAAGCCGGCCAGAAAGAGAATATCGTGCACGTAAGCGTTCCCGATGCCGGCGATCCGGGATTGATCCAATAGGAATGATTTCACTCTGCTGCGGCGCCCCTCCAGCAGGGAGAGTAGTTCCCTCGCGCTGAGGTCAATGGCGTTGGGACCGAGTTTGGCGGTCATCGCGTGGTCTTCAAGCTCGTTGGGTGGAACGTAGTGGGCGTAGCCGAACCACCAGAAGTTGATCGACAAACTTGTGTCGTCGTCAAAGTCAAACACCAAGCGCCGTTTTTCGGGCAGCTCATCTCGAGTGACCAGCAGGATTTCGCCGCCCATGCCCAGGTTGAGCAGCAGCCAGCCCTGTGAGGTCTCAACGAAGATCCACTTCCCCCGGTAGATGACATCCTGAATCTGGGCACCCTGTAAGGCAGCGACGAAGTCCCCTTCGGGGATGTTTAAGCATTTGGGCTGCAGCACTTCGATCGCGGTGATGGTTTTGCCCGTCAGGGCAGCCTTCATCTCCTTGGCTCGATTGAAGATTTCCGGCAGTTCCGGCATCTGAGTCTCTTCCGGGTTGTATTTTCTCTGTTGTGGCTCTTGTTTATGAAGTTCCCCTATTCTACACCGAATTCCCTTCCAGCTTGAAGGAGAAGTATCTATTTAAAGCGATGCTAAATCTTTGGTTGGGAGGATTGCCACAACACCCTTGTGCTGCCCCGTTTGAAATGAACTGATTTTGTCACTGCGAGGAGCGGACTGTGCGACGAAGCAGTCTCCTCGCTTACTGGCAGATTGCATCACGCCGCTACGCTGTGCGACCCCGACGGGACAGCGTACCCTGCTGGTATGCTGCGCGATCCCGTCGTACGATATCCTTGTGGATCGCTTCGCTGACCCGCCCCGACGGGTCAGCAACCCGTCGTACGGAATCCTTGGGGTTGCTTCGCTGCCTCTACCCTATTCAGATGTGCTGCACGAAAAGTACGCTACGCTACGTGATGTGTCGCTGCGCGATCCCGTGGAGCTCCCAAAGGACTGGCAGTCCTCCTAGGTATCGCTGGGATGATGTACTGCCCTGCCAAGAATCGTACCGATAGTCTGCCTTGACTTTAAAGGACTGCCAGTCCTGTATTCTGGTGGTCGAGCTCGGTGACGTTTTGTGGTAGACAAAAGCAAACCTATCGCCGCTCACGGCTTCTCAGGCAGGCCGAACTGCTGGCGCTCTGCGGGGGTCAGCTCTCTCCATACGCAGCACTCGTAGGCGTAATCGATCAGTTCTTCGGTGGACTGCCAAGCGCGGCGGATGAAAGGCAGATCCCCCTCGCCGTGGAGAAGGATGCACTGACCATCCGGCGACCAGTCTACATCATTTAGCCCGCCAACGATTAAGCCCTTCATATCCCAGGTTGCAACGACCTCACCAGTGGCAGCCTCCCAGATGTGTGCCACGCCGTTTTCATGTTCCGCCGATATAATGCGTTTGCCGTCAGGCGACCAGTTCACATCATGGATCTGGCTTTGATGAGCATCGAAAGTTAGTTTCACCGTCCATCTCTCTGTATCCCAGAGCTTGATGACCCCACTCTGGTAGCCCACCGCCAGGGTCTTGCCATCCGGCGACCACATGGCTGTCCTGGACCAGCCGTCCTCGCTAGGCAGCTCCCGCAGGATCTCGCCAGTGGCCGTGTCGATCAGGTAGACCGGTGAGTTCCCTTCAGCGAATATGAGGGGAGCGGCCAGGAGGCTGTCATCGGGTGAAAACTGGGGCCGCAGCATCAAGCCATCCACCGTCTCAGTGCGGGCAAGTTCTTCTCCTGTATCCGGATCCCAGATCACAGTCAAGTAAACCGGGTAAGAGGCGCTGGCAACCATCGTCCCATCGTTAGACCAACTGTTGCTAGCCCATTGGCTTTGTGGATGGTCAGGAATCGGGGAACTTAGTTCGGATAAGACCTCCCCAGTGTAGAGATCGAATACCTGGGCTTTTTTAGCATCCGAAACATCTGCGGCGACCACCCTGGTGCTGTCCGGTGAGATGGCAAAAAAAAGATTGTATTGTCCAATCTGCCGGCCAATTTTATCCCCCGCCCAATCAAACACCATAGCAGGATACCCACTTAACACCAACAATTTGCCATCTGGCGTCCATAAGCCTTCCCAGATGAATTCTACAGGTGTGGAAGTGTTGAGCACCGGCGGTAGGACGGAGGTATCCCAAGCCAGCAGCCCGGTCTTGGTGGGAACAGCGATCCAGCGTCCATCATTTGACCAAGCGGTATTCCCACATCCTGCTGTGGGCAGTTTAAGGACCATCTGCCCGCTGGACGCCGCCCAGAGCCTGGCGGTGGAATCCCTTCCCTGGGTCAGGAGGTAAGCGCCATCCGGCGACCAATCCACCCCGACCAAGTTGTTGGTGTGCCCAACCAGCAGTCGGCTGATCTCCCCGGTATCCACATCCCAGATCCGCGCCACCCCGTCGTACCAGGCGGTGGCGAGCTGGTCACCACCGGGCGACCAGGCCAGGGCGACTTTGTTCGCACCAGTATAATTAAATTTATCTGTGACAACCACGGGTGGATGTTCTAGGATGCGAAGCAGTTCCCCGGTGGTCGTATCCCAGATATGGACACTGCCCCCAAAGGATAAGGATGCCGCCCTTTTCCCGTCGGGAGAATAGCGGGCGGCAATTACATAATCCTTTGTCCCGGGAAAGTATTCCCAATCTGTGCTGTTATGGCTCACCATTTCACGCAAGACTTCCCCGCTTTGGGCATCCCAGACCCGCACCATGCCATTTTCACCGCCTGTCAACAACCTTGCGCCATCAAGCGACCAGTCGACGGCGAACTCACCCTGGGTATCCAATTCCAGCAGCAGATCCCCGGTAATCGAGTCATAAATGTTCAAGTTGTGTGACTGTGTATATTCAGGAGTAAGGGAGTTGGATGCCAGGGCTAACTTGGTGCCATCCGGCGACCAGTTGATCTGACTTACTTCATTAGGATAAGCATTTTCAGAAGGTGGTATCACCAGCGGCAGCACCAGGTCGACCTCACCGCTCTCGAAATCGAAGACCACCGCGCCGTGCTCGCCATCAATCAGTTTAAATGTAGTCCCCAAGGCAATGCGCTTTCCATCCGGGGACCAGTCCACCCAGTGGCCGTCCAGGCCAATTCCCTGTCCATCAATCATGCGTTTATACGGCAAACTCTCCTGGACGGCGCGCGCCAGGGCGGCCTCCGCTTGGGGGGTGTAGGGGTACTCCTCCAGGGCTGCCATGGCCAGCAGGACCCCGCGCTCGGAGTTAGCGGTGCCCATCTGGGCTAACGCCTGGGCAGCCAGACCGATACTGGCCAAACGTAAAGCATTTTGCCGGGAGAGCTCTGCTTCCTCCTGAAGGGCAGCTTCACGTGCCCGGCGTTCAGCTTCTGCGGCTTGCCGGGCTCTGCGCTCAGCCAGGCTAGCATCCAGGTAATCCCCTTCTTCTTTTGTTAAAGCCAGATCGGTTGACTCGATCCAAGCCTCGTATTGGGTCAACCGTGACCCACGCACCAAATAACTGGGATCATGGTCCGCCTCGACCCAATCTTCAGCTGCATTGCCCAAAACACGCTGCATACGCAGGTCCGCACGGCTCTCGTCCAACCACTCACGCAAGCGCACCCACTCCCGCAGCAGTGCCTCATGGGCTACCTCCACCGTGGGAGCGCGCGTGGCAGGGTCGCGGTCGAATAGCAACAATCGCGAGGAACCGAACTGGTCGACGACCCGCTGGAGGGGGTTCTCACCCTCTGTACTTGCGGGTATTTGGATGCTGGTCAGCTCGCTCTGCAATACCCGCCGGCGGGTGTCTTCCACGCCTTCCCCCAATGTTACCAGGCGCAGGAACACATGCCGTGTGGTGGCTTGACTGATCTCATCCAGGTCATTGTAAACCTCTTCGGCGCGTCTAGCTAGCGCCATCGAGACGCCCCCGATGGCTTGGTATGCCTTATGGGTGAGCGTGTGGTCTTCTCGCCGTTCGAACAACTCGGTGAGGGCGTACTGCAGCATTGGCAGTGCCCCGGGCTGCTCGCTGACATCCGCCACGATGGCGGGGACCAGTCCTGGCTCTAGGGCAACACCGATGCGTTCGGCTGGTTTCCTGATCGCCTGAGACAACTCCTCCACCGTCAAGGGGATGACCACCTCGGTGCGATTGCGCATCAAACCGCTGAACTCGGGATGCATCAGGGGGCGATCGTAGAAGTCGGCTCGCAAGGTGATGATCACTCGAACGCGGCTGCGCGGTTCTGTTACAGCGTGGTAGATGGATTGTAATAAATGCTTGCTTTCGTCACGATCCGTTGAGCGGGTGAAGAGCTCCTCAAACTGGTCGATGATCAAGAGCAGCTCACTCTCATCGGCGGGTAAGATGATCCGGGCTGAGCGCTGCAAGCCGCGTTCATCGCGCAGGAGCTGTTCCATCAAGCTGGGGGGCTTACTGACAGCCACCCGCAGCAGCCCGATTTCCAGCTCGTCCATGGGATGGGTACCAGGCACCATGGACACCACGAACCAGTTCTCTGACCCGGGCAGTTCCCCCTGCCGCAGGGCGGGGAGCAGGCCAGCTTTAACCACTGAGGATTTTCCGCTGCCGCTGGGACCGACCACTGCCAGGAAGCGTCCTCCCTCACCATCCTCTTCCAGTCGCGAGAGCAGCTGCTGGGTGAGTGTCTCCCGCCCGAAGAAATCTGCCGCATCAGCCTCTTCAAAGGCGCGCAGACCCTTGTAGGGGTTCTCTGGTTCTGCGGTCAACAGGATAGTCTCTGGTGTGGGTACATCCACGCTAGCTCTATCTAATGCACCCCTGAACGCGGCCGCAAATGCCAACGCATCAGCATAGCGCTGTTCAGGCTGCTTGTCCGTTGCCCGCTGGATCACCTCATCCAAACCTTCCGGTAAATCGGGGCGCAGCACGTGGATTGAAGGTATGGGTTCGGAGACGTGTTTGAATAGCTGCGCAGCGGGCGTATCCCCGGGAAAGGGATGCTCACCGGTAAGCAGTTCGAACATCACGATGCCTAAGCTGTAAATGTCGCTCTGCGGGCTGATGGGGTCCCCCTGAACTTGTTCTGGCGAGATAAAATCCAAGGACCCCTTTAGAGTTCCGGCTTCAGTCAGATGGGTGGTTTTAAACAGGTCCTTAGCCACACCGAAAT
>JASFVL010000391.1:0-4328 GCA_050049875.1 Anaerolineales bacterium
TATCATTCTTAAATCCTACCTGGTAATTGATTTATCAACGATCCTCTTTGAGATCCCTGTAGCACACCGCTATTATTATGACTTTCCTTTGTTATTACTTTCTCGTGGGGGTAAATCCAAAAAGTAGTGTACTATACTTGTAGAAAAATCTGTTTTTTGATAACAGTCACCTGAGAATAGAAAAGCCATCACAGGGTTATGTAGCGATTTTTCTATAAATTGCTTGGTATCATCCGCAATTTATAGAGAAACTTAAACAAAAGCCATCACTACCTATGGCGTGAGGAAGCTTAGGACATCCTCTTCGCATAGGAATTCTATTATGCTAACCTGCTCCCATAACATTTTTTAATTTGAGCGCTAGAGATTGTCGGTTAAGAATGTAAGAAAAATCTAGAACAGGAAATTCTCATGGATCTATATCGAGTAAAACCAGGAAGCAATGTGGATCTCAGCCAATGGGATCCCAATGACACAAGCTTGGTCGACGGTGGGAAGGATGCCGCGAAGGATGCTCTCAACGAGCTTAACGATCTTTTGGAAGATTTACAAGAGCTTCTTTACGCTGAAAACAGACAAAGAGTGCTGGTAGTCCTTCAAGCGATGGATAGCGGTGGGAAGGATGGGACCATACGGCATGTTTTTGAAGGGGTTAATCCACAAGGTGTGAAAGTGGCTAATTTTAAAGTCCCTAATGAGGAGGAGTTAGAACATGATTATCTTTGGCGGGTTCACAAACGTACCCCAAGGAAGGGGGAGATTGTGATTTTCAATCGCAGCCACTATGAGGATGTGTTAGTCGTTCGAGTGCACAATCTTGTGCCATCGCAGGTATGGGGGAAGCGTTACAAACATATCAATCATTTTGAGCGCATGTTGGTGGATGAGGGCATGACTATTTTGAAGTTCTACTTACATATTGATTTGAAAGAACAAAAGGAGCGATTCCAAGCGCGATTGGATAATCCCAATAAGCAGTGGAAGTTTAGGCTGGGTGATTTAGAGGAGCGCAAGCTTTGGCCTGAGTACATGCGCGCTTATGAGGCAGTCCTCAGCAAAACCAGCACAGATTGGGCGCCTTGGTATATCGTCCCAGCCAATCGCAAGTGGTATCGCAACTTCGTTGTCGCGTCTGTTTTAGTTGAGACGCTAAAAGGATTGGATATGCAATACCCTGAACCCGAGGAAGATTTGAACGGCGTGGTGATTGAATAATCGGAATATGTTTGTGCGTATGAGGTTAATTTCTGTATTTCAAAAGGAGTAATGGAATGGCGATGAACAGAACGGTACTGCGACCCGATGATCCTAATATCCAGGGGATACGCCCCCCGATGGTGTTTGTCCGAGATATCCCCCAATGGGAATACAAATGTGTATCACGATCCATGGATGCAGATGGTATACCGGGAGAACGCGAATTAAACGAGCTTGGTAGTGAGGGTTGGGAATTGGTTTGTATTCTACATCATGAACTAAAATTGAACCTTTATTTCAAACGTGTTAAAAATGTTAAGTAAAAAGGATCAATACACAAACACTGTGTTGAGTGTTGGTTTATTGCTGTCATTTTTCGCAATCCCCCATCTTATCGATGATTTCTTGTATGGCATTCCCGCTGAGTTTGGGATGAGCAACCAATTCGCCCAATTTCTGAGCGGAATCTTTACGATCCTGCTTCTCTTGGTTCTTATATGGGTCTCAAGAGGCAAAAAAATTGGTTTCATTGGATCGATTTTTCTTGGAACTATCCTCGCCTTGGCGGGAATTTTGAAACACATACCCCATATCATCCAACCGGATCCATACTGGAGTGGTTGGTTCTCCGAAGTAATGATATTTGGTTTGATTGTTTCAGGTATCATTCTGGCTGGGATTTCAACAGTTGCCATTATCAGGAGGTCGTAAAACCGTGGTACAAGATCCTTATCGTAGAGTTGCGGGTTTTTATGATCGAATATTTGAGCCAATAAACCGGGGATTGAGAATAATTGGGTTGAGAATGTATCGTCCAAAACCTGGCATGTCTATCCTAGATGTCGGTTGCGGTACTGGGGTTCACCTGGAACTGTACAACAGATATCAGTGTGAATTGTTTGGGATTGATACTTCAGCTTCCATGTTGGATATCGCCCGGGGCAGATTGGGGGATGATGCTGACCTCCGTCTTGGCGATGCATCCCATATGCCTTTCGAGGATAGAGCTTTCGATTTGATCATCACAATGTTAGTGTTGCACGAGATGGATCATATCACCCGGAGCGCTGTAATCGATGAGATAAAGCGGATCCTAAAACATGATGGCCATTTGTTAATTATTGATTTCCATCCGGGTCCCATTCAACCATTTAAAGGCTGGTTAACAAAATTGGTGATACTATTATCCGAAATTGCCGCCGGTCGCCAACATTTTAGAAATTACCGCCACTTCATGGACATCAAAGGCTTACCGGTACTAATCGAACAACATTCATTGCATATAGAAAAGCATAAAGTTGTCGCTGGAGGTGCACTGGCGCTATTCTTGTTAAGCAAAACTTGACCATCTTCCCTTCAACCGCAAGAAACTTGAAGAATTGCTTGATCTATAATTTGGATATGGCTTGATCTAGATATCGTGTATTTTGGTTACTGGTGTTTGCCATGCTGACGATGGGATAATTAGGTCTTTATATACTGTGTTTAGGTGGCGCTTCTGGATTGTGTTCTTGCTATGCTTATTGGGGATTACTTGGATTTTGAATGTCAGCATACCTGGTAGCCAACCACAGGGGTGTTTTCTAGGATGTGCATCCATCCCACCTATGCAAGGTGATGAACTGCGAGTGCTCTCGCTCAACGTCCTACATGATAGACCAAATTATGAGTCTCTGGAGCAGCGGTTAGAACGGATCGGGACTGAGATTCGTAAACTGGGAGCTGATATTGTACTGCTACAAGAAGTCCCGTGGATACTGGGACTAGGAAATGGTGCTGAGTTTATCGCCAAACAAGCAAAGATGAATTACGTTTTCGCTCGAGCGAATGGCAACAAGTGGACCATTTTCTTTGAAGAAGGAGAGGCGATCTTAAGCCATTATCCATTAAAAAAGCCAACAGTCTTCGAGTTAAATCCGCTCGCTGGTTTCTTTGAGCACCGCATCGTGCTCCATAGTGTAGTAGAGACATCTCATGGAGAGTTGGATCTCTATGTTTCTCATCTGACGAATAAAGATAAAAAGATCAATCGGGAGCAGGCTAATAGTCTCAAAACTTTTGTTGAAGAATCTACCAGTGGTGTAGGTATCATTGGTGGAGACTTCAACGCGAAAGATGATGAACCTCAAATTGTCAATCTATCAAGGGTTTGGCTTGATAGCTACAGGGAATTGAATCCGACAGAGGATGGGCTGACATGTTGCATAGAAGATCTAACGAGTGCTCCAGGTGAGAATTTAGAAAAACGAATAGACTATATTTTTTTTGCACGCAGTGAGGAAGTTGGGTTCAAGCTGCTGGACGCTCATGTGGTGTTGGATCAACCAATTCATATGGAAGATGGCTGGCTCTGGGCTTCAGACCACTTGGGTGTCTTAGTTTCTTTCTATCTGGATAAGTGAAATGTGAAGATTATCAATAATTTTTTTAAATTTAATAATCAAAAAAGATTATTGGATTCGAGACAATAATATGAGATTAGATATATATGCAAGTATAATTATTCAAGAATTATTGGTTCGAGTTCGGAGGTGGATGATGGTGCCAAAGGAGATTGTGTCTCAAGTTGATTTGTTCGAGGGGCTTCCTGAATCACAACTTGAAAGTATTGCAGAACTTGGTCAAGTATTATCCTTCTCGCAGGGAAATTATATCTTCGAAGAGGGTCACAAAGCTGATCGTTTATACATATTGTTGGAAGGGAAGGTGAGGATTCACGTTCACTTGACCTCTCGTCCTGAAACCATCACAGTAGCTGTAGTTAACCAGCGAAACGATCCTTTTGGATGGTCTGCTATTGTGGCTCCCTATCACTACACAGCCTCCGCTATCTGTGATGAGCAAAGTCGCACCCTTGCGATCACTGGCTTAGACCTGCTAGAGGTTCTAAAAGATGACCCCGTTGCAGGGATTACCGTCATGCGGAGAGTGGCTGAAGTAATTAGCAGTCGGTTGCGCAACAGCAGGACTGCATTGTTAAAAACGCTGTGAAATTATTTCTGCTGTAAGAGACGGGCAGAATTGGCAAGGATTCCCAAATCGGGTAGTGATTGGGCAGCCGCTGCCAGGATGGGGGGTAAGTATCCGAAAGCTGCTAAAGCCAACCCCACCGTGTTGTAAACTACTGTGAA
>JASFVL010000392.1:0-4325 GCA_050049875.1 Anaerolineales bacterium
TCGAGGCCAAAAAGGGGCCGAAAGCGCCGGCTACGGAACGCCCGGTCAGGGCGAAAGAGAGCGCTGGCAGCCCCACCCCCATGCCGCGGCTGAAGACCGGCAGAAATGGATACACCATCCGGAACATAGTGTTCAAGACCGTGCGCGCCGCGGTGAGGTAGGTCACGGACTTCAGGAGGGTAAGCGCTCTGCGCTTGCCCTCCAATCCATCCATAGAGCTTTTACTCATGGTGTTTTACGCTGCTTGCTTCTCTCAAATTGATACCATCTGCGCGCGAGTTGCCAAGCTGCTAACAAGAGCAAGAGCAGCAGCCCAACGAAGAACAGCCGGATGGTATTATCCTCGGATCTCAGAATGGGCGCTTCAGGGTGAAGAATAGCGTCTACGCTGGTCATGCCGACAGCCAAGGCAAGGCCAAAGACCAGATTGCCGGCAGACGTCCACACCAAAGGGAATAGGGAAAGCCCGATTTGCAGAAGCAGCCCGACGACCGCAAAACTGATCGATACCCGCCAGCGGGGCTCATCCAAGAAAAGACCGTTCCAACCCGTCTGCATGACAACAATCGACATCGGCAGGAAGGCGATCCAATAGATTATCGCCGTGCGCCCCCAGGCGCGCGACCACTCGTGAACGCTGTTCTGCCGGGTGACCAAGCCCGATAACCCCGCCAGTGCAGCCTGCAGGAAGGCGAGTAAAGCGGCCCACACCCAGGCGCCGTGGAAATACACAATACGGGCGGTAGTCCCCAGGGTCTTCTCGGCAGGAGCAAAGGCAGTCAGGGCTGCGGCGGCAGCCAAGAGGATCAGAAACCACACCAGGGAAGATTTAAGTAAATCTAGAAAACGGCTCATGGGGACGCCCTATATCCAGTTGGGTTCTTGATAGGTGCCGAAGACCTCTTTCATCACAGAGACAATCTCACCCAGGGTGGCATAAGCTCGCACTGCTTCCAGAATGTAGGGCATGGTGTTCTCCGTCCCTTGGCAAGCAATGCGCAAGCGATCCAGAGCTTGACCCACACGCCCGTTATCGCGCTCCTGGCGCAGTTCTTCCAGACGGGAGACTTGGCGCTGGTAGCCCTGGGGGTCCATCTCCAAGAGAGGGATGGTGTAACCATCACGCTCAGCGTAAGCGTTGACCCCCACTATGTTGCGATCTCCTTGGTCTATCTCCCGCTGGTAGCGATAAGCAGCGTCGGAAATTTCGCTCTGGAAGAAGCCGCGGTCGATCGCCGGCAGCACACCCCCCAGGGCGTCAATGCGGCGGAAATAGTCGTAAGCTTGAGCTTCGATGCGGTTCGTCTGGGCCTCGACGAAAAAGGAGCCACCCAACGGGTCAATGGTGTTGGCAACGCCCGATTCTTCAGCCAGAATCTGCTGAGTGCGCAGGGCGATGGTGGCGGCGTGTTCGGAGGGAAGCGCCAGGGCTTCATCCATGCTGTTGGTGTGCAGGGATTGGGTGCCCCCCAGAACCGCAGCCAACGCCTGGACAGCCACGCGCACGATATTGTTCTCCGGCTGTTGTGCAGTCAGCGAGACGCCGGCAGTTTGGGTATGGAAGCGCATCAGCCAGGAGCGGGGGTCGGTTGCCTTGAAGGTCTCGCGCATCTCACGCCCCCAAATGCGGCGGGCAGCCCGGTACTTGGCGATCTCCTCGAAGAAATCGTTGTGAGCGTTGAAGAAGAAAGACAAGCGCGGGGCGAATTCGTCCACGTCTAAGCCGCGCCTGATTGCCCAGCGCACGTATTCCATGCCGTCGACCAACGTGAAGGCTAACTCCTGCGCAGCGGTGGAGCCAGCCTCGCGAATATGATAACCGGAGATGCTGATGGTGTTCCACTGCGGCACGCTCTGCGCGCCAAATTCAATCGTGTCTACCACCAAGCGCATGGACGGCTGCGGAGGGAAGATGTATTCTTTTTGAGCGATGTATTCTTTCAAAATGTCGTTTTGAGTCGTGCCCCGCAGCTGCTCATGCCCAACCCCTTGTTTTTCAGCGGCAGCGATGTACATCGCCCAGATGATGGCTGCCGGTGAGTTGATGGTCATGCTGGTCGAGACCTCATCCAGGGGAATACCATCCAGTAAAATCTCCATATCCTTCAGCGAGGACACCGCTACACCGCATTTGCCGAATTCCCCTAAAGCTTCATGGTCATCGGTGTCGTAGCCCATTAACGTGGGCAGATCAAAGGCAACGGAGAGACCGGTCTGACCCTGTTCTAACAGGTATTTAAAGCGCTGATTGGTCTCTTCAGCAGTGCCAAAGCCGGCGAACATGCGCATGGTCCACAGCCTGCCGCGGTGCATGCTGGCGTGGATGCCGCGAGTGTAGGGGTACTCGCCGGGTAACCCCAGATCACGCTGGTAGTCGCTATCGGCGACATCTAAAGGCGTGTATAAGCGCTCGATCGGCTCTGAGGAGGTGGTGATGAAGTCCTCACGGCGCTCCGGAAAGCGGGATAAGGATTTGTGAAGGGTGGTCTCCTCCCACTTCTCCACATCCTGGCGAAGTTGCTCAAGTTTTTTGCGGTCGTACATATAAAGCTCCCGTGTTGCGTTATTCGAAATCTGAATTTGTAGAATTTGTGCTCTTGAAGGGGAGGGGTGTCCCCATAGAAGGAAATTATAGCACGGCAAGGGGGGTGATATAATTGCGGACATGAAATATCATATTTGGACTGCTGGATGCCAAATGAACGTGTCGGATTCGCGCCGCGTGGCCTCCGCTTTGGAGAGCTTAGGCTACGAACCGTCCAAACGCGCCGAGAAGGCCGACGTGATCGTGCTGAACACCTGCGTGGTGCGCCAAAGCGCGGAGGACAAAGCCTATGGACGGCTGAGTTCCCTGCGCCCGCTGAAGGAACAACACCCCGAGGTGGTGATCAATTTGATGGGCTGTCTGGTGGGCGTCAAGGGTTATCAAGGGCTCAAAAAACGCTTCCCTTTCGTGGACGTGTTCTCACCACCCTCAGACCCGGGCCCGCTGGTGGCGCACCTCACCCAGGATGCGAGCCAGGCGCTGGAGAATGCTGAGACATCACGGCGCTTCGCCTTTATGGACGGAGAGCTGAGCCTGCCGATGCACGAGCGTAACAAGCTGGTCTCCGCCTTCGTGCCGGTGGTGCTAGGCTGCTCGCACGCCTGTACATTTTGCATCATCCCCTACAAGCGCGGAGCGGAGCGCAGCCGACCGGTGGGGGACATCGCTGCCGAGGTGCGCTCGATGGTCTCGCAGGGTGTCAAAGAAATCACCCTGCTGGGACAAATCGTGGACCGCTACGGGAAGGATATCCCCGACGGACCGAACCTGAGCGCACTGCTGAGAGTGGTGCATGAAGTAGATGGGCTCGAGCGCATTCGATTCCTAACCTCGCACCCCAACTGGATGACCACCGAACTGCTGGACACGGTCGCCGAACTGCCCAAGGTGATGCCGCACATCGAGGTACCCGTGCAGGCAGGGGACGACCAAGTGCTGGCAAACATGAAGCGAGGCTACCGCGCCGAGGACTATCGCCAGCTGGTGGGCGAAATACGGGCCCGCATCCCAAACGTGGCTATCGCCACCGACGTGATCGTGGGCTTCCCCGGGGAAACGGAGCAGCAGTTCCAACGCACCTACGACCTGCTGGCTGAGCTCAAAATGGATGTGGCGCACATCGCGCGCTACTCGCCGCGCCCCGGCACGGTGGCAGACCGCCGCATGGCGGACGACGTGAGCGATGAGGAAAAATGGCGCCGCTTCCGCGCTCTGGAAGAACTACAAGAGCAAATCGCCAGCCGGATCAACGCCCGCTATCTGGGGGAATCCGTCGAGGTGTTATTCGAGGAAAAGGTGCGCGGCCGCTGGAAGGGCCGCACCCCGACCAACAAACTGGTCTTCGTAGAGAATGAGAAAGATTTGCGGGGACAAGTGCTGCCCGTGACGATCACCTGGGCTGGACCCTGGTCAATGCAGGGGCGCGTTCCGGGAACAGCAGATGTCTCCGCCCCCGTGGAGCTGGTCGCCATAGGCGGTTGAACCCAACTGCACGCTTGCTGGAGTAGTGCCCCACAACCACACCCCACGTTCTTCTTCCTGACAAGTCTTGCGTACACACCATCCTGGGGATTCGAAGCAGGAGAGGGCAATTTAGAGCATAGGACCAGGGAAACCAGGGGTTGATCAAAAGGATGACAGGTAAAACCACGAGTCGATTCGAAGCAGAAACCAGGTTGAAACAGAAGGGCTTTACCAGATATCTCATTTCAGGGTGAGTTGATCGGGGTAAAAGAAGCTCTGAATAGCGGCACAGGCATGTTGAAATCGCCGGATGAAA
>JASFVL010000393.1:0-4323 GCA_050049875.1 Anaerolineales bacterium
GGCGAGGACACCCACTTCGCTCGTTGTTTTAGGCAGGTCTGGATGCGGGGTGACAGCGTTCTTTTCTAGGGCGGGTATGGGGCTCGCTTCCGTCTCTTGTGGCTGATCGAGCACAGTCTCCACTTCTAAGGAGGGTATCTGGATGGGTGCTTTGCCCTCTACCGCCTTTGTAAACGCCTCAGAAAAACGACCTGCACTTTGGAAACGATCACTTGGAGCTTTGGCGAGGACTTTCGTGATCACATCCTGTACGGGGAGTGGGATGTTGGGGTTGAACTCACGAACTGGAGGTGGTGGATCGTTAAGATGCTGCATCAGCACTCCCGTGATTGAATCGCCCATAAAGGGCACCCGCCCAGCAACCATCTCATAAACCACCACACCAAGAGAGTAAATGTCGCTGTATTTTTCCACGGGCTTGCTGGCGGCTTGCTCCGGTGACATGTAAGGGGGCGATCCAACAATCCCACCTGTGACTGTCAGGTGAAGGGATTGATCCAAGATTTTGGCGATACCAAAATCAACGATGACCGGATTGCCGTCCGATGAAAAGAGGATGTTGGAGGGCTTGATGTCCCGGTGGACGGTGCCGCGGGCGTGAGCATAATCCAGGGCATGGGCGACCGGTTCAAGAAGGTCAGCGATCTTTCCAAGGGACATGCTTTTCCCACGCTCTCTGTGCTCCGCGAGGATGTCTTTCAAGGTGCCGCCTTGGAAATATTCCATGACCATGAAAGGTTGGTCATCATGGAAATCAAATTCGTAAATTTGGACAATATTGGGGTGACGCAGGGCAGCAACCAACTTAGCCTCTTGACAGAAGCGTTCCCCAAAGTTCTCTTCTTCAGCGAGATGTGGGAGGATGACCTTTATTGCCACCCGGCGGTCGAGATTTGGATCGCGCCCCAAGTAAACCTCCGCCATTCCCCCACGACCTAAACGTTCCAGATCTATGTATTTGCCGATAGATTTAATACTCATGGGAGTCCCGCACTATGTATACACTTTGAGGACTGATTAGTCAGAAGTTTTCGCAGTTGGGGAGGCATGGGGGGATTGGGTGGGTAACGCCCACCCAATCCCCCCACCCTTACCCTTGAATTGCTAAGTCCTATTATTATATGCCAATCTGTGCCCCATACCAACCATAATTCTTCGGAGAATATTTGAATGCACACATATCTAGTAGAAGGGTGAGATCAGCGCGTTAGTTCCATTTTTAGGCGCATTTTCACGTCGTTGTCCACGAATAGTTTGCCGTGGTGCTGCTGGACGGGGTGAATCTCGGTTTGTTGCAAAACTGCACTACCCTCGGGAATCCTGTCATCCCCATTGGGCTTGGTTTCCAAGTTTATATTTTCCCAATTGCCCTGAGAATTGCGTTGCACCTGAATGCGATTGACCGTATCGAGGCCGTAACCAAAAATGGATACAGCGGGGACACTGGATTTTGTCCCAAGTTCGCGGCGGAAATCTCTCGCCATTTTGAGGTAGGGCCCCTGTTCTTCCGGGAGCCAGTTCTCATCCTCCAGAACATTGATTGGGTCACCATTTTGGTCGTAAACGCAGTCGAAAGTGGGCAAAATTTGATAGGCTGAGGGGAAAGTGGACACCACTTCGCGGAGGCGATCACCCAAGATACCAAAGGGAAGAATAGCCACCTTGGCGAAAAGAGTGGTAATCGCGAAGGGGACTCCCATGTGGGGACCACCCAATAATATTATCCGGTCGACTTTATCCTTTCCGCCGAGTTTTTCAACGTAGTAACGGGTGACGAGGGTTCCCAGGCTGTGACCGATCAGGGTGACGGGTGGGGTTATGTTCCAGTCGTCAATTCTTTCGCCTAGCAGGCGAGCTGACTGGCGCACATCCTGCCGCCAATCATAGGCAAACTCGATGAGGTCCTTTTCCCGTTCGTAGCCCAAACCTTCCACGAGGTAATCCCCCATCAGGTTGTATTGATCCATTTTAATCAGGTTGGGGACAATGACCACTTCTTGGATGATTTCTCCCACCCGGACGGGTCTAAAATCGGGTAGGGAAAATAAATCAGGGCGGGTGAAAAGGTAGCGGACATGGGGCCAAATCTTCTCGCTACCCACCCATAACTCGGAGCCCATAATACCCGGGACGAAGACCAAGGGTCGGCGCTCCCGTTTTTCCTCTGCGAGAGGTGTACCAATAAAGGTTAGGTCCTGCGAAGTAAACCCCTCTTTGAAGACTAATCGGGCGTCTCCAATTTGAATGGTATCCCCATTTTGGAGTGATTCTTCTTGGATGCGTTGCTCCCTCATCCAAGTGCCGTTAAGACTATCCAAATCACGGATGATGAAAGAATCGTTCCGCCGCTCGATGCGAGCGTGGTGACGAGATACTTTCGGCAAGTCCAGGAATACATCGCTTTCTGGATTTCGTCCGATCGTGAGCACATCCACGTTGAGAGAAACTTCCCATGTTTTTTCAGGGGTGTTCACTACCAAACGAGGTTTGTCCGTATCGCTGATCGTCGCTTCCAGAAAGGTGGTTTCCAGGGTGGCGTCAAGGTCTGAATCACTATGGATTTGCTCAACAAGGGTTGGTGCAAAGGAGAAGTCGATTTCGTAACGCAGTGTGCTAGCGCCAATTGTAATCACATCCCCCGGGGAGAGGTCAGCGCGTTCGACCAGTTTCCCGTTGACACGGGTGCCATTAGTGGAGTTGAGATCCACCAGACTGCATACATTTTCTTCAAATTCAATCTGGGCGTGGGACCGAGAGGCCTTCGCATCCTGGAGAATGATCTCGTTCGTGGGTGCCCTACCTAAGGTGATGCGGTCTCCCGCCAGGTCGAATATCTGTTCGGGATGATCGGGTTCGTTGAGGATGAGCCGACCTAAGCTTTCCATCTTATGGTACCCTCCAGAAATCTTTTTTTAGTTGTATAGTTGAAGAGGAAAGGTGGTGGATCGCCTCTTACCCACTCAACTATGTAAATCCTGTATTTTACGAATGGCTTGAGGAGCATGAAAGTCGTGCTTATGGGCAATCATATCGCAGAAATATCAAAAATGCCATTCGCATAAGTTCTTATTTGGGGTGACTGCATTTCCTTAGCTGGAGCAGATCGCCTGAACCCAATTTCCATGGGTATTATTAGGTTGCGCTTACTCCCCAAGAGCAACCGCAAAGGCATCATAATACGTCCCCGCCCCAAAACCGTCAAAAAGGATGTGCTCACCGGTCTTTATGGAGGGAAGTTTTCGCAAGAAGGCGATCATGTTGGACGCGGCGCTGACATTTCCGAACTCACTGATCACCCAAGGCATGGGGATATCTATGCCCAGATCCCTCAGGCGCTTTGCTTTCAACTGATTGATTTTCAAGTTGGCATGGTGCACGATCCCTAGCGTGATCTCTTTCGCACTCTTCATCTCAGCCATTAAGGCTTGGTATTTGCGAGTGGCTTCAAAGACCACTTGGACGCCTGAACGCACAAAGAGTTTTACCATCCCCATAGGGCCAGCCATCACCACCGGTTCTCCGTTTTGCGGTACATGCATCAGTCCAGCGACTCGTAGATGGTTATTTCCGGCTTGTGAGACCTCAACCATCGACTGACCTTTTCGCCTCTGACCAGAATGTGGATAATACATAGAGACTGCTAAAACACCTTTTTCATCAAATACTTCATCCGATTTGCCCACTAGGAACTTCATGGTTTGTCCAGGGATCACACCAATGACACCAGCGCCATTCCCAAACAACTGCATCGCGTTTCTATCCCGAGATTTCATAACAAACCTGCTCAGCCCTTCAATCCCCCCGACCAGAACTTTCTTTCCATACATTTTCTCTGCAATATTCCATGTATTCTTTTGATGAACAGCCAGTTCGGGGTTCAATATCATGTGCAACGCACTCATTGAGCTGTCACAGGCTTTGTGAATGCTGATTTTCAAAGCGCTCTTGGGGATACCGGCCCTATCGGCGATCCTTACCGTGTAGTCGTCGGCGACGGGCCCTGACATACCAATGAGTACGCCCTCCACCTCGGTTGGTTTCCAACCACAAGCCCGCGCAGCTTCTTGAAGAAAACGCGCCCCTACGTCTACTTCCAACTCGAGGTGTTCTTCTTTGGTTAAAAATGGAATGTGGTGTCTACGGGCGAATCCTAATGAGGATAAATCCATACGCTCCTCCGGACGTAAGGGCTCGCTAAAGTGCTGTTCTATAAAGCGGAACAACGCTTCGTTATCATAGCTTTCCCCCCACGTTCCGTAGCTTCCACCGATACCAATCCCGGGGTGGGAAACTCGCTCAACGCCTACCAGCACACCATCCCCG
>JASFVL010000394.1:0-4312 GCA_050049875.1 Anaerolineales bacterium
TCAGGCAGGTCTTCGGCGGTCGCTGAGGAACGCACCGCCACAGCTGGGTTGCTGCCCGGCAGTTCGCTGTAGGTCTCCACAATCTCGCCAGCTACCCCTGGAGGAATTGACGCTCGCAGGAACAATGCGTTGATTTGCTCTGAAGCGCTTTCAAGGGAGCTGGGGTTTGCTAGATCGATCCCCTCCAGAGCAGACAGAATGGCGGGTTGCAATTCGTTTGCTTCGACGAATTCAAGGTAGGCTGCTGTTGTTACGTGAAAGCCGTCCGGTACGGGTAGCTCAGAGGCGGCGAGTTTGGCGAGGGAGGCGCCTTTCCCACCCACAATTTCCAGCGCAGCTTGGGGATCAGCTAGAGGAAGGGTGTATTTTGCTTTCATCGTTCTTCTCCTTTAACACTCCAGTTACCTATATCAGAAGATGGATTCGCGGATTTGGATGGTCCAGAGGCGGGCGCGGTGTCTTATGCTATTCTTTTGACCGAAATCAACGCCAGGTTGAGGTCCCAGATTTTGTTAAGCACCCCGCGCAGGGTGGACTGGTCCATCTTTCCTGTGATGGTGGTTTCTCCACTTTTCGTTGCGACCGTCATGCCATCAAACCAATCCGACCAACTTTCATCCAGTGATCCATCCATTCTGATTTGGAAGACGAATTGTTCTTCTCCTTTACAGCATTCGGTCATCTTTGTTCCGTCCTGTTGAATCAATTTTATTGAACTACTGCATTTCTAATTCTTGTGGTTCTAAGAATATCTGCTCTTTGGGGGATTGTCATCCCCTTCTTGGGGGATTGGGTGGGGGATAGAATAAACGAAGTGGGGTGCTTGCGGTGAGTCATACCGCAAAGCACCCCCAAAATCTCTGATCTTAAATGGGGGTTAAAGCAGACCCAGTTCTTTACTCCGCTGAACTGCGTCCCAGCGACGATGAACGTGTAATTTGCTGTAAATACTCTTGAGGTGGGAGCGGACGGTGCTAACGGCGATCACCAATTCCTGGGCGATTTCCGGGTTGGATAAACCTCTGGCGAGGAGATGGAGGACTTCCAATTCACGCTCGCTGAGCGGGTCGATGAGGGGCTGACGGGGTTCACTTCTGGTATCCATCTCCGCATCGAAGGCTGAGATCAGTCTGCTCACGTATTCTGGGTAGATGCCGCGCGAGGCAGCGTGATGAAGCAATTTGAACATCGCGGGGCCTTCGTCGAGGAAAGAGCGCATGTAGCCGCCTGGTTCAGCCAGAGACAGGGCGCGCTCCAGGGTAATCATCGCTTGGTCGATATCTCCTTGCTCTTGATAAGCGAGGGCTGTAATGTTAAGGGTTTCGATCGATCTCGTTACCCGACCCCACTGCTCTAAGAACGGGGGCAGGGGCAGCAGTAGTTTCAAAGCTTCATCAGGGCAGCCTTGTGCCAGCAAGACTCTCGCCTGGACGATGTGCAGGCGCTTCTGCATGTGGAAATCGATTAAACTGTCTTCATCACGCGAGGGTTCAGGAAGAGATCCATCTGGCGATATCTGGGTTTCGATCCAGCGTTCTACTATCTCGATTTCCCCTTGGTGAATCCACAACCGTGCATGAGCCATGTCAACGATGAAATCATCCCACTCAGTGGCGTCGAATTGAACGGCCAATCGTCTGGCTTTTTGCATCGCAGCTTGGGCGCCTTCGATATCGCCTTGGGCTTGCCTGATTTGAGCCAGAAAGATGTACCCATCCATGGCACCGACCTCGCCCCAGTTCTCGATGCGCTCGATACCGTCGATCAGGTAGCGCTCTGCGGTCTCGAAGTCATTCCACTGCCGGTACAATTCTCCAAGACCGAGCATCGCCATACCTGCAATGGGCAGCGGATGACCGCTCGAATCTACCCCTAGCTTCAGGGCTTGTTGGAACTGCTCCTTGGCCTTGAAAAGTTTTCCCTGGTACATGTGGATCTCTGCCAGGTTGCTTAATGCCATTACGGAGAGCGCCGGGTTACCAATCTGCTGTCCCATCCTGAAGGACTCCTCAAGTGCGGTTATTCCTTCTGCAACCTCCCCCTTCAACAGGTAGTAAAAAGCCTGATTCCATGTAGCGATGCCGCGTAGAAACAAATCCTCTTCCGGCAGTTGCTCCAGCGCTTCGTTGGTCAAGGCAAAAGCGGTGGACATTTGTCCTTGGAAGGCGGACACAAAAGCCCGCAGCGCGTTGGCCCTACCACGCACCAGATTCGATGATTCGTCCACGCAGATTAAGCGGGCTTCGACCTGCTCCAAGGGATGACCGCTCATCAAGAGCGTCCAGGCGTGATAGATGCATAGGGAGGGCAGCGTGAGGACCAGTTCATCCGGCAACTTCTCCACCCAGCGTAAGAGAGTGGTAATCTCGCTGCGCATCAAGGTCGCTTCAGCGACACGATCGATCAGGCGTGCGGCGCGGGGGTAATCCTCAGCTGCTAAGGCGTGGTTGATCGCTTCTTCCGTCAGCCCTTGCTTCTCAAACCAACTACTGGCGCGTTGATGCAGATCGGTGATCCCCTCCGGTGAGGTTTGCCCCAGCAGTTTGCGCAGCAGATCAGTCATGAGACGGTGGTAGCGATACCAGCGCCTCTCGCTGTCTAGGGGAACGATGAACAGATTAGAGCGATCCAGATACTCGAGAACCTCCTGGCTGGGTGAGGTCCCCCTGGGTTGCGTTTTAAGGGCAGCAGGTCCCGTCGCGATTTTTGGAACTTCTATCTCCCCTCCCAGCACAGCGTCGCACAAGGGTCCCGTGAGGCGGTCCAATATAGCGGTCTGGAGCAGGAATGTCTGCACGCCTTGGGGTTGGCGCTGGAAGACCTCTTCCATCAGGTAATCCAATACATGGCGGTGACCGCCGGTGTAGGCGCGAATGAAATCCGATACGTCCTCACGCCCGCGCATCGAAACCGCTGCCATCTGCAACCCGGCGATCCAGCCTTCTGTGCGGGAAACCAGCGCAGCTACATCCTCGGGAGAGAGCGTTAGTCCTGTAAGCTGGTTTAGAAATTCAGCAGCCTCAGCACGGGTGAATCGCAGGTCGTTCAAGCGGAATTCGTTCACCTGCCCTTGGGCTCGCAGGCGGGCGATGGGTAGCGGCGGGTCGGCGCGCGTTGCGATCACCAGGTGGAGCTGGGGCGGTTGGTGGTCGAGCAGAAACGCCACGGTTTCGTGCACCGCTTGAGCCTGAATCAGATGGTAGTCATCGAGAACCACCAGCACACCCCCGGATATGGCGATGATTTCGTTGATCAGCGTCGTCAGGAAGTCCTCCATGGAAGCTCCCTTGAGCGCAGCGAGTTCATCAGAGAGATTCTCAGGCGCTCCATTGTGGATGGTCTCCATGGCGGCGGTGAAATAGGCTAGGAAGCGGGCTGGGTCGTTATCCCCTTCGTCCAGCGAGACCCAGGCGGTATGGCGTTCAGGTGCCTCTTCGGGGTGGTGAATCCACTCGCTCAGCAGGGTGGTTTTGCCGAAACCTGCTGGAGCGGATATCAGCGTCATCTTGTCGGTTAATCCAGCGTTCAGACGTTCGACCAAACGGCGCCGGGAAACAAGACTCGCCCGCGGCGGCGGGATGAAGAGTTTCGTGGCAAGTAAAGGGGTGGACACTTCCATTTATCCTTGAACCCGTGAACCGAGTGGTGAGTGTTGGGATCGAGATAGCGACTAGTTTAATCTTACCACTGCTTATGAAGATGGAGGTGATAGAAAGGGATTCACATTGAGACATGCATATCGCTCCCGTGGTATGATTGCCGGGTAATTGCGAACAATCTGTGGTCCTCCCTGAGCGGGGAAACCTGGCGCCGGTTCGGTAACCGGGTTACTGAAACTCTCGAGTGGGTCGTTAAACAGAATCTAGGTGGCGAGGTGTTGGTCGTCACCCACAGCGGGGTGATCTTATCCATCCTGAGGAAGAGTGGTGAACTGAAAGCAGAGCGAGGCTTGCGCTTCTTGCGGGTCGATCCCTGATCAATCACTGAGCTGGAAATGGGGGTTGTTGGTCGTGTGCATGTCAAACTGCTTAACTTCAGCGACCACTTGGTGGAATCGCTATCCGATTGAGGCCATTCTTGTCACGGATCAGGTATGAAAATCAGAGACAATTTATGGAATTCGTGGCGGATTCCAGGTGACACTTAATAGGGGAACAAGAAAGTCCGCAACAAACAGAAAGAAAACCCCCTCATCAAACACAATCCTGGTTGTGGACCCCTTTGACGTAGCGCTGCAGGAACTGTCCGGTGTAAGAATTAGGCTCCCCGCAGATGTCTTCGGGGGTGCCAGTGGCTACCACCTCGCCGCCGC
>JASFVL010000395.1:0-4299 GCA_050049875.1 Anaerolineales bacterium
CTTGTCTGGGTATTTTGGAGACTAGGATGGTAGGAGACCACCAGCCATGGTAAATTCGCACCCAAGTGATATGCCTCCGCATGGGCGAATTTAAACCTAGGGATCTCGTAACCTTTTTGACGATAGATACGCAATACCCGCTCGAAAGCAATTCCGCCCAAAGTTACGATTACTTCCAACCGGTTGAGCAAATCCAACTCCCTCTCCAGATACGGTATGCAGTTGTTCATCTCCTTAGCTTTTGGCCTATTCTTAGGAGGTACGCATCGACATACTGCCGTGATGAAAATGTCTGACACAATGAGATTATCATGGCGACTTTTCGATATGGGAGAGCTGGCAAAACCTGCGCGATAAAGTGCTGAAAACAAGAAATCACCGGAACCATCCCCTGTGAACATTCTGCCAGTACGATTGGCTCCATGGGCCCCAGGAGCTAGACCTACCACAGCAACTCGAGCTTCAATATCCCCAAAACCGGGGACTGGCTTACCCCAATAATCCCAATTTCGATACGCTCGTCGCTTCTTAAGGGCTACCTCTTGTCTCCATTTCACAAGTCTGGGACATTTTGAACAGGATATAACTTCCTCTTTAAGATCATCAAACAGTTTGGTTGTTTCATCCATACGAGATCCGTTGACTCTTAGACAAATATTTCTGCACGAAGCTCCATTGATGGGCAATTTTATAATCGTATTTTTAGAGAATCAACATCGCGTCTCCGAAAGAGTAGAAACGGTACCCCTCTTCTTTTGCAATTTCATACGCAGAAAGAATACGTTTCCTCCCAACGAATGCGCTAACAAGCATAATTAAGGTGGATCGGGGTAGATGAAAATTAGTGATCATAGCGTCAACAACACGAAAATTATATCCAGGCAGAATAAATAAATCGGTTAGACCTTCAAAGGTAGAAACAATTCCTCCATCAGACACGAAACGCGCAGCTGATTCAACCACCCGAACGCTTGTTGTACCGACAGCAATCACTCTATGACCTTCTCTTTTGGTTGTGTTTATTTTTTCAGCTACTGAGCTAGATATTCGACACCACTCGGTATGAATTTTATGTTCCGTGGGGTCATCCTCGGTGACCGGTAAAAATGTGTCCAGCCCGATGTGTAGGACAATTTTGGCAAACTGGATGCCAGCTGAATCTAAATGCTGCATCAAATCATCAGTAAAATGCATACCAGCTGTTGGCGCGGCGGCAGATCCGGGATCCTGCGCGTAGATGGTCTGGTATCGATTAGGATCATCAAGTTTCTCATGGATATATGGTGGGAGAGGGACGTTTCCAAACCGGTTTAAATTGGGACTTAATAGTTCATCGAATTGTATTAATCGTTTTGGTCCATCCAAATCTGCGACAATTACGGCTTTTGGTCCATTTTCAACCTGCAATTCCCTCCCAACAGTTAGTCCTTTCCCACCAACCAACACCTCCCATAAGCGATTGTCCTCTCTTCTCAATAAAAGGATTTCAACTTTGCCACCAGTGGGTATTTTTTTAGCAAAGAGCCGCGCTGGAATTACACGGGTTTCATTAAGGACTAGGAGATCGCCTTTTTTAAGGTATTTTGGAAGATCACGAAAATGAGAGTGCTCCAACACCCCAGAACTCCGGTATAAAACAAGCATTCTAGCAGAATCCCGGGGCTCTACAGGCGTTTGAGCGATAAATCTTTGGGGTAAATCGTAATCAAAATCGGATGTTTTCAATGATAATTCTGCTTAGCGGTTAAAAATTCGAATCACGATATTCAGGAGAAGCGTGAGTAAAATTGAAAGTAGCAAAGTTGTAGCTAGGGGAACAATACAAGTCAAATTGCCCCGTTCGATGCGGATATCCCCAGGAAGCTTACAGAGGGGAAATCCAATTTGAGCAATAAGATATAAAAATCCCCCCACTATGATTATGAAAACACCTAAAATGATGATCAATCGAGCAATCTGAACTAAAGACATACCACCCCTACCCTTTAGCTGCGTAAGTCATATTTATATCAAACGAGGCTGTTTATGCGATGGAACATCCATTCCTAAATGTTTATAGGCTAATGAAGTTGCCACTCTCCCCTGAGAGGTGCGCTCTAAGAAGCCTAACTGCATTAAGTATGGTTCGACAACATCCATTATCGTATCCGGTTCTTCACTAATTGAAGCCGCAATCGTATTTAGACCGACAGGCCCACCTTCGTATTTATCGATGATCGCGTTGAGAACACGTCTATCCATTTCATCTAATCCTTGTTCATCCACATCTAACAGTTTCAGTGCCTCTTTCGCGACTGGTTCATTGATCTTACCGCTAGCTCTGACTTGAGCGTAATCACGAACTCTCCGCAATAGTCTTAAGGCGACACGGGGTGTTCCCCGCGCTCGACAAGCGATCTCTGTTACACCTTCGGGTTCTGCAACGATATCCAGCCTGTCAGATGCATTTTTTACAATATTCTCCATCGCTGATAAATCGTAAAAATTCAATCGAAATACAACACCGAATCGCGCTCTTAACGGTGCTGTCACCAATGCCAAACGTGTAGTCGCCCCAATGATCGTAAATCGTGGTAGTTTCAAACGGATCGAGCGAGCTGATGGGCCTTTCCCAATAACAATATCCAAAGAGAAATCTTCCATCGCCGGATAAAGTACTTCTTCTACAACTCTACCAAGCCGGTGAATTTCATCGATAAACAGGATATCCCCTGCCCGCAAATTGGTAAGGATGGCTGCCAAATCCCCTGCTCGCTCAATCGCTGGCCCCGCAGATGTCTTAATATTCACACCCATCTCGTTTGACAAAATATGCGCAAAAGTGGTTTTTCCAAGACCGGGAGGGCCATAAAATAGAACATGATCCAGCGCTTCACGGCGTTGCTTAGCAGCCGCAATAAGGATCTCGAGGTTCTCCTTGACCTGATCTTGACCGATTACTTCACTCAAGCGGCTGGGCCGAAGTGCGTAATCATAACTATCTTCGGGTTTTTGATTTGGGTTGATAATTCTTTCTGGAGGTTCACTCATGGTGGAGATTATACTCGATACGACATGATGCCCGGCATTCATAAAGTTGTACTAAAGTAAGCTATAATTGGGATGAAAGGAATGAGCAGGATTCCAAATGAACAACATATATATCTCTTCCCACCCATTGGTATCTCATAAACTAACCCACATTCGTGACAGCAATACAAAATCAAGACAATTTCGAGAGCTAATACGGGAAATATCCGCACTGCTTACCTATGAAGCTACCGCTGATTTAACCACGATCACAAAGGAAGTTGAGACACCCCTTACTGCTACAAAAGGTTTGGAGTTACGCGAAAATATTGGTCTGGTACCTATATTACGAGCTGGTTTAGGAATGGTTGAAGGCATATGGTGGTTAATGCCCAGTGCTGAAGTCTGGCATATTGGTCTATATAGAGACGAGGAAACCTTACAACCTGTAGAATATTACAACAAATTACCCATTGAACCAACTGTATCAGTTTGCCTAATCTTAGATCCCATGTTAGCCACTGGGGGATCTGCAGTGGCTACTGTTGAGATTTTAAAACGCTGGGGAGTAAATAAAATTAAATTCGTAGGGATACTGGGGTCACCCGAAGGTATCCAAAACCTGCAAAATAATCATCCGGATGTAGATATTCACCTAGCCGCAATAGATGATCGGTTAAATGATCAGGGTTACATCCTCCCAGGATTGGGCGATGCTGGCGATAGGCAGTTTGGTACCGGTTAAAACTATACCACTTCCAAACGAAAAATCCGTGAGAGTAAACGTCTGATTAGTGCCATGGGCAACCAGACGATGAGGTGAATTAATAGACTAATCGATAAGACGACTATTAGTGATCGCATAATACCAATCATGGGATCAGCCAAATTCGCGGCTAACCAGGGTCCTGCTCCGAGCAAAATCATTAACATCCCAACGATGCTCACAAAGAAAATTAGCGGAAGCCAAGCACGTCTATCCGAGCGTGAAGGAAACATCGTGCTGCTAATAACAAAGGCTAAGTAAAACCATAACCAAAAATCTGATTGATGGAAAACATCGAGGATTATCAATACAGAATTGCCTCCCCCCTGGACTAAGTGATCCCAAACTGCAGACAAATTTAGGGGATAATATCCGATCAATGCAATACTAAGGCTGCCCAATAATATTGGGGCTGCCCCAACTATTGCATCTCTAAATATGTCTGTTGAAACAGTTTCAACATAACCTGGTTGTAATTTTCCTTCGCCTTTTAACTTTGGAAATACAGAAAATCTGCCCGTTCT
>JASFVL010000396.1:0-4290 GCA_050049875.1 Anaerolineales bacterium
AATATGCGCCCACCACTTGCGTGTCTTTGGCGTTTCCCTGCAGGAAATCATCAGTTTTCGATGTCGTGCGGTTGTACACGGCCACTTTGTAACCGTGATCGTTCATGTTCAAGACCAGGTTTTGGCCCATCACGGCCAGACCGATCAGTCCAAGATCGCATTTTGCCATTTGTTTTAACCTTATCAGAATTTGATCCGTATGCGAGCGAGCCAGGTCACTTGGTGGTTTTTAGGCGATACAGCACCTCACCGGCATGGGGGACGAGCAGGATTCCCTCCCCCTCGCGTCCCATCCAGTCCTGAGGGTTGACGGTGTTGGGATCCCGGTATCCCAGGTTGACCAGTTGGCAGCGCTCCGGGGGAATTCCGGTCGCTAAGGTGACTTCAATGCGCGCCTTCTCCATCCCGTCCTCGTATGTGCCGATGCCCCGCAGATGGGTGGAGTGCGCCAGAACGCCCCAGGGGATGTCCTTGAAGTCGTCCCACTGCTTGACGAAGTAATCGCGCACATGGTAGCCGACTTGATCGATCAGGTGACCATGAGTGTAGGAAATTTCGCTGATGTGCGGCGCGTAGATGATCACCTCGCCGCCGTCGACGACCACCGGTTCGAGCTTGTACATGCCCTTTGCTGCCGTCCAGAGGTCGTCGTACATCTCCGGCATCACCGAGAGCACTTGTTGGAAGGGCTGCTCCACGTAGCGCACGTGCACCTGTGCGGAGAGATCCGCAGCCGCGGACCAGGCTGCCTGAGGCTCACCGGCGTACAGTCCTGCTAACCCCTCCCCCTTGACCACCATGCAGAGCGCCATCTTCCTCCCCGGGACCATCTCGGCCGCCCGCTCGATCATCGCTCGCACTGGGGTGTGCTTGGTGCCGATGATCTCGTAGCTGGTGATCAGCGCACCTAACCAGTGGGTGATGTTGATCACTTCCGGACCGCTGATTCCGGGGAAGAAGTACTTGTTCCCCCCGGAGAAGCCCACCACCTCGTGGGGGAAGACCGGCCCGCAGATCACCACCAGGTCGTATTCCAAGACGAGGTGGTTGATCCTGATCGGTACCTCTACAGAGAGCATTCCGTTGCTCAGTGCTTCTGTCTCTTGGGCTGAGATTGTGCCTAGGGTGATGAAGGTCTCATCCCGCTCCCAGCGGTGGTTGAAAATGCTGACCTCGGCGTAGCGGGTTGCTCTTTCCTCTGGGGTGATCCCCACCAGACGGTTGAGCGCCGCTTCGCTCATTAGGGGGTGGGTGCCCAGGGCGACCAGAAAATCGAGTTTTGCGACCCGTCTGTTGAGAAGTTCATACAAGCTGTGGAAGAACAAGGGGAGCGGCGCGCTGCGCGTGCCGTCAGGGATGATCACCAGAAGGCGCTGCCCGCTCACATCCCAGGTTTTAAATGCTTCGGCGATCAGAGCGCGAATTTCAGGCGCGCTCAGCAAGCTGTCAGCGCTTCCGGTGCCAATCAATGGGCTTGTGTTCATGGCGAACGATTATACACCGCTGTAAGCGGAGAAACCGCCGTCGATGGGGATGACCACACCGGTTACGAATTCCGAGGCGGGCGAGAGCAGCCAGAGCGCGGAACCGAGTAGGTCCTCGGGATCACCGAAGCGCGCCATGGGGGTGTGGGCGATGATTTGCTCCCCCCGCGAGGTCAATTCGCCACTTTTTTCGTCATACAGCAGGTAATGGTTTTGTTTGGTGTGGAAGAACCCTGGCGCCAGAGCGTTGACGCGAATCTTGGGGGAATATTCCTGCGCCATATGAACTGCCAGCCAGCGGGTGAAATTACTCACACCGGCTTTGCCCGCCGAGTAGGCGGGCACCTGGGTGAGCGGGCGGTAGGCGTTCATCGAGGAGATGTTCAGGATGACCCCTTCGCCGCGTTCAGCCATGTGCCGCCCGAATACCTGGCAGGGCATAACCGTCCCAAACAAATTCAAATCCAGCACCGCTTGGAAAGCGTCTTCGGGGATGTCGAAAAATTGAAGTGTTTCGCTGGTCGTAGCGGAGGGATGATTGCCCCCTGCTGCGTTGATCAAGGCGTCTACGCCTCCAAACTCTTTGATGCTGATCTCCAGGGCGTCCGCCAGCGTGTCTCTTTTCAGCACATCAGCGTAAACGATGGCTGCGCATCCCGGCCAGCAGCC
This sequence comes from Anaerolineales bacterium, assembly GCA_050049875.1. Classification (GTDB taxonomy): domain Bacteria; phylum Chloroflexota; class Anaerolineae; order Anaerolineales; family UBA11858; genus JASFVL01. The sequence goes on from JASFVL010000396.1 coordinate 2,154, forward strand.
TAGGCGCTCGATCAGTTGCTCGGCGCGCGCTTCATCCCGGTCGATGATGACCACATTGGCGCCGCACCCCACCAAAGCGCAGGCCATCTCGCCGCCTAAAACTCCCGCCCCACCGGTAATTACGACCGTCCGATCGCTGAAATCATACTGCTTGGTAATTTCGTTAAGGTCCATTTGAAATACCTCAAAAGAGAATCATGTTGCCCAAGGCGCTTGTTATTGGGTGAAGTCAAACACGCTGATCACCAGTCTCCTACAGATGCTGCCGATTCGGGCAGGGGGCGGTCGATCTCGCCGATGCGGTAGCCGAAACCTGCTCCTCGAATCGAGGAGAGCTCCAAGAGGCCCTTTCTTCTGCGGTACAGGCCAGGGTGCACCTTCTGCTCCGCTCGTGAGGCCTCGGGGTAGAACTGCATGGCGTTGGTCTCGACCCCCATGATGGTGCCGGCGTGAGCGGCCAACAGCACGTGGGGTATCTGGGCCAGCATCGGATTGGTCAGGTCCTGAACCATCAAAGTCATGCCGTGCGCTTTAGCCCAGCACAAGCTGAGCAGGGCACCGGTTTGCGTCTTGCAGGTTTTTAGCGCCACGCCGGTCCAACCGAGCTTGCGCCCCAGCTGGACCAATTCCCAGTCGTGGGCGCTCTCGTCCATGAAGAGCGGCTTTCGCGCCGAGACGCTGTGCACTTCGATGCGGTGCTTCTCCAAATCGTAGGGAAAGGGCTGCTCGACGTAGAGGATCATCCCGTAGATGCGGGCGTGCTCGTCCCTTAGTTGGTCCAGCATGGCGTTGACGTACTCGGGATCGGTGACGGTGCAGTTGAAGTCGCTGGTCAGCCAATCCACACTCCCGGCGATAGCGATCTCCCCGACCTGCACCAGGCGCTGGTAGTCCCAGGAATAGTCATCCCCGCGCAGCTTAACTTTAAGGCATTTGAGACCGTCGCGCTCGATCCAGTCGGCGAGCAGCACGGGGTAGCCGTCGTCGGGTTCGTCGCCGCTTAGGTCGTCCGCTATGAGCGGATCTGCCCCACCGACCAAGTGCCAGGCCACCAGCCAGTTGGGCGGTGCCACCAAGAAATCCTGGGGGTATTTGCCCTTAAAGGACTCGGCGGGTTCCAGGTAATGGGAGAGGTCTGACTGCATGAATGGCGGCGCGTAGGTTTGATAAACTGGCATTTGGTTGGCGACGCCGTAGGCGTCGTGCAGGGCGATGTCAAAGGCTGAACAGCACACCAGCGCAGCCAACCATGGCAGTGCCTCGGCGCCTGCGCCGCGCCCCCGGTTGAAATCTGCCAGCAGATTGGGGAGCACATCTTTCTGGAAGCCGTGACCGATTTCCAGGGGGTGTCCGCTGGCATCGAAATCCGCCCAGGCTTCCGCCAGGAGGAAGCAGAATTCTTTGAGCGCCTGGTGTCTCTCCCGGTAGGGTAGCTGGCTGGGCCAAACCCACTGCACGCTCAGGGGTGTCTCCCCCCAACCTTCAGCTGTTCGATTGTCCTGGTTGTGCACCCGCACCCGCACCCGCGCGCAGGTCACGGAGGTGAGTGTCTCCGTACCGAATTTCAGGGGCAGGCGCGTTTCCACAGGCAGAAAATACAAATCAACGGCGACCAGGCGGATGTCCGTGGTTTTGGGCAAGGGTCGTTCCTCCGGATTTAGCACTTCAATAGTAAAGCAGTTTCTTGGGTTTTCGCCCGCCAGCGGGCTTAATCGAGCTTGTAGGCTTGTTTCGCCAGGTTGTAAGCCAGGTCCGCAACCATCTCATGAGCGTCTTGCCTATCGACGATGCCGCGCACCACCAAACCAGCCGCCCAGTTGGCGCTGGCCCGCCGCCACACGTCGTGGCGGGCAGGGATGGAGGGGAAGGCGCGCGTATCGTCGTTGAACCCCACCGTGTTGTGCAGCCCGGCAGTTTCCATCACTCGATCGAAGTAGCGCCGGATACCGTTGATGCTGTCGTAGAACCACCACGGGGGACCCAGTTTCATCGCTGGGTAGTGGCCTGCTAAGGGAGCCAGTTCCCGGGAATAGGCTGATTCGTCCAAGGTGAAGACGATCAGCGTCAGCCGGGGATCGCGGCCATGTTTGTTCAACAACGGGCGCAGGTTGTGGGTGAACTCGCTGCGTTCCGGGAT
>JASFVL010000397.1:0-4284 GCA_050049875.1 Anaerolineales bacterium
GTATGGTACACCTGCCCGTTGACCTTTACTTTAACTGTTGCTTCGGCGAATAGGCCCCGCCCTTGGCGGTGTTCGACGGTGGCTGAGAAATCGATCAGCTTGAAAGGTGGACGGTAACCGGGCTGCAGGCGGTGGAGCATGAGTAGCACCGAGGCCTCGGCGGCTTCAAAGGAGAAGCCCTGCGCCTCCAGATTCTTGATCTCTTCTAGAACATTAGCCACCGCACCCTGCTCCTCCAGTTCCAGGCCAAACTCCTCGGCTTTCTCGTACAAATTACCGCGCCCCGATAGTTCTGAGACCACGGTGCGCATTTGGTTGCCAACCTTGGTGGGGTCGATATGTTGGTAACTGTGCGAGTTGCGGCGCATGGCGGAAACGTGGATGCCGCCTTTATGGGCGAACGCGCTGCGACCGACGTAGGGTAAATGGCTGTCCAACGCCAGGTTGGTCACCTCAGCGACGAGGTGGGAGGTCTCAAGGAGGTGTTTTAATTTCCCTTCCGGCAGGCAGGTATAACCCATCTTGAGCTCGAGGTCGGGGATGAGGCTGCACAGGTTGGCGTTGCCGCTGCGTTCCCCATAGCCGTTGATGGTGCCCTGGACGTGGGTGGCGCCTTTTTCTACGGCAACCAGCGAGTTGGCTACGGCGCACTCCCCATCGTTGTGGGTGTGGATACCGAGTTGCACATCCGGGATTTGGGTGCAAACCTCCTGTACGATCTCGGCTACCTCACTGGGCAGCGTGCCACCGTTGGTGTCGCAAAGAACGAGCGTATGAGCGCCACCCTTGGCAGCTGCACGTAGAGTCCGCAGGGCGTAGGCGGGATCGTCTTTATAACCGTCGAAGAAGTGCTCGGCGTCGTAGATGAGTTCACGCCCCTGGTCCTTGAGGTACGCCAGGCTGGCCTCGATGATGCGCAGGTTCTCGGCGAGGTTGGTCCGCAGGACGTCGCGGACGTGAAGGCGCCATGTTTTCCCAACCACTGTGCATACTGGAGTTTGAGCTTCCAGCAGGGCTTGGATATTGCCGTCCTCGGAGGGGTCAGAATCGACCCGGCAGGTGGAACCGAAGGCCGCGATCTTAGCGTGCTTCAATCTAAGCTCTCCGGTACGCTCGAAGAATTCTTTGTCCTTGGGATTCGAGCCGGGCCAGCCGCCTTCGATATAGGCTACACCCAAGTCGTCCAAGCGCTGGGCGATGCGTAGTTTATCCTCACAGGACAACGAAATCCCCTCCCGCTGGGTGCCATCCCGCAGTGTGGTGTCGTAGATTAAGATTTTTTTGTCCATGAATGTCTCCAATAAGGTATCGAATTGCGCTCGTAAGTATCGATGGCCGCGGCTTGGGAGAGAAGATATTCCAATTGGTCCTGACCGTTCAGCAAACAGCGCTTGGCGAATGCGTCGATGGGAAAGTTGAAGGAACCGTCATCAGGGGATGTGATGGTCTGGTCGAGCAAATCGATCTCCAATTCAGTATCTGGTTGCTGCTCGGTTAAATTGAACAACTCTTGGACAGCCGGCGTGTCCAATTCAACGGGCAGCAAGCCGTTCTTGAGGCTGTTGTTTCTGAAGATGTCCGCAAAGGAGGGGGCGATCACTGCCCGAATCCCCCAACTGGTCAGCGCCCAGACGGCGTGCTCTCTGGAGGAGCCGCAGCCGAAGTTCTCGCGCGCCAGCAGGATGCTGGCGTCTTTGTATTGAGGCTGATTGAGCACGAAAGCGGGATTCAGGACGCCATCAGCGCCGTAGCACCAGTCGGCGAACAAGCCCGCCGCCAAGTTGTCCTTGTCGATGGCTTTTAGGAAACGCGCTGGAATAATCTGGTCGGTGTCGACGTTGGCGATGGGCAGGGGGATGACTTTTGATTTGAGGCGGTCAAATTTAATCATCACGTTCTCCGCTAAGACAGCATCGTGCGGACATCAGCGATGCGCCCCTGTAGCGCGCTGGCTGCAGCAGTTAAAGGGGAGGCCAGAAAGGTGCGCCCGCCTTTGCCCTGACGCCCTTCGAAGTTGCGGTTGCTGGTGCTCAGGGCGTATTCGCCGGGTTCAAGCTGGTCGCCGTTCATAGCGATGCACATCGAGCAACCTGCCTGGCGCCATTCAGCTCCCGCGGATATAAAAATCTCGTCCAGCTTTTCAGCTTCCGCTTGGCGTTTGACGATCTGGGAACCGGGAACCACCCACATACGCACGTTCTCGGCGATTTTACGCCCCTTGAGGATTTTGGCTGCTGCGCGCAAGTCGGAGAGGCGCGCGTTGGTGCAGCTGCCGATGAAGACCACGTCCAGCGGATGCCCGAGTAAGCTCTCCCCCGGCTGCAGGTCCATGTAGTTAAGCGCTTTCTCCAAGGCTTGGCGCTCAGCCAGGACTGGTAAGTTGTCCGGGTCAGGCACCTTCTGGGAGATTTTCATGCCCATGCCAGGGTTTGTGCCGTAGGTGATCATGGGCTCCAGGTCGGAAGCATCGAAGGTAAGCGAGCGGTCATACTGGGCACCATCGTCACTGGGCAGCTCTCTCCAAGCCACTACAGCACGCTCCCATGCATCCTCAGCGGGAGCATATTTGCAGCCCGCTAAGTACTCGTAGGTGGTGCTGTCGGGGGCGATCATACCAGCGCGAGCGCCGGCTTCGATGGACATATTGCAGACCGTCATGCGTTCTTCCATGGATAGGTCACGAATTGCATCGCCGCGATATTCAAAGATGTGTCCTTGTCCACCGTCTGTACCCATATGGGCAATCAACGCCAGGATGATGTCTTTGGCGGTCACACCCGGCCCGAGCTGTCCATCGACGCGGATTTCATAGGTCATAGGTTTGTTCTGCAGCAGGCACTGGCTAGCCAGGACATGCTCGACCTCGCTGGTGCCGATCCCAAAAGCCAGAGCGCCAAAGGCGCCGTGGGTGGCAGTGTGGCTGTCGCCGCAAACGATGGTCATTCCCGGTTGAGTGAGACCCAGTTCCGGTCCGACCACGTGGACGATACCCCGCTCAGGATTGTCCAGATCGTAGAGGTGGATGTCGAAGTCCCGGCAGTTGGCTACCAGTTGGCGCAGTTGGCGGGCGGCTAAGGCATCCGCTAGGTCGAGACTGAGCCCCGCGGTGGGAGTGGAGTGGTCCATGACCGCCACGGTGCGATCCGGGCGGCGGACGCGCAGGCCTCGCTCCCGCAGACCGTTGAACGCCTGGGGTGAGGTGACTTCGTGGATTAAATGCAAATCGATGTAGAGGACGGCCGGGGCGTGCGACTCTTGTGCCACGATATGGGCGTCCCAAATTTTGTCGAAAAGTGTCAGCGGTTGTACCATGAAGTCAGTTCGGACAGATCCCATCCTTTCGGGAAGGTGTTTAATTTGGTATTGATTTTGGTGTCCTTCTTGAAAGTATCTTCCGAAGCGGGATTGTCCCCTGCCGCCGTATCCTTCTCTGGGTATGGATTACCGCTCCCTTGGGGAGACGAGTTTTGCGGTGAGGACATTCCGGAGGTGTCCCACTTGCCCGGTATTGTGCGGGGTTCGGGAAAAGGATCGCGGTGGTTCTGGTTGGTTGACTTCTGGGTCTTTTTTGATTTAGTGGTCATGATTTGCTCCTTTGAGAGAATAATTACAGTGCAGTTACGCTGGGGCTGGGGTGCTGCTGCTGACGACTTGGCTGGCAAACTCGGCGGGTGTTCCCGGGGGACCGTAGCGCCCGCTGGCGGCCAGCAGCTTGTTCAATGCGGAGAGATAGGCTTTGGCGCTGGCGACGATGATGTCCGTGTCCGCCCCCAGACCGCCGAAGGTGCGAGCGTGGGAGAGACCGCTCTGGGGGGAGGTGCGCTGGGGAATGGCGTTGTTCTCCGCCTGCAAGCGCACAGTGACCTCCCCGATGGCGTCGATGCCTTCGGTGACGGCGTGGACGGCGTACTCCAGCAAGACATTGGGCGCGTCGACGATGGTGTCGATGGCTTTGTAGGTAGCATCGACCGGGCCGGTGCCGATGGCAGCTTCAACGTGAAGCTCCCCATCGGGACCGTGCAGCCTTACAGTGGCTGTGGGCATACCCATCGTGCCGCAGGCAACCTGCAAACCTTCTAGGCTGAAGATCTCCCGAGGCTGGTAGATCTGGTCGGAGACCAAGGCTTCCAGATCGGCGTTAGTGACCGTCTTTTTCTTGTCCGCCAGCGCCTTGAACTCGAGGAAGGTTTGGTCGAGCTCTTTGTCGCTCAGGTGGTATCCCAGGTCCGCCAGGTGCACTTTGAGGGCGTGACGCCCAGAATGTTTGCCTAACACCAGTCGCGA
>JASFVL010000073.1:0-13516 GCA_050049875.1 Anaerolineales bacterium
GTTTGGATCCACCTGCGCTGTTTCTTATGGGGGAGAGTGAGAGCCTTCAGAGGATTTTCAAGCGCGCACACTTCCCAGCAGAGGTCTATTTCACATGCCTGCCCGAACACCTGGCGATGACGCGCTCTTTATACACATGGGATAAGCCCATCGCCATGTGGCGCATGGTTTTCAACCCAGAGCGCTTCCGGGCTGTGGGGGGTGAGTGCGTTCGACTAACCCCTAAGGATGTCGGCGAATTAACCAAGCTGTATGCCGAAGACGAAGAAGGGGGCACAGGATTCAATCCGCAGCAGATCCAGAAGGGTGTCTTTTATGGTTTGCACTTGAACGACCAACTTGTATCCGTGGGGGGCACCCACCTGGTCAGTAAAGCATACGGGGTGGCCGCGGTGGGAAACATTTTCACCCTCCCTCAATACCGCAGCAAGGGCTATGCCACAGCAGCGACGAGCGCGGTCCTTACCGAGTTAGTGGAGTGGGGAATCGAGGATATCGTGTTAAATGTCAGTCAAGATAACGCTCCCGCAGTGAGCATCTACGATAAGCTGGGCTTCGAACGCTACTGCACCTTTTACGAAGGCCTCGGTAGTATGGGAAGTCTGTGAAAGGTAATCATAAAACAGTGGGGACATGGACGATGGAGATCGGTCATTGGTGCATGGTTCATGGGTTAGAACGTTGGAACGTTTATCCGTTTGGCAGTCCGCTTCGCTGACGCATAGTACCGTTGGGCTATCGAGATAAAACAACTGGGTTGTTGACATTAGCATATGGATATGCTATAAGTTTACTAGCTTTCATCCAATCTATTCCTAAGATCATATTCCATTAACGGTAGGAGTGTGAATTCGAGCTGGTAGTTCATGTCGTCCGGTCCGGAGCTTGATATAACCCGCATTCGCTCGGATCGATGACCTATCCTTACAAAAATTCACGAACTTGAATTAACACAAACCTCAAGCCATATAGAATGATCCCGCGTTTGCTTGGCAGGCACACACTTTGTGTCCAGGTCATTAGAAAGGATCGATTTTTAGCAAGGCAACGGCGAATTCGAGCAGCTACTCAGGGCGAGTGTGCTCTTGTAGGCTTGGTCGCGCGTCTTTAAAACTATCACCACCAGAGTCTTTCCAGCGGCTGCTTTAACAAACTCACAGATCTATGGAGGAGGTGATGTAGCGAATCTTCAGCAATTTCAGCCCCATTTATCTCAAAGATCATATTTTCTTTCAGTATCCTCACACAAGGAGGAGGACATATGCGTAAACATCTCTTGTTGTTTTTGTCCATCTCTGTCCTGGTTCTCCTAGTATTTTTCGGCATCCAGCGAACCGTCTTCAGCGAGACCACAGCTCAGTTATCGGGTTGCGCTGATTTCGCCTATTCCACCGAAGAGGACTTTATCACCCAAGGACCGACCCCCCCAGATGGAGTATCTTACATCTCCGATGGGGACCTATTGGGTGCTAACCACACGGTCTGTATGCGCAATCGCGATCTATTGAGTGTTTTCGATGTGCCAGAAGATTTGGGCCTCGACGCTGTTGACGTGATCGACGTGGAAAAGGAGCTGGTCGCCTTCTCAACCGAGTTGAACGACCCAGCCAAACGCTTCACGGAGGGCGATCTGCTCACTACTTGGGGAGCGGTGATCCCAAACCAAGTCCTCTTGACACTTTTTCAAGTGCAGGGTGATCGCGGCTTGGATGCCGTCCATTTTGTGGGAGACATCCAGAATATCCTCGCATTTCACGATGCCATCACAAGCATCACACGTGATGAGTGGTTGAAGGATCCCGGTGCGCTCTCAAACCTATTAACAGAATACGAGGTTGAACTATGGTTCTCCATCGAGGGCACAGAGTTGAGCGCAGCCACGGTTTCGATCCTGGATGGCGATCTGCTCTCTGCTCAGGGGACGATTAAGCTCTCCAACGCTGACCTGCTGCCGGCTAGTGTTCCCGCTGGTCTGCCTTCGAGAGGGGTAGATTTCGGCTTAGACGCCTTCAGCGCCGAGCGCAGTTTGGACACCTTGGAGGGAGTCTTCTCAACCGAAATTCTTTACCAGGACAAGACAAGCTTTACCGACGGGGACGTAATCTTGGTGGGTAACGGGGTCGACACACCCGATGTGGACCTGTATACACCCTTTGAACCGCTTGCGGATTTTCTAGGCACCGATGCGCTGCATCAAAGCGCAGTGCCACCGCAGCCGACTTTCTTCGATATTTACTTACCGTTGGTTCAAAGGTTCATCCAGCAACTCTTCCCCTGAGAATATATTTTCAAAAATGTCTGCCTTTAGCATTTAAGGAGAAAGAGACATGCGTAAAAAAATAAAAATCAGTTTGATGTTAACTCTGGTGATGGCTTTGCTGTTCGTCTCAAGCTCCGTATATGGACAGGTCAAGCCGGAAACCCTGAAGAACTGCCTCGAAGGAGCATTTTCCACGGAGGAGGACTTCGTAACCCAAGGCCCCGAACCCCCAGACGGCAACCCGATCATCTCCGACGGTGACCTTCTCAGCATGGACGGCAGGATCTGCGCCCGCAATATCGATCTCACGCACAATTTCGACATCGCTGGTCTACAAGACCTGGGCTTGGATGCGGTCGATATCCTTGACTTTGACACCGCTTTGGTCGCCTTTTCGACGGAATTGGACAGCCCGAATGTGGGCCAGTTTACCGCTGGAGACCTGCTGTTCACCAATGGGGGGATCATCCCCAACCACGCTTTAGTCGAGTTGTTTAACATCAGCCACGACATCGGCTTAGACGCCGTCCATTTCATTGGCCTTGACAGGGATATCCTGAACTTTGCGGGGGCGGTATTAAATGTATCCTACGACGGGTGGAGTCAGGGCGTGCTCCTGGAATTGTTGACAGCGTACAACACGGATATCTGGTTCTCGGTTGAAGGGACAGAGTGGGTCGCAGGAGCGCCCTCCGTGCTGGACGGCGACTTACTTTCAGCTGGAACCGGTACGATCATAATCAACAACGCCGACCTGCTGGACCCCAGCGTTCCAGCTGGGCTGCCCAGCCGCGGCGTCGATTTCGGCTTGGATGCGGTCGCCACCAGGGACACCTTTGAGGGGAAGCCTCCCGCCGGATCGATTTTCTTCTCCACCGAAATCTTGTATAGAGGTGATGTGAGCTTCACAGACGGCGACATCTTGAAGTCCGGTAATGGTGTGATCCGGACGAACAAAGTCCTGATAACCCCCTTCGAGCCCCTGGCGGATTTCCTCGGGTTGGATGCGCTCTGGGCACCCGTGACCCCTGGTGAACCACCGCCCGATCCCAACATCCAGACGCTGTGCGGACGACCGGCAGTGGACTTCGACGGCGGTATGGTTCTCCCATCCGGCACCGGTACTGGGCTGTACTACGCCAATCTGGCCTTGTCACCTCCCGGTGACCCACCGCGCAGACCATGCGGTGAATACGTGCCCATTGACGGCTTCCTACCCGATACGAACGTAACCAAATTCAGGGTCGCTTACCGCGCTGATGGTGATCCATTACCTGCAGCGGGTGTCGCCTCTGGAATCCGCACGGATTGGAAGCTATATACCTGGCACGGCTGGCCGATCAACGCCTGCTTACCCACTGGAACTCTGAACACAGATTCCGACGGGTGGATGGACGCTTCCGATTATCTGGGCGCTAAGGATGGTACCCTGACGGGTTGTGTCAACTCCGGTATGCGCCTGGCGGTTTGGGATACAGCCAGTCATACTGCTGGATATGGCCCCGGCGACCCCGACGGGCAGTACATCGTCTGGCTGGAGTGGGAAGACGGCTCAGCCGTACTTCACCAGGAAGACTTCGAGCATCACGTGCAGTTGGACAACACCCTGCCGGTGATCAACGACCTGCAAATCACCCTCTCCGATGGCACCACCACCGTGGGCGCTTGCGGGGAAGCACCTCCAGGGGAAAACATCTTTAAGGTGTATGGTGATTTTGAAGACGATTACTATTGGAATTATCGACTGCGCGTGCGCGGCGGAAATCCGCCCGCTTCTCAATATTACGGCTGGCATAATTACTACGATGCCACGCCGGAAGTTGCCAACACGAACCTTACCGGCACGACACCAACCGGCACCACGGTCTTCCTGCGGGATATCGACATGACCGATCTGGGAGCCTCGTTCACCGACTGCTGCTATGTGCTCGACCTATGGGTGCGAGATGCAGCCATCCGTTACTCCTTCAACGGAATCTACGCCAACGATGGCAGCGGAAGCAGCGCTTGGTGGGACAACAGCTTCCTCACCTTCGCAGCAGCCCCGTGACCGTAAAGGGCGCATCACACCTGGGAGAGCGCTTTAATAGGCTCTCCCAGAAAAAAATCACGTAAAGTAGCGCGCAATCGGGGATCAAGGATTGCGCGCTGCTAGGGTTGTATGTCAGGGGTAGGGAGGGGCGTGTTATGTGTCATGGTCAACGGTCTATGGTCCATTGCCAGTGGGTTAGAACGTTGGAACGTTTGTCCGTTTAATGGATTCTTCTAAGAACTTCTTGAACTCGAGGGGGGTTTTTGCTACAATTCATTGATAGATAGACGAACATCATATGCGCGTGCAACCCCATTTCGAACGCGCCAGCAAGCACATTCGGACAGGATACCTGAAAAATAAGGAGGCAGGCCATGTCTGATGAGGGTAGATATCGAGTCGGTGACTTGATCGTATTTTCAAGCGGGGAACGGCGGGGGGTTAGCGGCATTGTCAGCCAGCCGATTACTGGAGGGGAACCAGGCCACGTGCTTATCCTCCAGATGGGTCACATCAACGGAGTTGAGGCCTCCTTTGAGGAGGTCATCCCAGCGGATGAAAGCTACGAAGGCTTCGCCCAACTGGCTTACAACTTAATTAAACTGGGCAGTCACGTGATTGAAAAGCGGTTAATTTAGGAGCGACAAAAACTTTCGGTCCCATAATCTCATAACAATCCAAACAACTTCATAGTAGGCTGTGTACTGGAGGAGGTCTCATGAACAAGCATCGCTTCATCCCACTCATCGTTTTAGCTTTCATGTTCACCATGGGATTAGCAATCCTTTCGACGGGCGCATTTGCACCGGCGCGCTCCGCGCCGGCTGCCCCGGACGCCGCCCGGCTCGTTGGGGAGGTGATCCTGCCATACCCCAACGAAGTGGAGCACACCGTCTACATCGAGGACGTCAGCCCGGACGCTGGTTCTAGCGCACAAGACGAGACCACCACGCACTACGCCAGCCGCTGGGGGATCATGAACGCCTTATCCGCCTCCCACCCACAGAGCGCCATCAGTCCGGCGTGTAATTATTCCAGCGATAACGCCGGCGTGCTGGTGGAGCACGTCGCCGCGGTGGACCCGGATGGTCACCTGATCTCCTTCTACTACTCCTCGGATAACGATTGGAAGGCGGTCAACATCGCCGAGAAGACCGGCGTAGTGGTGGAAACGGAACAGCCGACCTGTTGGACCGTAGACGCCGACGGTGTGCTGCTGGAAAACATCGCTGCCCGCAGGTCCGATGGGCGCGTGTACGCCTTCACCTGGCACGCCAATTCGGACTGGCAAGCCACCAACCTGTCCTCCATGCTGGGCTATTACGCCGCCAGCCCGACCACCAGTTGGAACGCCCCGGCTGGGCCCACCACCGCCGAACACGTGGCGTTCCAATCCCACGAGAACGATCTGGTGCTCTTCTGGCGCCTAGCTGGTCAAACTTGGGCGGCGGTGAATGTGTCCAACATCACCAGCAAGAAGGTGGCTGGTACCCCCACCGGCTGGTACATGAGCAGCAGCGGCGATAATAAGGAACGCCTGGCGATCACCGACAGCAGCCAGCACCTAATCCTATTCACCTACACACCGTCCACACCTTGGTCATACCAAGATGTCAGCGCCGCGCTCTCCAATCAGCTGGTAGAAGGGCGCGTGAGCGCCTGGGACCATGAGGGTGTGCAATACATCGCCGCCCACACACCCGAGGATCGCCTGATCGTATTTTGGTACGATCCCATCGATACCCTTTGGCTGATGGAGGATCTCACCACCCAGACTGGCATCAACATCGTCAACGAACCGGTGAGCTGGGTGACCGAAGTAAGCGGTCAATACACTTTCCACATAGCCGCCCCCGACGACGCGGGGCACATCCGCCATTTCTACAAGCTGGCGACCGCCGGGAGCTGGAGTGTGGAGGATATCACCTCCAAGACCGGGGAGGTCAGCTATCTGCCGCAAACCGCTTGGTCCTATACGGGTGCGTCGGGGTTGGTGCAGCGCTTAGCCGCGCCCGACCTCAGCGGATTCCTGCATGTGCACACCCTGCCGGCGGTTGGGGACTGGTCGGCGGTGGACGTCTCGGAGCGCAGCGCTGGGCGCATCGTCTACGCCGGGGCACCCTTCGCCGGGGTATGGATCTCGCGCGATTACGGTGTGACTTGGTACCAATCCACCCAAACCCAGCCAGGGGTGGACGAAAGTGAGGTGCCCAACGCGCTGGACTCTAACCTGATCTTAGATTTGATCGTCTCACCCGGCGACTACAACCGGGTCATCGCGCTGGCGAATCGCGAGAACCGCACCGACGCGGCCAGCGGGGCGGGCATCTACGTCTCCGAGGGGGGTGGGGATTATTGGGACCTCAAATACCAATTCAACTGTTCCTGGGGAGTGGAAGGTCCCAGCCAGGTGGTAGTAGCCCCCGACGACCCCGGGCGCTTCTACGTAGCGGGGGGCTGCGGGATCGCCCGCAGCACGGATTTCGGGATAACTTGGACGCGCATCATGACCGTTGCGAACGACAACCAGCGCGTCTGGCACCTGGACGTCAGCGGGCAGACAGGGGCGACAGCGACCGACCGCACGATTGTGGCTTGCGGCAGCGGCAACCTGTGGGCTTCGAAGGACGGGGGGCAAAACTGGTATCTGGACGGCGGAACGGCGCAAGGCTTGCCCAATGGATTCTGTGGGAAAACCGCCTGGGGTCACTATAACGCAGCCCACCTTATAGCTCTGAGACCCGACGACCCGACGGTGGTTTACATGGCTCATTCTCAAGATGCCAATGGTCCTAGCTATTACCACCCCACTTCTAAAGGTGAGGGTCCAGACGGCACCTTCTGCAATAATCCGGTGGTCTATGATGCTGATGACGACAACGTCTACGACGCCGGCGAGACGAAGATCTGGGGGACAAAACCGGTTGCCACAAGCGCCCTGGCGGATCACGCCAACCTCAAGTTCCGCGATCTGGACAGCGACGGACAATTAGACAGCAACGAAGCGGTGGTCAACGACGCTGACAACGATGACACCTACGATAAGGGCGAGATTGTGCTGCGCAAGGGCACTACGCTGAACGTCAACGACCCCTTGGATGACGATAGTTTGATCAAGTACGTCAACTTGGGGCGCCCCTTCGGGACGCGCGGCTGCGGGGAGGGCTCAGTATGGAAAGGCGAGCTCAGTGATGTGCTCAACCAGCAGAATCTGAACCAAGGTGTCTGGTCGCAATTGCCTGGACCCCCCGTATACTGGGGGGCTGGGACGGACAGTGGGGCGGTCTACGTCTACACCCACCCCACCGAGACGGGATTCCTGACCTTCTTCGCCGATCAAGATACGGTGCACGTCGCCGTAGGTGAGCCCACCACCACCGGCTGGCATCGCCTGGACGGGAGCGACGCTTCCAGCGTCCACCGCTCCGGCGGGAACAGCTCAACGCAATACATGCACGTAGACCCAGAAGGCTTCGCTGTCTCGCCTGATTTCAACCTGACCCTCAAGGCAGTCAGCGACCAACCTTTCCCCTACAACCAGAACAGCGAGCTGGATACCTGCGGCGGCGGGCGCTTGTGGATCGCCCACGACGGCGGGGTGAGCCGCAGCGACAACTGCGGGGCTACCGATGCGCGCTGGCGGGACCCTGAGAGCGGTCTAAACACGCTGCCGGCGCTCAACATTCAAGGGGCTACCAGCCTGGACTTGACACCCGCCCTGTACTTCGGCACCGCGGACAACGACGACTTCTATAGCATGGACGCCGGGGACACCTGGGACACCGCTAAGGGCTTTACCTGCGGCGACTGCGACACCTGGTTTGGCGATTTGTACCAGGTTGAACGCATCCTGCGCCTGCAGCCGCGCGCAAACAGCGGCAATGGGGCTTTCGACTTGTTCACCAACCCTTCCATGGACCGCCCGGACGCTGGGCAGACCTCCCAGCTCACCACTGTCAATTATCCCGACGGTGTACGACCCTACGCTGTCAGCCACCTGGTGATTCTCGGCTACCGGCCCGCCGTGCAGACCATCCCAACGGGGACGCCCCCGCCGGACGGCGACTACGTCGCTATCGAGGCCGCCGGCAGCAACGAACATCACATGATGCGCGCTGAAGATCAACTCTCCTCCACCGGTATGGATCGCTACGGGGCGCAAATCCCCACCCTGCCGGCAGGCAGCGTGCCGCCACAACGCAATTTGTGGGTGCAGCCCAGCGGGGGGCACACTCGTCCGGTCTTCTACCTGGGGGACGGCACCCACCTGTGGCGCGGCGAGGACCCCATCACCTCCTGGGAGCAGGTGGTGCCAACCGGTACACTGACCGCCGCTCAGCGATTTTTCGTTAACCCTTACGACGATTCGATGATTTACGTTCTCACCCCCCAGGGGGTTTACTCCTCGACCAACTCAGGGCAGAGCTGGCAGCAAGCCAACGAACTGCAAAGGGCGTTGACCGCCAATGGAGATTGGCAGCTAGGCTGTTGGGGAGCCAACTGCCCGATCAATGATATGGTCTTCGACCCAACCCATCCGAACCGGCGCTTCGCTGCTGGTCTGGCGGGGGTCTTCTTCACCGCCGATGGCACACACTGGTTCCGCCTGTTGGACACACGCGCCATGCCCTCCCGGCCGCGCGGTATGTGGTTCGACCCGCTCAGCGATCCCAACGACGACACATTGTACGTGGCAATGGATGGACGCGGGATCCTGCGCTTGCACCCGATTCCGACCACTTCACCGGTGATTCCACCAACGCCGCCGCCACCCCTTCCTACGCCTACACCGACACCCACCCCTGCTCCACCGGGTACAGGAGAAAACATCCTCAACAACGGCGGGTTTTTCGACGGGTTGGGCGGCTGGTCCATCAACGGGGCGACGAGTTATTCGGAATCCCTAGCGCACAACGAGAACGGCAGCGCCCGCTTGGGTCACGAGGATGCCCCAGTGGATGAACTTTACCAGACCGTGGAGGTGCCCTGCGACGCTGAAGGGCTGTTCCTGAGTTACTACACCTACATCAGCTCGACCGACAACCATCCCAGTATGGACCACTTCTCCGCTTCGGTGGAAATGGGAGATGAATCCGTCACCCTGCAAACCCTGACGGAGGAATCCCCACAGGGTGCGTGGTACCCGGCGGTCTTCGATCTCTCAGGCTACCGCTGCCAACCGCTGACGATGCGCTTCGCCAGCACCCAGAACAGCCAACTCGTAACCGCGTTCTTCGTCGACGACGTTAAGCTGCTGTACTACAACGGTACGTATTACACTGATCTGCCGTTGGTCGTGAAAGAATGAACGGCTATGCGCAGCTGGTGACGGTCGCTGCTGCTACCCTCACCCCTTTTTGAAAGTCAGCGGTAGAATCTTCACTCACTAGCGTGATATTGCGGGTGCCCTGCCCTCACCCCGGCCCCTCTCCCAGATTGGGAGAGGGGTTTTTCCTTACGGATCGTGTTCGCAACGCACCCCATAATCATGCATGGAATCGAGGATGTCCACAAGATCAATCCCCTGTCTGAACCCTTCTAAACTCCATCTTGTCCCGCTTCTTGTCACGGGTTAGGGGCTGTGGTTCTTTATGATCAAAGGTAAAAGTATTTGAAATAATCCCTCATCCACACCGTACCAGTAGCCGGCTCCAATAGTATAGCTGCTGCTGGAACCAATCCCAATAGTCGCTTGACCGGTCGTGCCTTTAATCGTGTAGTTGGTTGAGGAAATCTCGTTGCCACCTCCAGAGACAACATCCCACGGAATGGCAAAGTTGGTCGAGGATTTCTCCTGGGTTTTAGACAAGACGATCGTGAAGCTAAGCGCCGCGATGATGAATCCAGCCAAGATAATGCCCAGACGTTTCTTCATAACACCACCTCCTGCACCTACTTGAACGCTTATTAGTGGAATCCGACCAGGACCCAAACCCGCCCATCAGCATCCACACCATCTAAGGCCATTCCGATGGCTGGGCCGTTGGATTCGGCACTGATTCCTTCTGTAGCCTGATAAACAATGTCGCCGGCCTCGATGCTGGCGTCAGCCACGCGTACCTGCGCTGGTCCCTGAACCACGATGATCAAGTAGTCACCTGGCGCAGCTTCATCGCCGACCGCTCCAAAATGTATCCCTGGCTGGGCGTCCTGCGTGCCGGCTTCCACCATGAATACATCGGTACTGCCGACAACCACACCCAGAACAGTTTTCCCGGCGGTCGTTGGCGCAACTTTCATTACAGGTGTAGACATGCCTTCAAGGATGTCTACGCCAACAGCGCTGACCGTATCACCGGGTTGCAAGATACCACCGGAGCCATTATAGCCAATGTAGCGTAGAGCACAGCCGGTACAACTGCCGCCGACGAAGAGGTCGTCAGAGGTGTAAAGCCCCCAAGAACCGTTAACCGAGAAGCCATAGACCCCGTAACCATTTTCTCCGCGCCCGGTGACCCCAGTGTCAGCATCGTCCGTCCCAAAGCCCCAGCCAAAAACGCCGTCCCCAAGTTGGCTATCGGCCATCACCCCCCAATCGTCAATGGAGGGGCTGCCGCCATATGAATGAGCTTCCAGGGCGATACCGTCTGTACTGGTAATTACAGCGCCATAATTGAAGTTGTCGATCAGCAGGCCGTTCTGACCGGCATCTGCACCATCGATGGCGATACCCGCTTCTCCTAAGGCCATTACCCCGACGCCATAACCATCACCGGCGTTGTGGACATTCAGACTGCTAGGGAGTGGGTCATCCTTATTGATCGTACCCTGGACCCCAGCACCAGCCACCAGGCTCATGGCATAAGGAGCCCCGGTCAGTTGCTGGCGGGGAGTCATTTCACCGTCACCCTCTACCTCTACCCCCAGCCAGAGCTTCTGTACAAAGATTTCCGTGCCGATTGTCTCATTGGAGCCCAATGCGACGTTAAAGAGACCATCGTTGACCGGGACACTCTGGGTCTCACTCCAGAGGGTATCCCCAACGGCAGCATCTTCTGCAGCGTACAATCGGAAGGTCATCTGGTAATTCCCGTCAGCCACAGGAGCGCCTGAGGCGTCGGTCAACTGACCTTGGTAGGAGGTCTCGGTCTCCAGAGGGGAACATGCCGAAAACAGAACAGCCAGCGCGGCCACGGCCCAAATAACAATTAAACTTCGCTTGAACATAATATCCTCCTTTCCTTTATAAAAAGACCTGTTTTTGAAATCAAAGGATCATAGAGTAGAATCCAAATAATCGGCATGTCCACCTAAAATGGTGATCCCATGAGCCCTTAATACAATTCGATGCCATACTGGTTGTTGAGTGATATCCCAATTGAATAAATACTTTCTCAAGATCATTATACATGGCAAGAAGCAAGTTTCTTGACTGGTTGTCTTCTTAAAAGCGCATCTGGAGAGGTATATAGGTCCTCAATCCACCCGCACCCCATAGTCATCCATACAGCAGGATGTCTTTAATCGGTCGTCAACAGGAAGAAGATTCCCCTTTTATGCTGCAATTCAATCACTAAGTTCTTGAACGCAAGGGACTGCTTCGCTGTAATTAAACTGAGTCCAGTGTCACAAACCACCAAAACTAGATGTCCCAAAAATGATAAACCAAAAGCCATCATTGTCTCGCCACATAATCACATCCACTGGGATACTCCTGCTCGTTGTGTTGCTCTTAGCTTGTAGTGGAGCTCAAACATCGATACCAAGTCCTTCCCCCAGCGAACCCCCCTTATCCACCAACACGATGGCAGTTGAAATTCTCCCTACCCTGACCTCGACAGCCCTCCTAAAAGCCACTTCTGCGCTGATAACCTTCCCCACCGCCACATTAACACCCTGCTTAGCGCGCGCTGATTTTGGAGACCCTGCGGATTCGCCATATATCCTGCCGTACCCCGTTGGCAAGGCATACCGCATAACGCAGAGTTATTGCAATGTTGAGGGGAGTCATTCCGATCAATTCGCTTATGACTTCAACTTATCAATCGGTGACGATGTGACAGCAGCGCGCGCCGGTAGAGTGATCTCTGTGCAAGATGATACCCCCGATTCGGGGACCTTGAAATACATCTGTCAGCCTAACCACATCTTCATAAAGCACGAAGACGGTACGGCGGCGTTCTACGCACATTTGAAACAAAACAGTATCACTGTGCAGATGGGGCAATTTGTGGAAGCGGGTCAGCGCATCGCAGCCAGCGGGAATTCCGGCTTCACCGGGCCTATACCCCACCTCCATTTTGGTGTTTACCAGTACTATCCCCCTGAAGAAGGCTATGATGTACCCGTCAACTTCAGAAACGCGCAAGACCCACTTGATGATCGGGGAGGTCTGATCGCGTGGAGAATTTACGAGGCTTTGTCCTATTGACGATTGATCCAGCTTGCGAGTTCAGGACTGGCAGTCCCATAGAGATACGGGAGTGAAGCGATTTAATCCTAGGTAGGGTAGCATTACATCCCGGTGATTATGCAGAGGACCGCCAGTCCTTTGGGGGCTGCTTTGCTTGAGTGCATACTTGCACGATTAATTGTTGGGGGATATACTGGTATCGTCATCCCGAAATTCCGGATATTAACAGCGGGAGAACTTTGTTCCATTCATCACGCTCCAAGGAATAACTGGGAGGGCGGGTTATGTCAATCGGTCATTCCAACCTTCAGAAGATAAGGGGTTACCAACTGCGCGAGTGCATAGGCGCGGGCGGGTTTGGAGAGGTCTACAGAGCGCACCAGACCACGGTTGATCGCGAAGTAGCCATCAAGATCATCCTGCCAGCATATGCCAACCACCCAGATTTCATCCGCAGCTTTGAAAGCGAAGCGCGACTTATCGCCCGTCTTGAACACCCTCACATCGTGCCGCTGTACGATTACTGGCGGGAGCCCGATGGCGCTTACCTGGTGATGCGCTGGTTGCCCGGTGGCAACTTACGACAGTCTCTTCAAGAGATGCCCTGGAAGCCCCAAAGAGCCTCCCGCATGCTCGATCAAATCGCCAGCGCGCTAGCGCTAGCCCACAACCGCGGCGTGGTGCACCGCGACCTGAAACCGGAGAATATCCTGCTGGACGAAGCCGGCAATGCCTATCTGACCGATTTCGGTGTGGCTAAGGACCTGTTTAAAACCACCCATCTGACTGAAGCCGGAACTCTAAAGGGGTCCTTGGATTTTATCTCGCCAGAACAAGTTCAGGGGGACCCCATCAGCCCGCAGAGCGACAT
>JASFVL010000399.1:0-4279 GCA_050049875.1 Anaerolineales bacterium
TGTCAGGAAAAGATCGTTCGGTCTACCCCATAACATTCGAAAGATTGGACACAGATGGAAACCCACTCAACCGCTTCGAAGGTTGGTATTGGGGGGAGATTTATCCAAATTTCCGAGCTGGTTATTGCATGGTTCTGGAAATTATCAATACAGTCAATCACCTCAATCCACTGGAGTGCCAAGGTAGGCACCTCGTTTACCGGACACCTACATCCGATGATCCTTATATATTTTGGACCAACCAACAAGGAAGCCGCCAATTCCGTGTGTTGTGGGATGACGACGAGGTGGCGCGCTGTAAGATTGCTAAAGGCTTTTGCGAAGTATATTTTCCGTGAGAGCAGAACTGGGTTGTCCTAATATGAGTGTTTGGTGTAACCAGATTTTTATCCCCATTGCTGATAGTTGTTACATTACCAAGATCAACCAAGAGCTTCGATGCTAAGATAATTATTTAATCTCGTTCTCAGACTATAGTGGTAATATCGGTCTGGAAATTGATCTTGATAGCCACTTGTAGGATGTTGGAAAAGCAAACCTCACTGTCGTCTGGTAAGAAAAATTTAGGAACCATGATTCGAGTACTTTGGTCAACTGTAATTGTCCTCGTTGTAGGAATTCTACTGGCATCCCCGATTCAAGCCGCTGGAGCACAATCCCATCTCACGGATGGGCTTTGTTTACCGGGATCTGACCTGTCTCTGATGGGGGACTGCGCTATCTTAGGGCCACGAGCCTATTTGCAACGCATGGCAGAAATGGGGATTACTTTTCCACCAAGACCGCTGCTCGCTCATCAGCCGGATCCGGAAATGTCTAATCTGCCATACTTATACGCTCGCATCACCCGGGAAAGGGCACCTCTGTTCGATTCGCTGGATGCAGCTGTGATGGGAGAACCCGTCTACCGTAATTTGGAGACGGGATTCAACTATGTGACATATATTGATGCGGCTGAAGTAGATGGCAAACGCTACTATATGATTGCGCCGGGGGTGTGGATGCAGGGTTTCGGTTTCTCACGCGTTGCTACCCCCAACTTCCAAGGTTTGGAGTTTTCCGAGACGCCATCCAACGATTTCGGTTGGGTGTTGTTTACGAATGAGAGCAAGTTTACGCCTGGATACCAGGTCCAAGACTTCACTGGACGTGAATATTATCGCTATGATATCGTCCAAATCTATGCTGTCGAAACGGTTGGTGATCAAAATTGGTATCGCATTGGTCCAGAAGAGTGGCTGGAAAGCCGGCAGGTCGCTCGGGTAGCGCCAAAACCGGTTCCTCCGCAGGGCGTTGAATCCGGTCGCTGGATTGAAGTTAACCTGAAGGAACAAACTTTAGCGGCATACGAAGAGCGCACTCTTGTATTCGCCACAGTAATTGCCAGTGGGAGACCGGGGAGCTGGACACGACCTGGTCTCTTCCAGATTTACCAAAAGAAGCCTACTGAACTGATGACCGGCGCTTTTACCGCGGATCGATCGGATTCATACTATCTGGAAGATGTGCCTTGGACGATGTATTTCGACCAGGCGCGTGCGTTGCATGGTACTTATTGGCACAATAGCTACGGCGTTCCCCAGTCGCGAGGATGTGTCAATCTCTCACCAGGAGATTCCAAATGGCTCTTCGATTGGGCTCAGGAGGGGGATTGGGTTTACGTATGGGATCCATCAGGCGAGACGCCGGTAGAGGATGACCTTTACGGTCCGGGGGGTGCATAATTGATCCTTCCAACCTCAGTTTGATGGCGAATTTAAACAGATATTTTTTATGAATATTAGTATTTGGTGAAATAGGCAATTATCCGTGTTTTTGGTCTTTCGCTAAAGGAGATAACAAGTGAGTAAAGCATCGATCCGTGAAGCCCGTCGTGCTAGACGGCGCAAAAGTAAAATGACGACCAACCTGATCATCGGGGCTGTCGTTATTGTTCTACTAGGGGTCTTTGGATTCCTGGTTTGGAACGCTGCCCGCCCGGCTGCCGGGGAGAGTGTGCAGATTATGGCCAATGCCGGAGATCATGTTCCCGCTGGTTCTGATCCAGGACCCTTTAACTCAGATCCGCCCACATCGGGACGTCATTACGCTCAAGAATACGACGCTGGTTTTTACGAACCGGATGACCTAGAGACGCAAGCGGACTATCCCGAAGGGTACCTGATTCACAACCTCGAGCATGGTTATATAATATTCTGGTACAACTGTGATTTGCTTGACGAGCAATCCTGTGATGATCTGAAAGGTGAGATCCAAGCGGTTATGGATGACTTTAACGGTGTCAAGGTGATTGGATTCCCTCGTAATTCGATCGATGTCCCCGTGGTGATGACCTCCTGGGGACAGCTTCAGGCCTTTTCGGAGTTTGATCCGGGTCAGGCGCGCGCCTTTGTGCGTGCCAACCGCAACCGGGCTCCTGAACCCAACGCACCCTAGGGAGAATTCAACAAAGTTGGATGAATTAGACGCGAAACTAAGGTTTAGTAAAGGTGATAAGCCTTTATCCAAAGCACAAACCGCGATTTCCAACACGGAGCGATTGGTCTACTTTCTTAGCGAACGCTGGCTGTTGGTGTTCAGCATAATTTACGGTGCTTTTGTGGGGCTTCCATTTCTGGCTCCTGTGCTGATGGAGGTCGGCTGGGAGGTACCCGGACGAGCCCTGTATTTTGTCTATTCCTTCCTTTGTCACCAACTCCCTCAACGCTCTTTTTTCCTTTTTGGGTCCGAATTCACTTACTCATTAACTGAAATCCAGGCGGTTTGGCAGGATGTGTTCAACCCGCTGGTTCTGCGACAATTTACCGGGAATGCACAGATGGGCTGGAAAGTCGCATGGTCGGATCGGATGGTCTCAATGTACACCAGTATTTGGTTCTTTGGTCTGATCTGGTGGTGGCTGGGTAAAAAGCGTAAACCCTTGCCGGTTTGGGGTTTCGCACTGTTCCTGTTGCCAATGGGTTTAGATGGAATCACACACTTTATCAGCGACTTGGCTGGATTTGGAGAGGGCTTTCGATTCTCAAATTTGTGGCTGGCGGAACTGACCAACCATGTTTTTCCTGAGAGTTTCTACGCTGGTACGACATGGGGGACTTTCAATTCTTGGATGCGTTTGATCACCGGTACCCTATTTGGTTTTGGGGTTGTATGGTTTGGATTCCCTTACATAGATGAATTGTTTCCCCAAACGCGGCGGGTGAAAGAGAGTCAATCTTACTGAGAGGCAGGTTCTTTATTAAGAACGTATCTGACCTTTTACCTTCAATTACGATTCTCGATTTGCGCTAAATTCTAGAGGACTATATAATTTTTTCTAGATATTCATGCTTAGAAGGATTCTATCGAAGATAAAAACTAACCCCCTCGCTGTTGTTAAGCCAGAGGTGGTGCGACCGAGTGATGAGGTGACTACGGTAGGTCGGATTTTCGATACCCCTCTGGTGGTCAAGGGCATCACTTGGATTCCTGCAGTTCAGTTGGTGACTTGGCCTATCATGGCTTGGTATGCAGGTAAGCGCGATCCGAGACGTTCCCTGGCTAAGCGTTTGGGAGTTGGCGCCCTGACAATGCCCATTGTTTTGGGCTCGGAGTGGTGCCATAATCTCGCACATGCCGCTGTAGCACGTTGGATTGGGAAGCCCATGGATGCGATCCGTATCACTTGGGGGATGCCCTTGTTGGTGTATTACAATATCGAAGATGAAAATGTGACACCTCGCCAGCATATCTTGCGCGCTTTGGGTGGACCTGCCTTCAACGCACTAGCTCTAGGTGTGGCAGTGCCCCTGCAACGAAGCATAAGACGAGTCTCGTTATCTCGAGAATTGCTGGACACAGCAGTCACAACCAACACCTTTTTACTTTCTGTAGGTCTATTGCCACTACCAGGGATCGATGGCGGACCGATCTTGAAATGGTCTCTGGTTGAGCGTGGGCGGTGTCCTAAAGAAGCGGACGAAGTGGTTCGTAAAGTCGATGGCTGGTTAGGGTTGGTGTTGGGGCTGAGTGGGGCCGCAGCGCTGAAGCGACGCCGTTGGTTGTTGGGAGGGTTTTGTTTACAATTGGCAGCGATTGCCTTAGGTGTTGCATTCGGGTTTCTCAAAGAAAAAGATTAGTCCGTATTGGGTCATACCAAACGGATTATCAACCTTCCAAGACTTTATATAAAATCTATACTTGTGGGATCGGCTGAGGCGTCGGGGTTGGCTCCAAAAGAGATACCAACGGATCTCGTTGGGAGAAGACCATCAAATCCAGTTGAGTCAGCGTCAATCTT
>JASFVL010000400.1:0-4277 GCA_050049875.1 Anaerolineales bacterium
CGCATGGCAATTGGTGAAATTCACATTTATGATTGGGAAGAGTGGGTTAGCTATTATGGTCGTGATTTAGATGAGCTCCACATGCCTTTCAACTTCCACATGCTCGGAGCACCTTGGGAAGCACAAGTTATCCGCAAAATCGTTGACAAACTTGAAGACACTTTACCACCCGGGGCATGGCCTAATTACGTTTTTGGTAACCACGACGAATCTCGCTTAGCCAGCAGGATTGGATCTAAACAGTCTAGAGTTGCTGCAATGCTATTGCTCACGCTACGTGGTACCCCTACGATCTATTATGGTGAAGAGATCGGTATGAAAGACGTATACATCCCCCGCGAATTGCAGAAAGATCCTGCAGGATTGCGTCAGCCCGGACAGGGTCGCGATCCTTGTCGTACCCCAATGCAATGGGATGCAAGCCCAAGTGCGGGCTTCTCAGCTCCAAAGACCGATGAGCTCTGGTTACCGTTGGCTGATGATTATCATGATGTCAATGTCGAAGCCCAAATGAATGACCCTATTTCTATCCTGTCCCTTTGCCGTGCATTGTTGACAATACGTAAATCTTATCCAGCCCTACAATGTGGCGACTACAATCCTGTAGATGATGTTCCATTAAATTGCTTTGCTTACCTCCGACGAGAAGAAGATCAGTTCATATTCATAGCCCTAAATTTCTCGACTACAGCGCTCCACCTCTCAATACCAAATTATGGGTCGGGTGAATGTATCTTATCTACTTATCTCGATCGCAATGGTATTGCAAACATGGATAACCTCTTTTTACGAGGTGATGAAGGGTTGATGATAAAACTAGATGAATGAGGTGAGATTATATGGGAGTATATGCGCCGTACTTACCCTAGGAGAGGTAATATATTTTTCAGTGGACAATAAAACGAGATCAAATAATGTCAATTGAGCCCAAATCACAAGCGATCCAAATACTAAAGGATACTATTGATATTACCCGTGCCCCTTTCAGCAATCCTGGTTCAAGATTACTAATTTATAAATATAAGGACCATGATTCACTTTATATCAAGATAGCTAAACGATTTACAAATCTTCATCCCGGGATTGAAAGTTACCTCTCAAGACAACCTTTCATCCAAAACCTGTCCTTCGTCGATGAAACAAGCACTCCTCTCCGTTATGAATTGATCACTTATCCCCATGCGCTCATTTTTCAAACGAAGATTGGGACATTTAAGCTCTCCCATCATGCACCCAATAAGATAGCCATTTGTTTACCATGGGGAGTCTGTGCCGGTATTCGTGGCATTTATGTGCCCATTAGTTCAGAAGAAACCCAAACACTGATATATAGATCGAATAATACAGTTTTCAAGGATGTTATCCACGAAAAACAAGACCATTACACATTTGAGATTTTAGTTGAAGCTGGGATTGATTCTACCATTCATATCACACCCCCCTATTTCGATCAACCGATTGGTGAGATACCACCATTTACCCAAACCTTAACCGCCGCTGAATACCGCTGGCACACTTGGTTAGATAAAGCTCCCAAAATTGATGGCCCACATCAGAAACAATATTACTATGCGTGGTGGGTGTTGGTGAATAACCTTGTTGAACCACATGGCTATATTAAGTACCCCGCGATAATGCCATCTAAACACAAATATGTTGGAATATGGAATTGGGACGCGTGTTTTCACACCTTAGCGATAAGGCACATCGATCCAGAGCTTGCGCGAAATCAACTTAGAGTCATGTTAAACATGCAGCGATCTGACGGGATGATACCAGACGTTGTCTTTGACGAAGGAATTGTGAATCAAATTGACCATCCGTTCCAAGCAGAGGTCACCAAACCACCAATAATCGCTTGGGCTGCGTTAAAAATCCACAACATGGATCCGAACCCCCGGTTTTTACGAGAAATCTACCCCTCTCTTGTGAGTTTAAACAAATGGTGGTTTACGAAAAAGAATATTAACGTTGATGGTCTGGCTCACTACAATCATCCATATTCCTCGGGTATGGACGATAACCCAACATGGGATCTCAGTTTCCCTGTTGTCTCACCCGACTTGAATACCTATCTGACCATCCAAATGGATTCCCTAGCCCACATAGCGGATATTCTCGGGTATACTAAGGGTGCAAATATTTGGCGTACTCGGGCAAACAAGCTCGTTCAACTGATGATAGAGCAGTTATTTGATCCAGAAGTAGGATTATTTTGGGCAACCCACGATCATCGTCCAATTGAAGAGATAACCCCAATCAATCTATACCCACTCTGGACAGGACGACTTAACAAAAAAATATCAGAAAATCTTATCAGTCATCTAACTAACGAAAAAGAACTCTGGGCACCGTATCCAATAGCAACGGTTGCGATGAACTCTCCCAAGTTTGAGCCAGATAGGATGTGGCGTGGACCTGCATGGGTAAATGTAAATTATCTATTCATTGAAGCATTAAAGCGATTAAGTCGTTTCGACTTGGCGAAAAGGCTGCAAAATCTTACAATTGAATTGGTGTCCAAAAACAATGGGATTTTCGAGTATTACAACCCACAAAGCGGGATGCCGTCAGATTTTGCTGCACCAATGTTTAGTTGGACATCAGCCTTATTTATAGACCTTTTAATCCAAGAACAAGATAACAAAACAAGGAGGATGTTATAAAATAAAACGATCGGAAAACGATTTGGTGCGGGATTCCCCGGTGATGTGATTACTGAAAAGGGAAACAACTGAGGAATTATCATGTCGAAAAAAAAGAATGCATCTGAACAAAAGAAGAAGGAAAAAACCCAAAGCACAATCCTGACGAAGGATGGAAAAGGACCATCGAAAAAGATCAAAAAAAAGCGCAAAGTTAAGAAAATGAAGCGCAAGGTCTACGAGAAGGAGTTGGCTAGGCTCCAAGTCGAATTGGTCAAGTTGCAGGAGTGGGTCAAGTACAAAGGGCTTAAGGTTGTCGTGGTTTTTGAAGGCCGCGACACCGCGGGGAAAGGGGGCACCATCAAGCGCATCATCGACCGCACAAACCCCCGCATTGTCAGGGTGGTCGCCCTGGGTGTTCCGACCGAAAAAGAGAAGACCCAATGGTACTTCCAGCGCTACGTCGCCCACCTGCCGGCAGCCGGAGAGATGGTGCTCTTCGACCGCAGCTGGTACAACCGCGCTTTAGTTGAAAACGTGATGGGCTTCTGCACCGATGAAGAATACCGGGAGTTCCTACGCTCCTGCCCAGAATTTGAGCGTATGTTGGTACGATCAGGGATCACCTTGATTAAATATTGGCTTTCGGTGAGCGACGAAGAACAGGAACGCCGCTTCCAAAATCGCATCCATGATCCCATCCGCCGATGGAAGCTTAGTCCCATGGACCTGGAAGCACGCACGAAGTGGGTGGAGTACTCAAAGGCGAAGGATGATATGTTCAAATATACGGACATTAAACAAGCGCCTTGGTATGTGGTCAACGCCGACATTAAACGACACGCTCGTTTGAATCTGATCTCTCACTTGCTGAGTATCATCCCATACGAAGATCGCACTCCAGAATCACTTGAACTACCTCCTCGCCAAAAAAACTTTGGCTACGTGCGGCCTCCATTCTCGGACCAAACATTCGCCCCTGAAGCTTACCCGCGCGAAGAAGATTTAAAATAACAACTGTAGATTTCTCCCTACCAAACCACCATTGAAAATTCCTTTCTCGCGAACTTGAAACATTGAATGCGAGGACAAGGATAGGGAGGGGGTAATTGCGCGTTGTCTTGATCTCAACATGGACAGAAGTTACACAGTTGGGGAGGTATGGGGGATATCCAAGATTACACCATCTATCCAATCCATTGAGATGAAAATGGTAAAATCATACCCCGCACCTATATTGAGCACAAACAAAATTTTTAACAAACAACTTGATCCCGATTATGCAGCGATTTTCTGTAAATTGCGGGTGAAGCCACGCAATTTACAGAAAAAAAACCCAACACCAAGATACCCAAATCGCCTAAACATGGAGAGGCCCTGATTATATGCCCGAATACAGCTTTGATGCCGTAATATTTGATCTGGATGGTGTTATTACTCATACAGCCTCCGTCCACAGTAAAGCTTGGAAGCAGATGTTTGATGAATTTCTTAAATCCTACTCTAAACAAAACGGGGAACCATTTCGTGAGTTCACCCACGCACAAGACTATATCTCACATGTTGACGGAAAACCGAGATATAAAGGGGTGGCTTCCTTTTTAAGATCTCGAGGCATCAAATTGCCTTATG
>JASFVL010000401.1:0-4269 GCA_050049875.1 Anaerolineales bacterium
CGTCCACACTGCCTAACGACTTGTTTGCTTAGGATATAAATTATAAGTATAATGGTGGCTAATCCCCAAATCCGATTGCGAACAGATCGGCAAAACTTACAGAATTTACGCACTTGGGAAATACTCTTCCGGAACAATGAAAAAGCGATGAAAACCTTACGAATCGAACCCGTGGAAACTATCAAAGACAGGCGCAGTTTCATAAGCTTGCCCTGGCGAGTTTACCAGGACAATCCCTACTGGGTACCGCCGCTATTTTCCGAGCGGATAGCTTTCCTGGACCCAGCTAAGAATCCTTTCTACGAACACGCTAGCGTTGACCTATTCTTGGCAAAACGGGGAGAAGAAGTCGTGGGGACCATCGCCGCTTTCACCAATCACCGCCACAACGAATTTCAAGACGAAAACGTCGGATTCTTCGGATTTTTCGAAGTGCTGGAGGATCCAGAAGCTGCCGATGCTTTGCTAGAACACGCAGAAATCTGGGCCAGCGAGCGAGGCCACACAGCCCTACGTGGTCCAGCCCAATTCTCCACCAATGAAGAGTGCGGACTTTTGGTAGATGGCTTCGACGATCCCCCGCGCATTTTGATGACCTATAACCCAAAACGTTATGTGGACTACCTCGAGGAGCGCGGATATCAAAAAGCGATGGATTTATGGGCTTACGCGCTGGATATGGACATCTTCGCCGAGGGCAGCCGCTTCCCAGAGAAACTAGTGCGAGTGGTGGAGAAAGTCAAAGCTCGCAGCAATATCCACATCCGCAACCTAGACATGCGTATTTTCGACGCCGAAGTGGAGAAGGTTAAAAAAATTTATAACAACTCTTGGGCACGCAATTGGGGCTTTGTGCCTATGACAGACGCTGAGATCGACAAGCTGGGGGAAGAACTGCAGCAGATCATCGACCCCGACCTGGTATTTATTGCAGAAATCGAAGGTGAGACCGTCGGGTTCAGTCTGCCACTTCCTGATTTGAACCAACCACTGCTGCGCGCCTACCCACGCCCAAGTACGCCTGAACTATGGACGATGGCTAAACTGCTTTGGCATTGGAAAGCGCGCCGAACGGTAACCTGGCTGCGGGTATTCGCCATGGGGGTGCTGCCTGAATACCGCCTTCGAGGCGTGGACGCGCTGTTTTATTACGAAACCGCCCAGGCAGCTTTGGCAAAGGGCATTCGCCATGCAGAGATGAGCTGGATTTTGGAAAACAATGACATGATGAACCGGGGCATCCAAATGATGGGCGGTCAGGTTTATAAAACCTACCGGTTTTACGAAAAGGCTTTACAACCGACACAAACTGGCAGCTCGCAAGGGTAACGATGCGAATCGATGCCTGAGGAAGGGTTGACCGCTGGAGGGCGAAGATGGTAGCAGACTTTTTTCTTGATCCCAATATCGCATATCTGTTCCTAGTTGCCGGCTTTTCCCTAGCAATTATGGCGATCCTCACGCCTGGAACCGGCTTGTTCGAAATCGGCGCCTTGTTTGCACTGCTTTTAGCTGGCTGGGGCGTATACAACCTACCGGTGAACTACTGGGCGCTGGCTGTCTTGCTGCTGGGAGTTATACCTTTCATTCTGGCAGTGCGACGCTCGGGTCGGATGCTCTTCTTAGTGATCGCACTTTTGGCGCTGGTTTTCGGATCGGCGTATCTTTTCCGCGGCGAAATGTGGTGGCAGCCGGCTGTAAATCCTATCTTGGCGCTGGTGGTCTCCTTACTGATGGGCGGATTCTTTTGGATCGCGATCGTGAAGACCTTAGAAGCCGAGATGGCACCGCCATCTCACGATTTGGGTAAACTGGTGGGATCACGAGGCGAAGCCAAGACGGATATCCACGATGAAGGATCCGTGCAGGCTAGAGGGGAACTGTGGAGCGCGTGGAGCGAAGAACCGATACCCGAAGGTTCCGTCGTTCGAATCCTCCAGCGGGATGGGTTCCTTCTCAAAGTGGAAGCCTTGGAGGAAGAAGACCAAGACACCAGTGAGTGAGTTTGAGGGTAATTCGTCCGAAGCCTTAGAACCAATCTATCAGGAGGTATAACATGTTAGAAATTTCAAGTCTAGTGACCTGTCTTGTTGGTGGCGTGATCATTGTCGCCTTTTTCCTACTAGCGACCGCCATCAAAATCGTGCCGGAATACCAGCGACTGGTGGTCTTCCGTTTAGGGCGCTGCATCGGTGATAAAGGTCCTGGGATCATCTTCCTGATCCCGATTGTGGATCGCGGCGTTAAGGTGGATCTGCGCGAGCAAGTGCGCGAAATCCCCCACCAAACAGCGATCACGGAGGACAACGCCAGTATTTCAATTGACTTCATCTGGTACTACAAGATTCTGGATCCCGTGGAGAGTGTCCTGCAGGTTGGCAACTTCGAAGCTGCAGCGCAGGGGATGGCCACGACTACGCTGCGCGCAGTGATCGGTGGCATCCAGCTCGATGAGGCGCTCGTTGAGCGGGAGCATATCAACAACATGCTGCGGGTGCGTTTGGACGAGGTCACCGAGCGGTGGGGGGTCAAGGTAACCAACGTGGAGATCCGGGAGATCGTGCCGCCGCGCGAAATCTTGGATGCGATGAACCGGCAGATGTCGGCGGAGCGCAACCGGCGCGCCCTGGTGACCGAATCCACAGGGCAGCGTGATGCAGCGATCAACGTGGCGGATGGCGAGAAGCAAGCCGCCATTCTGCGAGCGGAGGGGCAGAAGCAGTCCGCTATCCTGGAGGCAGAGGGTGCTCGTGAGGCCCAGTTGCTGCGTGCAGAGGGCTTCGCTTCCGCTTTGGACCGCATCTACGAGATTGCCCAGACGGTGGATCCAAAAACGATGACGCTGCAATATTTCGACACGCTGAAAAACTTGGGCGCAGGCCCGGCGACGAAGTTCATCTTCCCGATGGAGTTCACCAAACTGCTGGATAATTTCATCAAGGATCGACAGGAGCAAGAATAGGGCAATCGCATTTAGGCGAGTTGGCCCCACCAACAGAGGAAATTGGGGTGTGGTCGTAGGACCACACCCTCTATCATTAGGCGTATACAAACGCACAAGGAGCAAGAAGAGGTATTTCCACAACAACCCCTACAACGCCAGGTAGCCCAATTGATATCATCCCGGCTACCTGGTGGGATTTTAACGACTTGCGCCACCTGGAACAGGTCTGCTTCCCCAAAGATAACTGGCCGCTGCTGGACATCATCGCCATACTGACGCTGCCGAACATCATCCGGCTGAAGGCGGTGATCGATTCGGAGATGGTTGGTTTTATCGCTGGTGACCGGCGCCCCCCTAAGGGGGTGGCATGGATCGCCACGCTGGGCGTGCTGCCAGCTCACCGCCACCAAGGGATCGGATCGGCGCTGCTGTCCGCTTGCGAAGAGCGCATACCAGACCCGCGGGTTCGGCTGACCGTGCGCAGGAACAACGAGACCGCTCAGAGTTTGTACAAACGGTGCGGTTATGACATGGTGGGAACCTGGCAGCGATACTACCAGGACGGGTCGGACGCGCTTGTGTTCGAGAAGAGGCTATAATAGGCTCATGGCTTCTAAGAACTTAGACGACCCCACCCTGATCACCAAGCGAGACGAACTGAAGCGCTTGGCAGCAAAACTGTCCGAGCAGCCCATTATCGCTGTAGATACCGAATCCAACAGCCTGTATGCATACCAGGAAAAGGTTTGCCTGATCCAGTTCTCCATCCCTGGCGAGGATTACTTGGTGGACCCGCTGGCTCTGAGGGAACTTTCCGCTTTGGGGTCTGTGTTCAGCAGCGCGGCGATAGAGAAAGTGTTCCACGCGGCGGAATACGACCTGATCGTGCTACAGCGGGATTTTGGATTTAGCTTTGTGAATTTGTTCGACACGATGCTGGCGGCGCGCATCTTGGGGTGGCGGGCGGTGGGGCTGAGTTCGATTTTGAAGAACGAGTTTGGGGTGCACGTAAACAAACACTTCCAGCGGGCGAATTGGGGGCAAAGGCCGCTGCCGGCAAAGATGCTGAACTACGCCCGCCTGGACACGCACTACCTGATCCCGCTGCGGCAACGCCAATATGAAGAGTTAAAAGCAAATAACCTCTGGCCACTGGCAGAGGAGGATTTCCAGCGCGCCACCCACGTAAACACACCTGCGCCGAACAACGACCGGGCCTCCTGCTGGCGGATCAACGGCGCTGGGGACCTGCCCACCAAGCAGCTGGCGATCCTGCAGGAGCTGTGCCGCTACCGGGACCGGGTGGCTAAATCGCTGAACCGCCC
>JASFVL010000402.1:0-4267 GCA_050049875.1 Anaerolineales bacterium
GCCTTTTGACGCAACACAAAAACCCCTGCCCGGCGATGCCCTTTATCTCATTAGGAGGAATGGGGTGCTGGATAGCACTAAGACCGAACAGGGGTAAGAAATTATGTCAAATCTGTGGCAAGACGCACAAATTTTGGTATTCACCTCACCCCAGAGGTGCAAAGCCAATCTGGTTTTTAAGTCAATGTGCTGTGTGGGCTAATTGCTTCCTGCCATTAACCAAAGAAACCTTCTCTCGGGTTAGACCGATATGCTTTGCTGCCGGCTTAACCCGAATTCGCATTGTATTAACAACACCCATGACCAAAGGTCTGGAGCGCGGTCACCCCCAAGAGTAGATCAACCATTGCTAGATAGTTGACCATTGCCCAGGCTGACGTTTAGTATGTCCACCAGCAAGCCCCCCTGTGGATAATTGGCGCTTATAGCCTTAAGCGCCCTTCCCAAACAAAATCCCCCCGCTTGATCATGATAGACCTGTCGGCTAAACCCAGCGGGGGGAATTCCACCGATTGGGATTATAACACGCGCTTGTGCTATAATACCCATGAGCATACTCGCGCTCATACCACCCCCTCTTTCGCGATCGCCGCCTTTATTTTGGGGGTGGTAATTCTTTTGAAGCAAGCAAAAGACATGAGGTTATGTCGGGTCTAAATCCCACCCCCAGAAGACCTGACTCACCCGAGTAATTTGATTTCATAGATATTCTCATAGGAGGTAATTTTTATGGAGGACAGGCGATCCCATTGGATGGATACCGGAAAACTACGGCTACGTTACAACTTAATTCAGAAGCTCACTCGACTTTTAGAATTAGCGGAAGCGGATAACCGTGAATTTACTCAGGAGGAAGAGCAACTCTGGGCCCAATATATGGATGAGTTGGATCGATTAGAAGATGTCAGAGGACAATCCGGTTGAGCTTCCTATGTGAGGGATTGGGCTTACCTCCCCTGAATACCCAGGCAAATCACCTATTAAGAGACGGTAACCAATCACAGCTTTATTGGTGATCGCCTCGACCCTAAATTTAAGGTATGTAAAAGCCAGATGATCCACTCTCGTCCCAGCGGTGTGCTCAGCAAACAGAACATAGGATCTGTTTCAGCATCGGAAAGCTAGGAATCAATAATTTACAAATTAACCAACCTGTCTTAGGGGATTACACTAAAAGATACGCTGAAGTTCTGTGGAAAAATGATAGTTAAAGGCGGCGCCTACTCAGTTAGGGTTGGTTTGTTATAGCAGAATCTACAACTCTTTTGTACGCCCTTGGTATTGGATAAAAAATACCCCCCTGGCAGGAGGGGGGCAGGTCAAGGGCGTTTTTTTCCGTCACGTGAATACTTTTAGTAATTCTTCAACCAAGTAAGTGTATATATCAAAAACAGATATACCAAAGAGTTGCAGAACCACGATAACAACGAGAAAGACTAAGGTTAATAAAAAGGCGTATTCGGCAATACCTTGACCTCGTTCAGCTTTCAAAATGTGCATTTGTTACCTCCGTTCCCCATTTTAATAGCTTCGCCTGTTTCTCCACTTAACATATGTGCAAATTATATGCCAGATGCTTAGGAATTTGCTTCAACCCATGCTTTAAAGACAACTCATTAATCCAAAAGATTGATGCAAACGACCCGAGTTACAAGATCCACGACGTGCATTCCCTTTTCTCTAATAGGCGGGTTGCAGTCTTATTCATTGGCGCTAGTTCAAGAGAAACCTAAAATCGACCTATAAGGCTCTCTATCGAGTAGAAAATGGATATTATTTTGTCCTAAAACGGTATTTTTCAAGAGAGAAAATCCTTATCCCGAATTAATGAAGATCACCAGCATGTGGTTGGAGTCTGCATCAAAGCTGTCTAGTCGTTGGTTAGGATGGGGAGATAATAATATATCGGACCGTAGTGGGCATATTTCAGGTCGCTGTTGCTGAAATCATAGTAGCTGATGTGAGGGATTTCATCCGCATCCAGCACAAGGGATGAGTATCCTCCAACCCCCTTTACCGGGTCCACTACTTCAGTAGACCACCCTGAAGGAAGATGGTGAGTGTACATTAACCGATCGTTTAAATAATAACTATCAGATTGATAGCTGATATGAGGGTGTTTACTCGTGCTCAAGAAAAGAGAGCTATGCTCACCAGGATCGTATTCTATTTCTAGAACATGCCAACTGGACGCATCTAGATAAGTGTACATTAACTTTTTAAGAGAGTGCCAGGAAACAGGGCGTTCATAACAGAAACTGATGTGAGGGTATCCACTACTATCCAAAGCTATGGAAGTGTTTCCACAAAAATGGGCAATAAAGTCGCCTGTATAAACCGTTTGGATATGCCAACCGGAGTCATCCCGATAAGCGTACTTCAGGCTATCGAGCCAAATAGAAGGAAACTCGAATCTGGAATAACTGATGTGAGGATATCCATTCGAATCCAGAGCTAGGGAGCTGTAGGATCCTACAATTCCTTCACTATCCACGTTCTGGATATGCCAACCTGATGCGTCCCGATAGGCATATTTCAAATCCGTGTTGGCACGGTCATAATAGCTAATGTGAGAATACCCCTCCTCATCCAGGGCCAAGGAGGAGTATTGTCCAACATCTCCCTCCTCATCAACAGTTTGGATGTGCCAGCCGGAGAGGTCCTTATACGCATACCTCAGATCCCTATTGCTGGCATCGTAATAGCTGATGTGGGGATATCCATTTGAGTCCAGAGACAAAGAGGTGTATTCACCGACATTCCCTTCCCTATCAACAGTCTGGAGGTGCCAGCCGGAGGCGTCCTGGTAAGCATACTTAAGATTAGTATTGGTATGATCGTAATAACTAATGTGAGGATACTCCATCGTATCAAGGACCAGGGAGGTGTACTCACCAACATTTGCCCCACTATCCACCATATGGAAATGCCAGCCAGACAAGTTTTGATGAGCATACTTCAATACCCCTTCGCCGTAATAGCTGATGTGCGGGTGTCCACTTCTATCTAAAGCTAGAGAGGTATATTTCCCGACGCCTCCCCCCTTATCTACGGATTGGATGCGCCACCCCGAGACGTTCTGATAGGCATACATCAGATCCTCGTTGATACCTTTGTAATAGCTGATATGAGGATACCCGCCCTCATCCAAGCGAAGGGATGTGTACCTACCAATGTCCGCCCCGTTATCTACAGTTTGCGTGTGCCAAATGGAGAGGTCTCGGTAAGCGTAATTTAATCCCACAGCTTCACTGAAGTAAGCGATATGGGGGTTCCCACCTGTGTCTAAAGCAATGGATGTATATGTGCAGGACACCTCCGCCACAACCTCAATGTGCCAGCCAGAAACATCCTCATAAGCATATTTTAGGTCGTGTCCGACAACATAGCTGATATGAGGGTATCCATTCACATCTAGAGCCAAAGAACTATATCCTACAATATCAAGAAATAAGTTGTAATCTCCCCAATCTTCAATAGTCTGGATATGCCAGCCTGAAGAATCCTGATTGGCGTATTTTACGAGATGATGCGGATCTGCAGGAGGGTGGTAATGTTCGCTATAACTGATGCGAGCATACCCGTTCACATCTAGCGCTATGGAAATACTACCACCACCTAATAGTTCATCTATGGCCTGAATGTGCCACCCCTGAGCGTCTTGATAAGCGTACTTCAATTTCTGGTTGATAGCATCAAAATAGCCAATGTGGGCATATCCGCTCGCATCCAAGGCTAAAGAGGCTAATGAACCAACACCTGCCGAGGCATCCACAGTCTCATGATGCCAGTTTGTGCCGTCGTTCCAAGCATAATAGAGGTGATCCGCTCCATAGGCAATGTGAGGATTTCCTTGGCTGTCCAGCTGTAGGCTGCGGTCAGACATATCTGTAAAGTTCTTGGGGCAATCCACACAATCAATTATCCAAGTTGATGGTTCATCGGCGTGTGGAGCCGCCAGGG
Source organism: Anaerolineales bacterium (assembly GCA_050049875.1). Classification (GTDB taxonomy): domain Bacteria; phylum Chloroflexota; class Anaerolineae; order Anaerolineales; family UBA11858; genus JASFVL01. The sequence goes on from JASFVL010000402.1 coordinate 3,964, forward strand.
CTGAATTGAAATCGATCGTGCTGCCGCTTTTCCCAAAACAGAAAAGAAGAAGCAGGACAATTATGGAGGTTATAACTCGATATGCGTGAGAAATGTTTATATAAACTTTCCTAAAGCACAGTTTCCCAAATCTGTGAGTATTCATAGGAGTACTCCTTCCCTCTACTTCTCCTATAACTTAAACTTGACAAACGGACCTCGCTCTCCATTTCGGGAGAACGATATCACCAACTCTCTTCTTCAACTAGCATCAACACGAGCAAATATTGAGGTTGTGATGCACAGTGGCCTGACAGGAGCTTCG